>JAITEG010000007.1 GCA_031282145.1 Spirochaetaceae bacterium | reverse complement strand
TGCGGGTCCTTCCGTGTACCGGCTGTCAGGGCGGAGCGGATGGTATTTTTCCGGGCCGAAGGGTCCGGGCCTTACAATTTAAAGGTCACGCCCAGGGTAAGAAATTTAAAGGCGAAAGCTGAAAAGGTGGCGTAACTGTTCTCATAGTTCAGGAAATGGTATTCATACCCCCCCTCAGCGAAAGCGCCCAGGGCCGGGATAAAGAAATAACGGACCCCGATGTTGGTGCCAAAGATAATCCCCCGGGGATTTTTTAAATAATCCGCCTGGTCGCCGGCCCAGATCCCAATACCGTAGCCAAACTTCGCGAGGATATAGGTGTCAAGGTTTTTAACCTCCCAATTCGGGTGCCACGCGACCCGGGCGATGATCGGTATTTCCAGCAAAGAAGTTTCCGGGTCGGAATCGAAAAGACCTTTTAACTTGGAACCGGAAAACCCCACTTCACCGCCAACGGTGAGGGCGAAATTGATCGGCAGCGCGTACTCCACCGCGAAGGAACCGCCTAATAATAGGGAACTGGTTAAATCAATTCTTTCCGGATAAAAAACCCCGAGCCCAAACCCGCCGCTGAGTAGGATATCGCCCTGTTTGATGGGATCCGGAAATGATTTGATATCAAAAGAAACGGCCGATACCGTAACCCCCAATACCAGTGCCAGCGTCAGTATTACCCGCATTTTTTTGCTATTTGCCATCGCTTACTCCTTCTATCCCTACAAAATAGCTCTATATACCACTATACTAAATTAAATTCTTTTTTGTCGAGTAATCACCTGGAATCCGGCCTTTTTACGCATAGTTTCTCACTGGTTTTGCTGTAACTGCCGGGCGGTATCCAGGGCTTGCTGGAGGTTTTCCATGGCCTGGAACAGGGAGGCGTTGGTGGAACGGAGGGTGTTTATCTGCTGGGTCTGCTCGGCGATAGTCTGGGTCTGGGCGGCATTTTGGCTTCGGAGGGCGATAAGATCCCGTTCCTGGGTACCGACGCGCTGGGCCTGGGCCGCGTTTTCGCTCCGGAGGGCGGTAAGATCCCGTTCCTGGGTACTGATGCGCTGGGCCTGGGCGGTGTTTTCACTCCGGAGGGCGATGAGATCCCGTTCCTGGGCGCTGATGCGCTGGGCCTGGGCCGCGTTTTCGCTTCGGAGGGCGGTAAGATCCCGTTCACGCTCGGCGAGGGTGCGTTCGCTGAGGGCGAGCGTGCGTTCACTGAGGGCGAGCGCTTGCTGCCGCTCGTTAATGGTCTGCGCCTGGGCGGCATTTTGATTCCGTAACGTGGAGATAGTCCCCTCAAATTCCCTCATGGTCCTGGACAGGTCCGTGCCCTCCGCCCTATAGGCCTCTATTTCCCGGGCCTGATCGGTGATGGTCTGGGTAAGGGCGGCGTTTTCTTCCCGCAGGGCGGCGGTTTCCTCCGCTTCCCGGGGATCCGCCAGGGAGATCTCCCCCTGCAGGAGCCCATCCACAGCAACGGACAGGGTATTTATGGCGGCCAGATGCCCTTCTTTTTGGGACTGAATGGCCCGGATGGTCTTGAAGGCCGGAGTTTCAAGAAATTCCCGGGCGAGGCCCAGGGTTTCCGCGGCCTTTTCCGGCGCACCTTCCCGGATATGGTCCTGCACCACGGCATAAAACCCGCTCATCTGCCTTTCCGCGAGGAAAACCCGTTCCTGTTCATCGGTGAGCCGCCGCAGTTCCTCCTGGGCGGCGGAGAGCTCCGACCGGTTCTGCTCGTACTGCCGGATCTCTCCGTATTTTTCTTCCAGCTGCGCCTTCAGCTCCGCTTCGTTTATTCGGGCGGCTTCCAGGATCCCGGCCCGATCTTCCCGGAGGACGGCAAGATTTTGCCGGTATTCTTCCTGGACCTTTTGCAGGTTAAGCTCCGCGGCGGATCGTTCCGCGTCCAGTTCCTTCCGGTAGGCAGCCAGTTCCCCGTTGATCCGGGCTATCAGCCGCTCATCAAAGATCCGCATCTGCTCTTCAATGGCCGCTTCGGACAGGTTCTGATTAGTCAGGCGATCCAGTTCTTCGTCAAGTTCCCGGTTCATCCGCTGCCGGAGTTCCGCCTCCCGTTCGGCCAGCCGACTCTCCATGGAAGATTGCAGAATTTGAAGGTCCCCGTCAACTCCGGTGAGTTTGGCCAGAATATCGGAAATTTCCCGTTCCTTCTCGTGGATCCGGGCCTCGTTTGCCCGCCGGATTTCCTGGATAAGCTTCCGATCCATCTCCTCCAGACCACCCCCCCGGAGTTCGGATTCATCCTGGCGGTAAAAAAAAGACAGGAGCAGGAACCCGCCAATCAATAAAGCCACCCCCCCAAGGTTCACGAAGAGGGGAAATTTCCCCCCCCTCTTTTTTGCCTCGATTTTCCGTTTGTCCGGTACCGGGGTAAGCTGGGTCTTTCGGGTTATCGCCTCTATATTTTCCAGAATTTCCCGCTGTTCCGTTTCGGAAAAGCCGGAGGTGCTATCAAATACAATATCGGTATCCATAAACTTCCCCTTATTTGGCCTCTATCCGCTCGGCCTCTTTTGCCGCAAGCCGGACTCCCCCCGCTTTGAGCCCCTTGACGAGATAATCCTGGGATTTGAAATTTTCCTTGGCAATTTTAAGCCGGGGTTTAGGCACGTAATAGACGGTGAATGAAAATTTAGGCCGGGTATCCAGGTGAAGCACCGTGGCTCCTTCGGGTACCAGGGAATATTCCTTGTTCATAATCCACCCTTCAATGACGCAACGCTTAATGCAGGGGTATCCGGTTTCGGCCTCTTTATAAATAATGGTAAAGACCAAAGCCCCCAGGGCTTCCTTATCCGCCACCCCTATCCACCAGGCATGGGCCCCCACAAAGGCTTTTTCCGGGAGGTCCGTCACCGCATAGCTGCCATTCTGCCGGATCGCGAGGACCCGGTCAAAGGGGGATACCTCCGCCAGGGTTTCCCCGGCTACGGCGGTTCCGAGGTACCCGGTGTTCCGGTCGTATTTGAGTTCCAGATCCCGGCGGACCACTTCCTTCACATCCACCTTATCAAAGACGCCGACCTTGGTCTTCCGCGCCCCCTTTCCCAGATCATCGTTGGCCTTGACCTTGGCGATGATGTTGTCCAAAAAGCCCAGGGCGTAGGCAACGATGTTTTTCAAATGACCGTTGATTTCCTTAATCCGGGCCTGAATCTCCAACATCTCCGCCTTTGCCTTGTTTATGTCGTAGAGGGAGATCCGCCGGATGGGAATTTTCAGCAGGTGTTCCACGTCTTCGGGGCTTACCCCCCGGCTTCCCACCTCCTTGAGGAAGGGCTTAAAACCTTCCAGGACTGCATTCTCTACCCCTTTGGCGGTCTTCATCTTTTCAATGGCCTTGTATATCCGCTCCTCAATAAAGATCCGTTCCAGGGTGCGTTGGTGAAATTTGTCCAACAGTTCCTTTTTTTCCAGTTCCAGTTCCCGGGTGAGGATCTTCACGAGCTGCCCGGCATGGTGTTTGATCACCGCGGTAAGGGTCATCACCTCCGGAAGGCCGTTGTGGATCACCAGGAGGTTTACCGAAATGGACTGTTCACATTCGGTAAAAGCAAAAAGGGCGTCCACGGTTTCTTCCGAATAGACCCCCCGGGCGAGTTTGATTTCGATCTCGACCTTATCGGTGGTAAAATCGTTGATGGCCTGAATTTTGATCCGCCCCGCCTTGGCGGCGGTTTCCACGCTGTTGATGAGGCTTTCGGTGGTGCTGCCGAAGGGGAGTTCCCGGATGAGGATCCGTTTGGGGTCGGAGGTATCCAGCTTGGCCCGGACCAGGACCCGGCCGTTTCCATCCCGGTAATCCGACACATCCACGAGGCCCCCGGTGGGAAAGTCCGGGTAGAGATGGAATTTTTTCCCCGAAAGACAGGCCTTTTCCGCCTCCAGGACCTCGATGATATTGTGGGGCAGAATTTTGGTGGACATCCCCACGGCAATACCCTCGGCGCCCATGACCAGGACCACCGGAATCTTGGCGGGAAAGAGAACCGGCTCCTTGTTCCGGCCGTCATAGGAATCCGCCATGGCGGTCAGCTTGGGGTGGTAAAAAATCTCCTTGGCCAGGGAGGTAGCCCGGCATTCGATATACCGGGCCGCGGAAGCCTCGTCCCCGGTATAAATATTCCCAAAATTTCCCTGCTTATCGATAAAAAATTCTTTGTTTGCCAGCACCACCAGGGCGGATCCGATGGAAGCATCCCCGTGGGGGTGGTACTTCATGCAATGACCCACCACATTGGCCACCTTGTGGTACTTGCCGTCATCCATCTCAAAGAGGGAATGGAGGATCCGCCGCTGCACCGGCTTAAGTCCGTCTTCCAGGTCGGGAATGGCCCGGTCCTTTATAACATAGGACGCATATTCCAGAAAATTTTTATCAAATAAGTTTTTTATGTACGCCACAATAACTCCACGATAGCGGCCGCTTCCCGCCGGAGCGGATGCTTATAAATCCGGCGGCCTATAAAAGGCGGCAAAGAATTTTTTCCAGGGGATGACGCTGGTAATGCGGGTCCGCCGGAACGGCGTCCTCCGCGGGGTAGCCGAAGATCAACATCGCCGCGGGGACCACGGTTTCGGGAAGGGAAAACTCCTTCACCACGGCAGCGGGATCGAAGTGCATCACCCAGGTGGTGCCCAACCCCAGATCCGTTGCCTGGTACATTATTTGGGTGGTCACGATGCTGGCATCCACAAGGCCGCTCGGCTGTCCGTCAAAGGGCCGTATCCAACACTGGGTGCGGTCATAACAAATGAGAAATACCCCGGGCGCGCCGAAACGGCAGGGAGTACACCGGTCTATTTTTTCAAGTCCCGATGGCTGGGTAAGGAGGAACAGGCGCTGGGGCTGCTTGTTCGCCGCGGTTGGGGCGTTCCGGGCGGCTTCAAGCAGCAGATCGAGTTTTTCCTGCTCCACGGGGAGATCCTTAAATTTTCGTACCGAGTACCTTTGGGCGGTTAATTTATTAAAATCCATGGTTAAGCTCCTTCCCCATGGTAATCCCCCAGGCTTCTTCCTGCAATACCGAAAAACCGGTTTTTTGGTAAAACCCGATGGCGGCGGGATTCTCTATCCCCACCCCCAGGTGGACTCCGGGGATTTTTCTCCGTTCCAACTCGGCAAAAAGGGTACGCATCAGGGTTTTCCCCTGTCCTTTCCCCTGAACCGGGGGGAGAAGGTTTATGTGGAGATGGGCGGGATAACGGGAAAACCAGGGGGAAGCGGTTTCCGGCAAGCCCGGGACTTGATGAAGCAGGACCATCATCTTCTGTTCATACCGGGACTTGACCCGTCCCCCGGGAGGCGGATCCGGGTACCGGCGCCTCAAAGGGGGGAGCCAGGTCTCCAGAAGCCACCGGTAAAAGGTCAGGCTTTCCCCGGCAGCGACCATATACCCTTGAGGGGTGTAATCCTCCTCAACAATGAAACAGAGGGTTTTGTCAAAAAAGAGATACGGGGCGGCGAAATAGTGCCCCAGAAGATAGGGATCATAAAACAGGGAAGCGGCGTCTTTACCGGCGTCCCCGGTTTTAAGACAAATATCATACAAATACGGAAGATCCGAATCTACCGCCGGCCGTATCAACATCGCCGCCGCTCCCTATTGCAGGGGTCCCCGGTACGACAAGATATTAAGGATATCCAGCCGTTTCTGATGAACCGGGAGCCGCCGGGCAAAGGACGCGAAATCCTTCGATTCCCGGGGGCTCCAGAAGGTCTCCGCCAAGGCGCATATCCGGGGGAAAAGCATATATTCGGCCCATCGGTCGGCGTAGAGCAATTCGGACCAGAGATTACCCTGTCCCCCCAAAACCAGGGCCGCCTCCCCGGCGGTCATCTCCGGCAAAACGGGGTTTGTCATATAGGCATCGTATACCCGGGTTATCCGGGAGCCCAGGCCGGGTTCTTCCGGCAGGTCGTAGTGCCGGTAATCAAGATAACAGCCGTCACTACTGGGGGCCATCACCACCCGGTGCCCCGCGGCACTGGCCTTGAGCCCTCCTTCCTGTCCGCGCCAGGACATGACCACCAACTCCTCAGGAAGGCCCAACTGCTCCGTATCCTCCAGTACCTCGTCCCAGCCCAGGGGGATCTTGGAACGACTTTTAAGCATCTGGGCAAACCGGACGGTGAGCCAAGCCTGGAGCTGCCGGGCCCGCTCAAAGCCCAGTTCCGCAAGGCGGCGGCGGCATTTGGGACAGGCTTCCCACCGGGAAACAGGCACCTCATCTCCCCCGATATGCACATAGGGAGCGGGAAAAAGTTCCGCGAGGGTATCAAAAACCGCCCCCACAAGGTCAAAGATCCGATCATTTCCCGCGCAGAGTACGTCGGAAAAGATCCCATGGCGGTCATCCACCTCATAGGGCCCGCCGGTGCAGCCCAAATCAGGGTAGGCGGCCAATACCGCCTTGGTATGCCCCGGCAGGTCCACCTCGGGGACCACCATGATATGCCGGGCCTCGGCATAGGCAACCAGTTCCCGGATCTCAACGGGGGTATAGAACTGCTTTACCTGGGGCTCCCGGGGGTTCCGGGTATCCCGGCGCTTGGAACCAATTTCGATAAGCTCCGGATATGCCGCTACCGGAAAACGCCAGCCCTGGTCATCGGTTAAATGCCAATGAAACACGTTAATATGGTGGAGGGAGAGCACGTCCAGGAGCTTTTTGATAAAGGAGGGGGTATAAAAATGCCGGGATACATCCAGCATACAACCCCGCCAGGAGAAACGGGGGTAATCGGTTATGGTGAGGCAGGGGATGGTCAGGGTATTGTCTTCATACCCCGAAAGGATAAGCTGCCTGAGGGTTTGAAGCCCGTGGTAGATCCCCGCCCCGGCGGATGCCTCCAGGGTGATCCCCCCGCCGGTCACGGTGAGGCGATAGGCTTCTTTTCCCTGCTCACCTTCCCTTAACGGGGGAAGCTCCCGGCACACTACCCCGCCTTTCCCCGGAGGGCCCGGCGGGAGCCCCAGGTCCCGGTGGAGTTGTTCCGCTGCCAGGGCCATTTCCCCCTGAAAAACCTCGTCCCCCCCTATGCCGGGGAGGCCGGTACTTTGAAAGAAACCCTCACGGTACTCCAGGTAAACCGGCTGGGGGATCAAATCTATCCGCATAGGGGACGCTCCTTGGGTCATCTGGGGGTGGGCAACCGGCGGTGATGGTAGATCTCCCATAGCATACCTCTCTGTTGAATATACTCCATACTGAATAAAATAACAATTAAAGCCCTTCAAGGCGAGGTTGTTGATCGGCCGGCGATATTCCGTTGTTCTCTGGCGGGGAAAACCGTTAACTTCCGGCGTTCCCGCAGGAGGATAACGATGATTACCCCCAGGAAAAGCAGGAAAAACAGGATAAAAACGATCAAGGCCGGTACGTTGACATAACTGGCCTTGACCGGAATATCGGGACTGGATTCAACCGGTATTCCCGGGACTACGGCAGAGGGTTCGCTGACGATGAGGAACAGGCTGATACCCACCGAAAGGGTAAGGAGGAAGAGGGTAATCAGGGCGGCCTTTTTTACCGGAGGGGCGGATTTTTTTGAAAAGGCGAAATAAAGGATCAACAAAAATATCGCCGCGGGCAAAATCAAAACAAAAACATTCATGTCAAATCCCTCCTCCACGGACTTCCTGCGGGACAGGCTGCCGGATGCTCTTGTTTTTTTATCGGCCCTTTCTCCCCCTGATATTACCGGGAAAGGCCGCGGGAAGCTCCCGGCCGGCTTAAAACCGGGTAAACGCGGAAAGGCGGTCCCTGGAGTTGCAAAACCTCGGTTTATATAGTATCTTAATAGTACCATAAATATAGAGAGGTATTATATGGCTTACAAAGTTGGAGATGCGTGTATTAATTGCGGTTCCTGTGACAGTGAATGTCCGGTAGAGGCGATTAGCGAAAAAGACAACGCCCGCTGGATTGACCCTGCCAAGTGTAAGGACTGCGGCGCTTGTTCCGCGGTTTGCCCGGTAGAAGCTATCGCGGCGGAATGACCCTACCCCGCCGAAAGGCGGGTTTTTTCATATAAGGCCGTGACGAAAAACGGAGGGAGGAACGGGCGGGCGCGTAAACCCCCCGATACACATGAAAAAAAGAGGAGCCTTTTGGGTAGGGGTTTTTCTCACGGCGTTATCCTCCCTGGGGGCGGAAAATGCCGAATCGAATTTTCCCGTCATCAACCGGCTGGATGTTCGGGATTTGGCCTTTAACCAGTATATGGCGGATGTGGAAAACGCCCGGCGCCGCGTTGCCAACCGGAACCGGACCGGGGAGGATGCCGCGAGCCTCGCCGAAGCCCTGACGGTTTATGCTTATACCCCCGATAAAAACGACGATATTTTCAGCCTCGCCGCCCGGTGTAATATCCCCTATGCGGCGCTGGCTACCCTGAACCGCATCGCCCATCCCCGCTCTTTGACCGAAACTCTGCTGCTCCCTTCGATACCGGGAATCTTTATCCCCGAAAATCCCGAATCTGACCTGGAGCGGCTCCTTTCGTCGTCCCGGGAAGAAAGGGCGGGGATTCCCATTACCATAAACCGGGGGGGGGAAAAAGCGGCTTTTCTGTTTATTCCCGGCGTGGATTTTTCCCCTACGGAACGGATCTTTTTCCTCAACTTTAACTTCAGTTTTCCCCTGCGTACCTATAGGCTGACCAGCGCCTTTGGCCTCCGGCGGAATCCCATTACCGGGACGGTAAAGATCCACGAAGGCCTGGACCTCGCGGCCCCCGAAGGAACCGAGGTGTTCGCCACCCGGGACGGGGTGGTAACGGACCTGGGAGAAGATCCTATTTATGGAAAATATATTGTGATCCAGCATGGGGAAAACTGGGCCAGCCTCTACGGCCACCTTTCGGCGATCCTCACCACCTTGCGGAGTCCGGTCCGGACCGGCGCCCTGATAGGCAGGGTGGGAAGTACCGGTCAATCCACCGGCCCCCACCTGCATTTTGAACTGCGCCAAAACGGACAGGCCCAGGACCCGGGGAAACTGCTGTTCCGGGATAATCCCCGGTAAAACAAATTTGAAAAATCCGCAATTTTTTATCAATTTTGTTAAATAAAATCGCGGTCCTACCGATATATATAATGTCGGACCTATAGTTCCCCTCCCAAATCACTATATTTCCGACATGCCTCAAGGGCAGGGCCGGTCTCGAACTTTGGTTCGTAACCGGCCTTTTTTTCGTCAGGCGCAGGACAGGGGAACCAGCTTACTTGACAAAAACCGGGCCTTTCCGTAGGCTTTAAAATGGAGCGTAATGTAAGGTAATATGAAAGGAACCATACCGGCCGGCATTTTTGCGGCCTTTGCCATAGTGATAGTGGTGGTTATCGGTGTTTCTTTGGGTTTATCCCTGGCGCAAACGGTAACGATTAAAAATCAGGAGAATTTCCAGGAATTTGCCCCCGCGTTGCCCACCAAGATCCTCGATATAAATGGAATTTTGATTACCGAATTTTCCGCGGACGAAAAACGGGAATTGATCTCCTTAAGCGAACTGCCCCGGCACCTTATCCACGCGGTGCTGGCCCGGGAAGACCCGGACTTTTATAATCACAAGGGCTTCAGTATCCGGGGCATAGCCCGGGCGGCCTTTGGGCAGCTTACGGGCCGCAACCTGGGGGGAGGGTCCACCATCACCCAGCAGATCGCGGGGAGCATCTACACGGACCGGACCGAATACAGCCTTACCCGGAAGATCCGGGAATTGTGGTGGGCCATTCAGATGGAGCGGCGGTATACCAAGAACGAGATCCTGGAAATTTATCTTAATTATAGCTATATGGGCCCGGGCACCTACGGGGTGGAGGCGGCAAGCAAATACTTTTTCGGCCACAGCGCCCGGGAGATAACCCTGGCGGAGGCGGCGATCCTGGTGATCCAGCTTTCCAGCCCTTCTCGGTACAATCCCCTGGACAATCCCAACACCGCCATGGATCGCCAGCGGTCGGTGCTGAACCGGATGATCGAATTCGGCTATACCACGGCGGAGGAGGCAGACGCATCCTTTAACGAATATTGGGATAATTACGATTATACCCGGGAGTCCACCTCCGCCTATTACCACCGGGAAGACGCGGCCCCCTGGTTCAGCGAATATGTCCGCCGGCAGTTGGACGACATGATGTACGGAACCATGGACTATTACCGGGACGGGTATACGGTCCTGACCACCCTGGACTTGAAACACCAGGCAACCGCGGAAAAATTGATGGCCGAGGGGCTGGTCAAAGCCAACCGGGAGTATGCTGTCTCCCGGGGATCCCGGCTGGTCCGGGCGGAGCAGACCTATGTTCCCATCGTGGACCTCCTTTCCCTCTATTTTAACCTGAATTCGATCCATGCCACCTCGGATGCCCAAAACGAGCAAAAGGCCCTTTCCCGGTATACCAAAACCATTAACCCCGTGGTGGATATGACCGCCCTGGTTTTTGGGCTCCCGGACTTGAAGGTTATTACTAATGCGTCCTTTGCGGCGTTAAAAAATACCACCGAGCAAAACGTGGTGGAAGGCACCCTTATCGCCATTGAGAACGAGACCGGGTATATTAAGGCCGTGGTGGGAGGCTCCCAATTTGATCAGTCCAACCAGCTTATCCGGGCCACCCAGGGACGGGTCATGCCGGGGAGTTCCTTTAAACCCCTGTATTATTCCGCCGCTATTGATACGAGGCAGTTTACCCCCTCGTCCCTGATCTATGACATCCCCATCGTGTTCCACAACGAGGACGGCACCCCCTATATACCCCTCAATTTCCGGGGAGAATGGAAGGGGCCGGTCCTCCTCTACGATGCCCTGGCCCAATCCATGAACGTCCCTTCCCTTAAAATACTGGACACCATTGGTTTTGACGCGGCCATTGACCGGGCGGCAAACCTTTTGGGAATTGAGGATCCCCAGGAACGGGAGCGGACCTTTCCCCGGGTATACCCCATGGGGCTGGGGATTGTGTCCGTTTCCCCCATACAGATGGCCCGGGCCTTCGCGATTTTCGCAAACCAGGGCAGGGAAGTTACCCCCATCGCCATCCGGGCCGTGGAGGATCGGAACGGCAGGATAGTTCTGGATACGGAACGGGAACTCCGGCAGCGGCAGCGGCGTATGGGCAGCGACATCCAGGTCATAAGCCCGCAAAACGCCTATATCATGACCAGCCTGCTGAAAAAGACCGTGGAAGTGGGGACCCTCCGCTCCGGTTCGGGGTTCGGCTCCAAGTTTGTGTACCAGGATGAAAAGGGCAACCGGTACCGTATCGCCGCGGCGGGAAAAACCGGAACCACCCAGAACTGGTCCGATGCCTGGACCGTGGGGTTTACCCCCTATTTTACCACCGCCATTTGGTTCGGGTTTGACAAGCCCGGTAACTCCCTGGGCCTGTCCCTGACCGGGGCAACCCTGGCCGGTCCCATCTGGGGGGACTTCATGCGGGAACTCAATATGGGCCTCCCGGCCAAGGATTTTATCCGTCCTTCCACGGGGATTGTGGATGTAACGGTCTGCGCCAAATCAGGGTTATTACCCACCGAAGCCTGTAACGAAGGGACGATCACCCTTTCCTTTCTTACCGGAACCCAGCCCCGGGAGGCCTGCACCATCCATTCGGACGCCCGGATCCGTTCCTCGTTGACCCTGGAGACCATGCGGACCAGTGCTTTCACCCTGAGGGATGATTCCCTGTTAAACGAGTTGCCTATGCCTCAACTACGGATCGATCTTCCGGATATCCCGGTCCGGCCATCCGAACCCGTGGAGCCGCCGGTTCCCGGTGATGATTGGGGGATTGATGAGTTTCCGGACTATAATCCGCTGCTGGACTAAAAGAAATTTGTTTGGAAACTGAAGTTTCCGGAGAACGCTCTTATTCTATACTATTATTAAGGAAAAAAGATGCAGGTTCCCATTAGTGATATTAAAGTAAAAAAACGGCTCCGGAAAGACATGGGGGATATTGACGCCTTGGCGGACAGCATGAAACGGTTCGGACAGATATGCCCCATCGTATTGACCAACAACAATGTGCTTATTTCCGGCGGCCGCCGTCTCGCGGCGGCCCGTACCCTGGGCTGGCGGACCATCAACGCGGTCATTGCCAATATTCCCGAAGGGATAGACAAGCTGGAATATGAAATTGAAGAAAATATTCAGCGGCAGGATTTTAGCTCCGAAGAAGTTTCCGAGGCCATGCAAAAACTCCACAAAATAAGGAACCCGGGCTTTTTCCGGCGTATCCTTAATTGGCTTATCCGGGTTTTCAAACGGCTTTTTAAGGCAGGCGGTTAGCAACGAACCACGAGGAATCCTCCCAAGGGAGGGGTTATTTTCACCTATGCGTTTGCTTTACCAATAAAATAGTAACCACCAAGAAAAAGCAAAGGAAAAAGAGTATTTTTCTCTCAAAAACTTCTTCGACCTTGCGGTAAAATATTCTTAAGTATACGCACATGGGGCAGAAACCCCTATAGGGGCGGCGGGGCGGGATACTAACGCTCGGCCTTTTTTTCAAAGTGGGAGAATTCCATGGTAAAGGTGGCCCGGCCCTGGCTTACGGACCGAAGGGCGGTCATAAAGCCGAACATCTTTGACATGGGAGCCAGGGCCTTTACCTCGTCGAGCTGGGCCTTGGAATTCATGCTTGATACCTGGCCCCCCCGCTGGACCAGGAGGCTGATCACGTCCCCTACAAATTCCTTGGGGGAAAAAAGCACCACCGTCATGATCGGTTCCAGCAGCAGAGGCCCCGCGGAACGGCAGGCTTCGTCAAAGCACAGGCTGGCGCAGGCTTCAAAGGCAAATTCGGTGCCCGTAAGCTCCGAATATTTGATGTCCGTGAGGGTAACCCCCACATCAATACAGGGGTAGCCCAGGACTATGCCTGAGGCAAAGGCCCCGGTTATCCCCCGTTCCACCGCGTCAAAGATGAAATCGGGGATGTCCCGGCTTTTCACCCCACAGGTATACTTATTCCCCGATCCCCGGGGTACCGGTTCCACCCGCAGGCACAGGGAAGCGGCGTTTTCCTTTCCCCCGATAATTTTGGAAAAATTATCGGTCCGCTCCACGGCCTTACTCACCGATTCCCGGTAGGTCACCTGGGGATTTCCCACCTTGGCCCCCAGGTTGTACTCCTTGAGGATCTTCGTCACGAGCACGTCCAGGTGCAGTTCCCCCATACCGGAAATGATGAGCTGGCCGGTCTCCTCGTTTTCCTTGGTAGTAAAGGTGGGGTCCTCCTTGGCAAGGATCGCCAAAATGTCCCGCAGCTTTTCCTGCTCCGACAGGGTCCGGGGCTCAATGGAAACCGAAATAACCGGCTCGGGGAACTGCATCTTGTCCAGGACCACGGGCCACCCCTCGCTTCCGATGGTGTCCCCGGTCTGGGCCAGCTTCAGCCCGATAATAACCCCGATATCCCCGGCAGAGAGTTCCTCCAGGGGCTCGGACTTGTTGGAATGCATCCGCAAGATCCGGTTGGCCCGCTCCCGTTTCCGCTTGCCCACGTTAAATACCGCGGTCCCCGGCTTGATAGCCCCCGAATACATCCGGACATAACAGAGGCTCCCCGCTTCCCGGTCATGCTGAATTTTAAACACCAAGCCCAGGGGCATGCCCTTGGGATCACAGGGTATCCGCAGCTCTTCTTCCTTTTTAATGTTGTAGGCGGCCGCCGGGGCCACCTCGTCCGGGGCGGGAAGGTAATCCACCACCGCGTCGATTAGGGGCTGCACCCCCATATTGCGCCGGGAAGCCCCGGCAAACATGGGGAGTACCGACCGGTTGAGTACGGCCTTACGCAGTTCCTTCCTGATAAGCTCCGCCGCTATTTCCCCGCCCCCGAGGTATTGTTCCGTGAGGGCATCGGAAAAGACCGAAAGCGTATCGATGAGTTTCTCCCGCCATTCCCGGGCCATATTTTCCCGCTCCGGGGCGACGGGGGCAAAGCACATCTTTTCCCCTTCCCCGCCGCTTTCCCAGCGGATTTCCCGCATTTCAATCAGGTCCAAAACCCCCTCGAAGCCGCTTTCCTTGCCGATGGGAAGCTGCAGGGCCACGGTGGGGATGCCGAGCTTGGTCCGGACATCCTCCAGAACCGGGAAGAAATCGGCCCCGACGCGGTCCATCTTGTTTACATAGCCGATGCAGGGTACCTTGTACCGTTCCGCCTGACGCCACACGGTTTCGGTCTGGGGTTCCACCCCCCGAACCGCGTCGAATATGGCCACCGCCCCGTCCAGGACCCGGAGGGAACGCTCCACTTCGGCGGTAAAATCCACATGCCCCGGGGTATCGATGATGTTGATTTGAAAATCCCGCCAATAGGTGGTGGTAGCGGCGCTTTGTATGGTGATGCCCCGTTCCTGCTCCTGCTCCATCCAGTCCATGATGGCTTCGCCGTCGTCTACTTCGCCTATTCTATGACTTTTTCCGGTATAATAGAGGATCCGCTCGGTGGTGGTGGTTTTTCCGGCGTCAATATGGGCCATGATCCCGATATTGCGCATAGCTTTCAGCATGAGACACGCTCCTCCGCGGCGGTTTTTACGCCGTCGGTAAGAATAGTATAGGTCATTAAACGTGAAAAAGCTAGCCACGGGGGAGCTTCCCTCCGCGTTGGACCTTATCCCGACCGTGTCAGCCGGAAAGAGACCATTTCATACACGTCCCGTGAAGCACGCGCAAGCGTATTACCTGATTGAGGCAACACGACGGGAGCCCCGAAAGGGCCGCCGCACGGCGCGGAGGCATCAGGGCGTTCCCGAAACAAGTACGAAACGGTTCTGTACTTGTACGGAATGGTTCCGGAATCGTCCGGGAGTGTTCCCGGACGGCCTGAGAAAAGTTAAACCCGGGGGGAAGTTAAGGGTTCACGGATTGTACGGCGGATATGACCTTGACGAGGTCCACGGCCTCGGCGATGTCGTGGACCCGGATGATCCCGGCTCCCTTCATAATCGAGAGGGCGTTGG
>JAITEG010000073.1 GCA_031282145.1 Spirochaetaceae bacterium | reverse complement strand
AATTTAATAGCGAACACGAGAACCGGGAACGGTTTGAACATAAGAGCCGAATTGGACAGCGGCGATTACCCGACAGGGAAGAAGATAAGCGATGAAGAATTAGAACGAATCAAATTACGCCAGTCATCATTTCATGGTGATTGGAATTATTCTATTTTTCCTAATAGTTAAATATGTCATATTAATTTTGCGCATTCACTAAGCGGCATTTGACATGAGTGTACTTAGGGGGGCCCTTGACTGGTACGATCTGCCCGTGCCGCCTGGCCGGAACTGAAATCCCATGTCATATATTTGGTTGAAATTGAACTCCAGTCTCCCGACCGGTTTGTGAAATACTTTTATTCGAAAGTCTGGTTTAATACCCCGTCGGACCTGCGGTCCGCGCTTGCTCCGGCTCAAATAACGCAACGCTTACAAAAATCTGGTATTAAACCAGACGGTACTATAAATTTCCTCTCGAACGAGCCTCCGTTTCGAATCAGGTAACGCTTAAGATACCGCGGAGCTTGCTCCGCGGAGGCTCATCAAGCCGTGCATACCTTACGCGACATCGAGAGAAAATTTTTGAGCGAACTCCGTAATATGGGGATTTCTCTGGCTCCTCCGGCAGATTCCACAGGCGTCCAATAAGGCACGCGGGAGCGTGTTGACGCCAAAGGGCAGCGAGACGGGAGCCCCAAGAAAGGCCGCCGCACGAGGTAAAGGCATCAGGGCGTCCGGGGCGGGGGGAAATTCCCGCCCCTGCCCGGTCCTTACATAAGAGGGGCAAAGAGCCGAAGCACGTCCTGGACCACCCGCAGGAAGGCGTTCCCCGCGCAGCTTTCCAGGGTGATTTGCTGGGAGACCGGAATGGTGTTAAGGAAATCTTCCTTTACCTTTTGTACCGCCTGGTTTTTGTACAGCCACACCCCGCACTCAAAATGGAGGTAGAGGCTGCGGAAATCCAGGTTGGTGGTTCCCACGGTGGCCGCCTTATCGTCGGAGACAAAGGTCTTGGAGTGGTTAAACCCGCTGGAATATTCGTATACCTTTATCCCCGCACGGATGAGCTGGTGGTAATAGGACCGGGTGGTCATGTGGACGATCTTCTTGTCCCACCGGTAGGGGGTGATAATCCGCACGTCCACCCCGCTTTTTGCCGCCAGGGTCAGGGCGGAGATCAGGTTCTCGTCCACCACCAGGTAGGGGGTATTGATATAGACATAGTCCTTGGCGTTGTTGATGATCTGGATATACACGTGTTCCCCCACATTCTCCTCGTCAATCGGGCTGTCTGCGTAGGGCTGTACATAGCCGTCGGAGGGTACGTCGCAGGGCTGGTCCTTCCAGGGGTAAAAGGCCCCGTAATCGTCCTTTTGCTTTTGTTCCAGGTTCCACATCTGGAGGAATATCAGGGTGAGGCTCCAGGCCGCTTCCCCCTCGAGCATGATGGCGGTGTCCTTCCAGTGGCCGAAGCGCTCGTAGGCGTTGATGTATTCGTCCGCCAGGTTGATCCCCCCGGTGAAGGCCACTTTCCCGTCGATGGAAAGGATCTTCCGGTGATCCCGGTTGTTTTGTAATGATGAGAGGAGGGGGGTGAAGGGGTTAAAGACCATGCATTTTATCCCCCGGCGTTGGAGGTGCTGCCGGTAATCCGGGGGCAGGGACATAAAACACCCCAGGTCGTCATAGATCAGCCGGACATCCAGCCCTTGCCGGGCTTTCCGCTCGAGGATTTCAATGATGGGATTGAGCATGACCCCTTGCCGGAGGATGAAAAACTCCAGGAAGATGTAGCGCTCCGCCTTTTCCAGTTCCGCGAGGGCCCGGTCGAAAAAGGCCTCCCCGGAGGGAAAATACTCCGTTTGGGTATGGGCGTACACGGGGAATCCCGCATAATTTTGGAGGTACCGTACCTGGGGCAGACATTCTTCCCGGGCGGCCTCCAGAATGGGCAGGGCGTTCCCGGGGAGGAAATAAGCGGGCTGGCATCGTTCGTTTTCCTTGGCGATAAGCCGCCGCAGTTTCCGGGGGCTTGATTGGGTATAAAAAATAATGTAGAGGATTCCCCCAAAAAGGGGAAACATCAGGATAATAAAAATCCAGGTGAGCTTATAGGCGCCCTTTTCCTTTTTGCCGGTGATATAGAGGCAGACGAGGACGCTCAGGATCTTTAAGACCCAATCCATATAATGCGAGATTTTGCTGGTACCGGCGACGAGGTAGACCCAGAAAAATATCTGCATCAACAGAATCGCTATAACAAAAACCCGCCGCCTAAATACAACCCGTACCCACTTTTTCCGCACGAAAACTCCTCGGAGTTTGTTAGGAGCCGCCGGCTCCTAAACCGGCCACGAACCGGCTCCCTGCCGGAGGAGGCGCACCTCGTCTCCGGTCATATCCAGGATGGTTGAATAGATCCGGGGCCGCTCATCTCCGGTATCCAAAATAAGATCCAAGCCGTCGATATCCTCCAGTTCCCACCCCCCTTCAAAAAGATCCTCCTCGGGGATCGGGGGAAGCTCCGTTTCCTCCCCCGGACCGGAAGGGCCGGCTTCCCCGTCCCCTCCGGCGGCGGTCATGCTCCGCTTTGCGGTTATCGAATAGAGGGGAACCGCCAGGGCCCGGATAAGCGCCAGGGGGACACTGTGATCGGGGATCCTGACCCCTACTTCCCTACGGCGGAGGCCCAAGGTTTTTTCGGTCCCCAGGAGCGTATTGAGGATGAATACATAGGGCCCCGGGGAAAGCCGTTTGATCAGGCGGAACCGGGTATTGTCCATACTGCACAATTCTCCAAATTGGGAAATATCCGCACAAAGCAAGGTAAAGTGCCGTTCATCCCGTTCCCCGGAAAGCCGCCGCAGCTTTTTTATCCCCTCTTTGGACGCCAGGGAACAGACCACGCTCCAGCTTGTATCGGAGGGAACCCCCAGTAAGCCCCCGTTTTGCAGGATCCCGACTCCCCGGGACAGGATTCGGTCATCGATGTTACCGGGAACCACGTATTCAATCATGCTTTAGGGCACCCATATCAATTTATCCGGCGCGGATTCGTTCATAAAGATCCGCTGGTACCGCCCCGAGTGGGAAACACCGGGGTTTTCAGGGAAATAGGTTTTTCGGAAAAACCAAACCACGTCCGCCATAACGGCCGCGGAATCGGTGGGGGAATAGCGAAACCAAACCTGCTCATTTTCCAGGATCCGTATTACTTCGGGATTGTAGCTCAACTCCGGATCCGTCAGGCGGCGGAGTTCGGAGCGTAAGCCCCCGTAATGGGTGTCACCGACCATAAGCATCCGCAGGTGTTTATGATCGTCCATCCAATAGATTTCATATACCCCCCCTACCGAGGGGACCTTGGCATTAATCGTCCATCGATCCGCCTCGGTCAAGGGTGACCATCGGATAGAATAAAAAACATCCTTACCCCGCTCTTGCGCGGTGATACCGAATCCCATATTTATACTATAAGATATATCAAGTCCTGTTGGCTACCACAAATTACCGGGCTTTCCCAAAACCGCTATCTTATGTTTTTCATATCATAAATAAATAATAGCGTATATAAAATCATACAAAATCCGGTTTCCTGGGGAAAATATTTTATTTTTAATTAAGCTAATTCCTTATATTAAAAGGAATTATAAAAAAATTCAGAATTTTCATGAACTTGGCACGGTTCTTGCTATAGTATTAATGTCTA
Source organism: Spirochaetaceae bacterium (assembly GCA_031282145.1). Lineage (GTDB taxonomy): Bacteria > Spirochaetota > Spirochaetia > Treponematales > Breznakiellaceae > JAIRMO01. Next base: position 8,802 of record JAITEG010000073.1, on the reverse strand, counting down.
AAAAAAAGGGAGGAACAAATGAATAAAAAAGTCGAAGCTTCATACGAAAACGATGGTTTACAGGCCTATTTCAAACAAATCAAAGCAATTCCCCTAATTGATTTTGAAGAAGAATTAGAATTATCCAAACGCATAAAGGATGGAGATCCCCAGGCCCAACGCAGATTAATTGAAGCTAATTTACGGTTGGTTGTCAAGATAGCCCGTTCGTATTGCGCTCCCGATGTACCTCTTATGGATATTATCCAGGAAGGAAACCTGGGACTTATGCATGCGGCGGAAAAATATGATCATCTTAAAAGTGTCCGGTTTTCAACGTATGCGACTTTTTGGATCCGCCAGTCCATCAGCCGGTTTCTGACAAACAAACGCCGGACCATCCGTCTTCCCCATCGTAAAGAAGAACTCTTCAATAAAATGCAAAAAACTTATTACGCCCTCAGTCAGGTGCTTACGCGTCAGCCTAATACCGAGGAAATAGCTGCGAAAATGGGGCTTCCCATTGAGGATATTGAGGAGATCCTCCGCATGACCAATGGTTTGATATCCCTGGAAATGGAAGCAGGGTACAGTGAAAACACCGCCATGATGGACCTCCAGGAAGATTATACTTATAGTCCTGAACGGACGATTTTTAAAAAGTCTTCCCGGGACGCTACCCAGCGGATGCTGGGCCGGCTTAAGGAGCGGGAAAGACGGATCCTCACCTACCGGTATCAGCTTGATGGGGGTGGACCCTACACCCTGAAGACCATCGGCGACAAGATGGGTTTGTCCCCGGAAACGGTCCGCCAAATAGAAAAACGAGCTATCAATAAGATCCGCCGGGACGGCCGGGATGTATGGGCCGCGCTTTACGAAGAGGCTATGTAAGCGGCGGTTCTTCAGGAAAAGCGTCATAATAGTATCGAATATGAAGGCGTGGAAATGGATGTTTTCACGCCTTTTGTTTTGGTGAGGCTCCTACTCCGGGGAACTCAGGTTGAGGAAGCTCCAGATGACGGGGGTTTCCTGACCCAGACACCAAAAGCCAATGGCCTTTACCCCCATGGCACGGTACATTTCGATCCGGTATGAAAGGGAATATTCGTCTTCATAATAAGCCGTAACTTTAACGGGAATTTCGTAGGTAAAGTTGGGGACACTCTGTTCCCGGCGGATTTCGGTAACCCGATTTTCCCTTTTTATCCGTTCTATTCCCGAATAAAAAAAGGCCCGAAAGGTGTTTTCGCTCCCCCAGGTACGGCCGTAAAAAGGGATCCCCATGATGAGTTTTTCCGGTGGTATGGTCAGGAGGCCGTAGGCGGCCACGGCCCTGCACCAGCCCATGGATGCAATCGGGCCGGGGGCGCTGGTGGACCAATGTTCGTCATAGGCCATAATCAAAATCCGGTCCACCAGGGGGGCGATGAGGCGGTAATCATACACGTCATTGGCCACGGGCCTGATCCGGGCTTTGAGGGCAATGGTGAGCATCTTATGCTCCTCAAGACCTTCCTTGAGTTCAGCGAGAAAAGAACGGAAGGGCTCGCCGTCCCGGGCCGGGATATATTCAAAGTCAATCTGCAGTCCGTCAAAGGGTTTGGCCGCCGCAAGTAAATCGGCGATGAGCTTCTTCCTGGCGGCGCTTCCCGGTTCAAGAATAAAATGGGTCAAGGCCGTATTGTTACAGCACACCACCAGGTGTACCCGCCCGGAAAAGCCGGAAATCCGCTTGCGGTTGGGCACATTAATCAGCTCGCCGTAGACGTTCACTTCGGCCCCAAAATAGCCGATGTCCGAGAGGGGATAACCCGCCCGGAGGGCCTCTACCCGGTCACTTAACAGGTAAGCCCAAATTTCGCCAAAGGATGATATGGGCAGCTCCGCCGGGGGGGAGAGGACTTCCGGGAAAAATTCCTCATCCATGATGAAGGAGTCCGCTTCTTCCCGGTATTCCGTATCCTGCGGAACCGTTGGCCGTGATTGACAGGCGGTAACCAGACAAAGAACACATCCCCAAAGACATACACGGTGCGTCATGGGACCGCGGTCCGGATGTTTTTGCCGCAGCAGTGTTTATACTTTTTCCCGCTGCCGCAGGGACAGGGTTCGTTCCGTCCCACCTTGGGGACGGAACGGACCGCCGTATGGGGGATGATGGTTCCATCCTCGTAGAGCCATACCCCATCCTGTTTCTTAAACCGGCCCCGTTCGTGGTGAATCTCCTTAAGGCCGTCCTGCTCATACCGGGCCTCGAATTCCACGGAGCCTTCGGTATCTTCCCGCTGCCCCTGGGTAACCGACAGGATCTTGAGTCCCAGCCAGGTGGATTTTTCACTCCAGGCCCGGGTCTGTTTTTCATCTATATCCCGTTCCCCTCCCCGGATACACGTATCAAGGATATAATCCACCGCGTGTTCCACATAGGCGGAATAACGGCTGCGCATCAGGGCTTCCGCCGTGGGGGGCTTCTGTATCCCGGTGATATAGGGTTCACAACATTCGGCATAGCTAAGGCCGGAACCGCAGGGACAAGGTTTCATCACTTCTCTCCTTTTACTTTTTTCCGGGCGCCGCGCTCCCCGTCTCCCCGGTTACAGCGCCGCGATCAGGGCGGAAATATCCGCGGGGATGGTCTGGGCGTGGGGGAGGCGGCCCAGGGCCTCCGTCAGGGAAGGGGGGAGGGGAATCTTACCGGCCAAGGGCTCCACGGTTTCTCCGAATTTCGCCGGATGGGCGGTGGCCAACACCGCCAGGGGACCCTCATCCAGCAGCTTCTGATCCCAAAGTTTGTCCGCCCCTTCCCAGCCCACCGCCCCGTGGGGGTCAAGAAAATACCCCAGGGTTTCGTGGACCGTGGCGATCGCCCTGCGGGTCTCATCATCGGTGACAAATACCCCCCGGATCATCCCCCGCAGCTCCTCCAGGGACCACTGGGCGGCCATCCGTTCAAAGTTGCTGGGGGCTCCCACATCCATGGCATTGGAAATAGTCGCCTGGGAAGGGCGGGCCTCGTAGTTGCCGCTCGCAAGATAGTCGGGGACGGTTTTGTTGATATTGGTCGCGGCGATAAAGAGCCTGATAGGGGCCCCCATTTTTTGGGCGTAGAGCCCCGCGGTGAGGTTGCCGAAATTCCCCGAGGGTACGCAAAAGGTGATAGGCTGCCCCGGCGCAACCCGGAATTTTCCTTCTTTTCCGCCGGAGGGGACCGGCCTTTCCGCGGCCTTTTCCCGGGGAGTGGCTTCCCCGTCCTCATGGACACTGCCCGTGAAGGCCTTTCCCGCGGCGGCGGCATAGTAGACCCCCTGGGGGATGAGCCGGGCTACGTTGATGGAATTCGCCGAGGAAAGGGGAAACCGCTTCTTAAGGCTTTCATCCCCAAAGGCCGCTTTCACCAGGCGCTGACAGTCATCGAAGCTCCCCTCCACCGCCAGGGCGCTGATATTTCCCCCCAGCCCCGCGATCTGCCGTTCCTGGAGGGGAGAAACCCGGCCCTTGGGGTAGAGGACCGTCACCGAGATCCCCGGGATGCCGTAGAATCCGTCCGCCACCGCCCCCCCGGTATCCCCGGAGGTGGCGACGAGGATCCGCAGGGGTTTGTCTTCCCCCCGGCGGAGATAGGAGAAGGCGCGGGCCATAAACCGGGCGCCGAAATCCTTAAAAGCCGCCGTAGGACCGTGGAATAGCTCCAGCACCTGCCGATCCCCCACCCGCACCAGGGGGGCGGTAAAGGGGTAAGCCGAATGGACCAGATCCTCCAGCACCGGGTCGGGTATTTCAGGATGTACAAAGGGTTTTATCGTTTCAAAGGCAATATCACCAAAATCCATGGTTCCCAGGGAGGCTTTGACCGCATCCCGGTACCGGGGGATTTCCTCGGGGATAAACAGCCCCCCGTCCGGGGCCAAACCGGTCAAAACCGCCCCGGCAAAACTCACCGGTTCACCCCGGCTCCGGGTACTGTAATAACGCATAATTCATCATATCATACCCCGGCATTACCGCCAAGGGCGCCTGGTTCACCGCAGTTTTTTGCGGAGTTTCCGGCGTTTTTTCCGGGCCGCTTCCCGTTCCGCGGCGGAGACAGTTTTGGCGGCAGCGGGCGGGTCCGGATAGATGCGGATCGGCTCCCGGTTGGGCAGCCGGGGGGCAATGATAAGCCAAACCGAGGCCAGGAGGATCATCAGGGCGGAAAGGATCTGACCGGTGGAAAAACTCAACAGGGGATGGCTTATCGCGGGGGGGAGGCCGCTTTTTATAAATTCGATCCGGTACCCCAAAGACTCGTCGGGTTCCCGAAAATATTCAACGAAAAAACGGCAGATACCGTAGAGGATAAAATAAATCCCCATGAGGAAGCCCTTGAAGGGCTTTTTGTTTCTGATGAGCCAGGTGATAAGCCAGCAGAGGATCCCTTCCAACAGGGCTTCGTAAAGCTGGGAGGGATGCCGGGGCAGATTCACCAGGGCGTTCATACCGGAGACGGGGATCCCGGTTTTTTCCGCGGCCTCCCGTACCCAGGCTTCACTGGCGGGAAGGGGCGTCGCGCCCGGGAAGATCATCCCCAGGGGACCGGTGGTTACCCGGCCGTACAACTCGCCGTTGATAAAATTGCCCAAGCGCCCGAAGGTATAGCCCAGGGGGATACTCGCCGCGTACATATCGCCGATTTCCCGGGCATCGTAACGTTTTACCGTGGAATAAATGATGATCCCCATGGTGCCGCCGATAGCCCCCCCGTGGTAACTCATGCCCTGGAGGCCGGTAAATTGTCCGTTCCGGAAGGGCCAAAACACCAGCCAGGGCTGGCGCCGGTATATATCGCTGCTTTCGTATACGATGGTAGAGAAGATCCGGGCCCCCAAAAGCAGGCCCAGGATGCACCAGAAAAAAAGCCCCGAAAGTTCATCCTCACTCATGGGGAAATGCCGTTCCCGGACCTGTCTCCGGTAAACCAAAAAGGCCACGGAAAAGGCCACGATGTACATAAGCCCGTACCAGCGGAAGGGAAGGCCGGGGATGATCTCCGGGGACAACCAACTGGGAAATTGTATCGCTAATACCATGAAAACCTCGTTGTGATATTCTAAGGGTTTATACCCTTAGAATTTATACCCCGGTATAAGCCCCAAGGTTATAAACTCTTAAGGCTTATAGCCTTGGGAGATAGCCGCGGCTAATTTAAATTTAAGGAAATTGTTTTCTTTTTTTAGTTTTCCTATTTCAAACTGCTGGGATTTTACCGTTTCCACGAGATCCCCCTGGGAGAGGGCGCCGGAATGGAGGAGATCCTCCACATAGTCCATCTTATTTTCAAAATCGATCTCCGCTTCGGTCCCGGCTTCCTGGAAGCTGTCGTCGATCTCCTTATCGGTGAGGGAAAATTTGTCCTCACCGGATTGCAGGATCTTGTCGGCAATACGGTAGATCGCCTGGGCGATAAGGGACTGGGGCTTGTAGAGGACCACCGGCAGCCGGGACGCGAGGGCCACATCCTGGATCGAATCCCGGTAGATGACCCCTAAGTGTTCAATTTGAAGGTCCAGATATTCCTCGCAGGACCGGCGGATCTTCATGGACACATCGGCGTCCTTGGGATCATCGATCAGGTTCATGATAAGCCGGGGATGAAAGCGGTCGAAGTGGGCCCTGAATTTGGCGTAAGAGGGGGGATCGGCCTGCTTTATTTCCTCGATCATCCGGGGAACGTAGAGCTTCCGCGGCCCTGAACCTTCTTTCCGCATATATTCCAAATACTCGTAGGCCTTGGTACCCTTGGTAAAAATGGTGTACATCAACCGGTAAGAGGCGTTTTTTAGAAAAATATAGGCATTCAGCACCGCGGTTACCATGGGGGCGGTGATAACGATCCCCTGCCCGGAGAGAAGGAAAAAATCCAAAATGGACTGATGGGTGCCGGCTCCCAGGTCGAGGATGAGGATGTCCGTGTCCTTTTCCAGGGCCAGGAGCTGTTTAACCAGGGCCCGCCGCTGGGAGGTTTTAAGATTCGCCGTTCCGGGGATTTCGTTGTCCCCGGGGATGAACCGGAGCCCCTTGATCTCCGTGTCCACGATGAGCTTGGAAAAATCCTCCTGGGCGCCGTTTATATAAAGGCCGATCCCCTTTTGCGGAGACTGATACCCCAGGACCAGGTGTAAATTCGACGCCCCCAAGTCCAGATCCGCTAAAACCACCCGTTTACCGGATCGGGCAAAAACAACGGCTAGATTTGCCGCGACCAGGGATTTACCGACCCCCCCCTTCCCGCTGGCTATGGGTATTATCCTCATGACACGCCCCTTTCCTCAGAAACCGTATCCCCCGGGGCAGCCGGCGGGGCGGTTTCCCCCGGTTCCGGGATCGCTTTCCGGTATAATTTACTTTTGAGGAAGGAACTTCCCAGAATGGACGCCGCATCCAGGATGAAAAATCCGGACACAAACCCCAAAATCTTACTGAACTCCGGCGCCGGGACGACGGAGCCAAGCATGCGTCCCACTGAAAAAAGGGTCCACCCAAAGACCGAAACGACCACGATGATTTTTCCAGCCAGATAAAGGGAAATATAGGCCCGATACTCTTCAGGCCGGATTAATAAGAAGAAACCCATCAGGGGAAAGAGGGCATTGGGCACCGCATAGACCAGATAGGGAAACCAGGACGCTTCCGGGCTTTCTCCCAGGGGTATGACGGTAATGAGCAATTCCAGCATAAAAAGCAGCCGGAAAAAATCATATAGTAAAAGGCCCAATCTGAGCGGCCCATAGGGAGTCCTCTTTATTTCCATACTTAGAAATCTACGGTTCTGGAGGGTAAGGGTCAAGGGGGGGACAGGAGGATCCCCGCTCCGGCGTAGTATCATATCCGGTTGAAATTTTTCGCGTATTATTTTTTATACACTCTGGTTAAAGGTAACACGCTTGGTGTCAGGCGCCTTTTGCGGTACCTTTGCACAAAAATGGTACCTGGCACCTCCGCGCTGCCGTTATCGCTATTTGTTTTACAAATACATTTCTAAAGCCATTGCAGCAACAAATGGTATTGAGAATGAACACAGCAGTACACTTTTCCTTTATTGAGCTATTTATTTAAAATCATTTGTTTCCATTAATTCCATTTCAGCCATAAATCTGTCATATTCATCATCCAGGGCTTTTGAATGTTCAAGGATCATATTAAAGTTATTTTCCTTTTTTTGCATATTCAATATGTTTTCTTCATCAATTGGCGAAGTATCGCCGATGAGTTTATTTGACTGAACGGTAATTAAATATACTGCCGCTTCCTGGATCTTTCTGTTGATAGCTTTAATTGACGCGTTTGTTTTTTCTAAAACCCTATCGTATTTTTTCCTGTTTTCGCTCTTCTCTGACGGTTGTTTTTTTAATTCTTTGTCCGTATTATCATTATCATTGAAAAAAAAGGCTATTGTCTGCTCTATATCTGTAATTATCTCAAATCTTCCAATTATTTCAAAAAACCTTTTTTCAGAATATACCTGCGAATAATTAGGCTTGTGATGAATCTTGCTTCTCAGTATATACCCCATGCATTTAATATCAGTCTTTATTGTGTCAATAAAATGCGTAATGTCAATCTTGTATATTTTTTTCATGGCTATTAATACGTCTCTTATTACGGTCATATAAAATTGAAGTCTCATATCAAGATATAACGAACAATAATTATCATAGTAATTAAACAAATAGTTATAATATTCATTTTGTTTTGATATCATGTCGTTTGTCGATTCGTCTTTTTTGTTATAAGCCAGCATAGCTATATAATCTATTGTTTTCTTCATTCTCTTTCGTATCAGGACAATTTTTTCACCCGATGCTTTAATATTCTTATACATTACTAAAACTGATTTTGGGGGGAAGAACGCGGGTTTATCATGTATAATGGCTTCAATTATTTTATTTACCGGCTTAATATGTTTCGTATATTTTTTCCCCAGGATCCACCAGACGGCTAAACATACAGCAGGAAAACTGACTATGGTGATAAAAAAAGGCGTCCATTTTATGAAAACTACGAAGGCTGGAATAAGACTTGCCGCAAGCATGATATACACTATGAACAGGCCCCTCGGTATGGATACAAAATCGCTCTTCGAATCTTTATCAGACATCGCCGTTCCTTTTTTGTCTCGTTTTAGGCATGATACCATTTGTTGGTAAAAAATAAGCAAAATTCATGTAAAAACGGTGTTAAAATAGGTATAGGGAACCTCTAAAAAATCCAATTTTGAAACCTGTTGATTGGAAGGCCGGGGTCCATACCCCGGAGCTCTGATCCGGGGAGGCTCATTGGAGGGCGCGGTCCACACCCCGCGGCTCTGCCGCGCGGGGCTGTTGATTTGGAAGGCCCTTTTACGGCGTGTATATATACCCGGCGGCGTTTAAACTCTGGGGCGGCGAGGCCGTAAATTGGGCGGCATTAAAGGCACCGGTTAAAACCCTTTTGGATAAACCTGATGGCGCGTCCATGGTGATAAGCAGGGGCGATTGAACGCTCAGGGGACCTGTTATATTCACTACGCAGTCGTCCGTGGAACAACTTTGCAGATGAATGTCGCCGTTTATCGCCACCGGTCCTTCCATGGAGAATTGCACCGGAGGAGCGGCTATCCGGTCCATGGCAACGCCGTTCCCCTTTCCACTGGCGCTGTTATTGTCCCTGATGGCGCCGCCCCTCATGATAAATTCGTTGTTAATATTGTTGCCGGGGATAAAAACGCCGCCGCCATATCCAAAAAATGACGGGGAAACCTGGGAGTTGTTTTTTGAACAGGCCCTGTTGCTTTGTATAAGCCCG
>JAITEG010000034.1 GCA_031282145.1 Spirochaetaceae bacterium | reverse complement strand
ACCAGGGGCAGGAGCAGCATCGCCGTTTTAAGGATAACGATGCCGCCGGCGCTTACGTCGTCTTTGGATTGGGCGCTGTTGATGCCGGATATGACCAGGGTTACGCCCAATACGCCGTTGGCAAGCGCGCCGCTTATCTTGTTAATGAAGGGCTGGAGCGAGAAGGTAACGCTTTCGTTCCGCTTGCCGGATTTCCACTGGCCGTACTCAACGGTGTCGGCGAGGAACATGAGCATCAGTATCTGGATAAACGCCTCTCCCACAAAAATCAGTACGCCGCTTACGCCTATCAGGATCATCCGCATGGGGGAAAAGAAAAAGAGCAGGTACCCGGCCGCCACAAGGCCCGTGGCGATGCCGTAGAGTCTGCGGCGGCTCATCCTCTTGCCCAGGGCGGGGAATATCGCGAGGGACGCGAGCTGCGAGATACCCAGGACCAGGGCGAAAACCGAATACATATTCTCGTCGCCGTAGGCGTACTTGAAAAAATGAACGCCGAAATTCGCGGTGGTGGTGTAGCCGATCATAAAGAGGGACATGGCGACAGCCACCCACAAAAGCTGATCGTTTCTAAAAATTATCCGAAACATATCCGTAAAAGAAGTTTTTTCTTCTTCCTTAAAGTGTTTTTTGTTTTCCCTTACCCCGAAAAGCGTGAAGCACTGGAAGCCGAGCATCAGGAAAGCGATAAGCAGGGCGAAGCTGAACCAACCCGATTTGAGATTCCCCAAGGCGGCGCCCAGCGCGTTGGTAGCGGGTATAATTCCTACCACCGCCGCGAAAAGGCCGATGTTGGCGCATATACGGGCAAACGCCCCTATTTCTTCTCTTTGCTTTTGATCCGTGGAAAGGGCCGGAAGCATCGACCAGTAGGCTATATCGTTGAGGCCGTAGAATATGTCCCAGCCCAGGTAAAAAAGCGCGAAAAGCGCCGCGTAGGCCGCGCCCGTAAGCCCCAAATCGGTGAACATAAGCACCATGAACACCCCGCCGCATAGCGCGCCCAGCGCTATGCCGGGCTTGAACTTGCCCCAGCGGCCCCGGGTATTGTCCACCACAAGCCCCATAATCGGATCGTTAAAGGCGTCAAACACCCGCAAGACGGTGAGGATGGCGGTCATTACAAGCAGGGTGGCGTCGGGCAGGTCCAGCACTTCCGTCAGGTAGATCATAAGGAACATACTGACCGTGGTGTAGAACATGTCCCTGCCTATGGTTCCAAGGCCGAAACAAAACTTGTTCCGCCTCGAAGGTTTGTTTGTTGTTGTAATTTCTTCGTTTTTTGCCATTGTATTCGCTGCCTCCTTATTGCGTTATGCCAGTAACTATCCAGTCGCAACGCGATTTGAAAACTTCTTTTGTTCTCCATTGTTTTAGCCCCCCGCCGGCGACTGAATGGTTAGTCCCTTTTATCTATTATAGTATAGAGTCTGTCCACAAAATTGACAACTGCTCAGCCGGTCTGAAGCTAAAAGATCATCTCTCGAATTCAGAGGAAGTTTGCTGAATTTTGGAGAGTTTCATTGGAATATGCGGGAGTAATACCCGGGAACTCGCTCACCGGTTCGCGGAACGGAAGAGAGAGGAGGCTCATTTCATAAATATAACGCTTCCTGCTCCATCACTTAATGGAAAATACGGTACGCCGCCGTATTCCTTTACAAACTTTTTTACTCCGATTTTTGCCCCTGTCCATCGTTTGTGATTAAAATCATGCACGAATATATATCCGCCTTTTTCCAGGCGTGAATAAAACCACCACAGGCCATTATATATCGGTTCAGATAAATCAACATCTATATTCACAAAGGCAAACGTATCATCCACGTCTTTCGCGGTTTCGGGAAAATATCCTTTTTTGATGACACAGTTTTCTTTATGTCTCATTTTTCCTAATACCATATTTATACTTGTATTCTTGAAGATATCATTATCAGGAACATAACTTTTGTTCGTTTTCTCAGTCCGCACATCATTTTCATTAAATCCCTCGAATGTGTCAAACAAATACAGTTTCCGATCGGGGAAAATTTGATTTATATATTGAGCAAAATCGCCCTGAAAAACGCCAAGTTCCGCGACATTCCCGCCAATGTTATTTTCATAGATTTCTCTCGCTATCAATTCAAGAGACGAATGCCGGACATAATCAAATGTTTTATACACAAAATCCGCCCGTTTCCAACTAACTACTGTTTTAACGCATATTACACAATGGAACAGTGTTTTAATTTTTATGATAAATCGCCAGAATGGTCTGATTACCGCCTGCAAAAAAGCCGGTGTCCGTTTCTTGTATGCCCGATAAAACGCTCTAAAAAAATCCATAAAAATCTCCAAAACATTTTGCGATTATGCCCCGATGATTTTTGGGACAACGCCGTTTATCGCATATCCAACGGATATGCTCTTTTACAGCCGCCGACAGCGATGCAAACGACTATGGCTGTATGAATATTCATACATTTGAGGGCTTTTGCCTCGTAAAATCCCCGCCCGCAGGGGCAGGCGTTGAGCTTTCGGACTGCCAATAATCCATATCCCTCTTAATATTAATAGATTATCATTTATATTATTACGTGTCAATACTTTGGCGCTGTCATATACGATTATTATTGTATGCAGATAGAAAGGCCGAATTTACGCTGTATTTTGGCGGCAAATCTCAAGAAACAACGCAATATACTCGGACTTTCACAGGAAAAGCTGGCGGAGATGGCGGATTTATCCTGGCAGACCGTGAACAGTATTGAGTGCCGGCGGACATGGGTTAGCGACAAGACGCTTGAAAGCCTTGCGGAAGCCCTCAAAATTGAGACTTTTCAATTATTATTACCAATAGAAAATACCCAGCCCTCGGCTATTAGCTCCGGCGAGGCTCTGCGGAAGATCAGCAAGATTAAACGGGCATTTGACGATTCGTTCAACGCAATTCTCAATTCGGTTAAATAACCTAATACGGGTTCTTCCTCTAAGGTTGAGGAAGGAGTTTCATTCGCCCGCTAATGTCCCCGCAATCCTTTAAGCCGCCGATAATTTTGGCGTTGCCGCCATTGGACTTATAGCCTTTCTCATTGCGTTATGCTCTTTAATACCACCGCCTCGTAGGGCAGCAGCGTTTCTGTTATAGCCGTCCGGCTGGTGTTTGAAACAACGACACTGCCGCAGGTGGGAAGCAGCGAACCGGCCCGCGCGGCTCTGGGTGAAAAATTGAGCAGCACGGTCCAGGCCTCATCCCCCAGAACCCGCTGCCAGGCAATCACGCTTCCCCGCGCTCCCAGGGGCCGGAACTCGCCGTATTTCAGGACATCGTTTTCCGCCCGCAGGCCAATCATCTTTTTGTAAAAGGCAAGCACGGAATTATCGTCGCCGCGCTGGGAAGCGTAGTTGATCTTAGTGTAATTACCGTTAATGCCGAGCCAGGGTTTCCCCGTGGTAAAGCCCGCGTTCGGTTCAGCGCTCCACTGGACAGGGGTACGGGCGTTGTCCCTGCTGGATTCTTTGAGCCACTTCCAGCGCAGCCGCGCCGGGATATGGAAGCGTTTTAAAAGACGGTTCCAGTTCAAGGTTTCCACATCGTTGACTTCTCCGAATCCCTTAAAATCGAAATTCGTCATGCCGATCTCCTGCCCCTGGTAGATAAAGGGAGTCCCCCTCATCGTCAGTTCCAGCACGGCCAGCAGCTTCGCGCTCGCTTCCCAATACGCGCCCCCGCCGTCCCCGTAATGGGACACGATGCGGCACTGGTCGTGGTTTTCCAGGTACACCGCGTTCCATTCAAGGCCCCGCTGCCATTTGGACAGAACCTTGAGCAGTTTGCCCGGGCGGAACTTTTTCGGGATGTACCGTTCGATAAGGCGGTCAACCTGGAGATGCTCAAAATAGAAAAGCATATCCAGCTCCTTCCGGCTTTCGTCACAGAGGAGCTTTGCCTTCTCAACATCGACCATCACGGTTTCGCCCACCGTAAAACAGTCGTATTTGTCCAGCACGTCCCGGCGCAGTTCCCGCAGAATCTCGTGATTCCCCTCCTGGCATAGGTAAAACTCTATACCGGGAAGCGGCCCCTTCCTGCCGTCCGCGAAGGAACTCTTGTAAAGCACGTTTATCACGTCGCAACGGAACCCGGCAATCCCCCGGTCAAGCCAGAAACGCAGTATTGCTTTTACTTCCTCAATCACTTTGGGATTCCGGTAATTCAGATCCGGCTGTTTCTTATGGAAAAGGTGAAGGTAATACTCGCCGCTTTTTTCATCAAAAGTCCAGGCGTCCTCCATAAAGAAACTCATCCAGTTATTGGGAAGATCCCCCTTGGAACCCCGGGCCCCCCGGCCTTTAGGCGGCTTCCAGATATAGTAATCGCGGTAGCCGCCGTCCCTGTCCCGGCTCTTTTGGAACCACTCATGTTCGTCGGAAGTGTGGTTTATCACTAGGTCCATGATTATCTTGATGTCCCGTTTCTCCGCCTCGGCGATGAGCCGGTCCATGTCCGCCAGGGTCCCGTACCGGGGATCGATGCTCCGGTAGTCGGCGATATCGTAGCCGTTATCCGCGTCCGGTGAAAGGTAGACCGGCGAAAGCCAGATAATCCCGGCCCCCAGGGCCTTGATGTCGTCCAGCCGGGAAATAATCCCCGGAATGTCCCCGATACCGTCGCCTGGCCCCCCATCGGGGGCCGGGGAATCCTGAAAACTCCGGGGGTATATCTGGTAAACCACCCGCTCCTGCCACCACTTTTTTCCCGCCGTTTGCATAGTAACCTCGCAAAGATTAAAATACCCTATTACTCCGCGTTACGCAAGGTTTTACGGCTCTTGGACAGGATAAGCGCATAGAAATTCTGAATAACCACGACGAACCTTCGGTTCGACCACACCGGGCTTTAGCCCGAAACCACACTAACAGAGAAGAAAACAATGATAACACCGCGCATTCATCCTTCTTTTTTTTAATTTACGCAAACAAAATAAGGAATTCAGGTAAAAATGGAGGCTGCCGAAGCAAAAGTTCGTGTTGTTGGTGTGATTAGTGGTTACCAAAATTCCTATGTGTTTATTCTGCGCAAAAAGAAGCAGCAATTCCAAATTCAAGAATCGTCGGGGGCATCGCCCGCAATGGCGAGTAAAAAGTCAGTCCAATCTCCGTGCAAATACCGGCTCATTTCATACCGGAGCACCCAGAAAAACGCGTCCCGTCTCCCAAAGTTCCCCCGCGTCTTCCGGTACTCCTCATCCGCCATATCCTGTATCCCGTGAATCAGATAACTCAACACGTTCAACAAACAAAACACCTCGCCGGCATGTTCCTTCCCATGCCCAAAATTATGTTTCAAGTTGTATCCCCGGTTTTTCAACACGTTGTTGTAT
>JAITEG010000152.1 GCA_031282145.1 Spirochaetaceae bacterium | reverse complement strand
CAAATAGGCTAAATTACCGGATCCATCTAACCGATATTTAAAGTATGAAAAGAATTATCCCTTTATTGGCGGTATTTTTATCGCCGGTTTTGTTGGTAAGCGGGCAAACCCAACAAGGTTCAGAGAGCGGACTCTTCCGGCAGGAAGGGATCGCGTCCTGGTATGGCGATGAATTTGCAGGACGGCCCACCGCCTCCGGGGAAATTTTTAATCCCGCTTTGCTGACCGCCGCGCATCCAACCCTTCCCTTCGGAACCCTCATCAAAGTAACCAATATCCATAACAACCGGCAGGTAATGGTACGGGTAAATGATCGGGGGCCCTTTGTATCGAGCCGGATCCTGGATGTTTCCCGGGCCGCGGCGGAACAGTTGGACATGATCGCCACCGGAACTGCTCCGGTGGTGCTGGAAGCTCAAGTGTCTCTTTCCCTGGTACCGACCCAGCCGGCGGCGGGGTCTGAGGCCTCATCTCCATCGCCCCCCCAGCCCTCGCCCCCGGTGGTACTCCTGATCCCGGAACCCCAACCCCAGGTCCAAGCCCCGGCGGCGGGACCCAAAATCCCCGCGGCGGAACCCCCGCCGGTCCAAGCCCCGGCACCAAACCCTCCTCCGGAGACGCAAGGCCCGGCGAGTCCGGCCGCAAGCAATTCCGGACAAAGCTATCCCCCGGCGGGGCCGGCCCCAGAGGGCTACGACTATTCCTCCCCGATCCCCCTCACGGCCACCGTTATCCCCGGAATCCCCCCTACGGGAACCGGTAAACGCTACCGTATCCAGGTGGGTTCCTATAAGGCGCCCCGGTACGCCCTGGACGCCTTTGATAAATTGAAAAACCTGGGGCTTACCCCTGCTTATGAACGGTACGGGGAATTTTACCGGGTCGTTTTATCCGGCATTCGTCCTGAAGAGGTACCCGCCCTGGCGGATCAGCTGGGTACCGCGGGTTTTTTGGAAGTTCTTATCCGTGAAGAAGGGCCAAGGCCATAGGCCCGCCCAGCGTGCCAGGAGCCTTTCCATGCGGGTGGTTTTTTGTCTGTTTATAAGCGCCCTTTTCCTGTGGATTTCGCCGGTATACGGTCAGGATCTATCCATCGGCCTCACGGATCTCCGGATTGAACAGCGGGTTGACGGGGGGTTTCATCTTTTTATCCGGAAAAAACCGGATATAGCTTCGGTGCTGCTCACCGAATCAACCCGGGATCCCGCCCTGCTGGAGGATAATTTCGCCTACCGCTCCCCGGAGTGGAACCCCATAAACGGCGACGAAATGCGGGTCCTCAACGGCCGGCCCATAAGCAGGGAACAACAGCTTTGGTCCCTTATTGATTCAAGCCCTGAAATCCACGACGAATTAGGGGAGGCTTTTCATATCTATATCCCCTATATCCTCAACTTTGGTTCTGAAAATTCCCGGCACGGGGAAGTCTATGTGGTAAACGGCACCTACTTTAATATTCGGGCCTTTTCCCTGCCCTATGCCGACTACCGGGGCCGGTTTCGGGACAACCCTTATGTCCTGGAGGTAACCCAAAAGCCCCTGGAAGGTCCCCCGGAGGGAAATTACATGAAGGATACGGTGGAGGCCTTCACTAAAATCGCCGCCGACGGCCGTGGGGAACTGGTATGGTCCACAGGACATGAGGACCTCGTGGATAAAATCAAAGCCATTTTGGATAAGGAACCGGACCGGTCCCTGGACCTCGTCCTGTGTCTTGATACCACCAGCAGTATGCGGGACGACATCGACCCGGTGAGGAAGCTGCTCATTCCCATGCTGGAACAAACCGTTTCCCGCTACGCGGATTTCCGCATCGGCATGGTCCTCTACAAGGATTATTTTGATGAATACCTCAACCGGGTGGTCCCCTTTACCCGGGATTTCGCCGCTTTCCAACGGAGTTTAAACGCTATTTCCGTCAGCGGCGGCAGGGACATCCCCGAGGCCATATACGAGGCCCTTTATGAGGGGGCGGTTAAATTCCCCTGGGAAGGGGATACCAAACTTTTGATCCTCATCGGCGACGCCCCTCCCCATGCCCGGGCCCGGGGAAAAATCTCCAAAACCATGGTGGACGAGGCGGTGGCGGAACGGGGGATCAAGGTCTACTCCATTATTCTCCCCCAATAGCGGCGCCATACCGAAAGTGTTATCGGCTAATCCCCTGCCGGCCCAGCAGGGCCTTTGGTCGCTGTTCCGTAAGGGGGGCGGCTCTTTTAACGCGAGGAATGGGGGCTATGCGGCGGGGCGCCGCATCCACTGCCCCGGCATCTTCAAATATAATTTCACTACCCTTTGAATGTATTCGTTCAATAACATTAACCCGCCTTGCGTCGGCTAAGGCCCTGGGGGGGAAATTCCCACCCCCAGGGGGTAACCCCCACTGGCGGGCTAAGGGCCGCTAGAACGTCGACTCCGGATTATAAAATTGATCCACGTTGGACTTATCGATCAGTGCGGAGGGGATCACCACCGTCAGGGACTGGCTTGCGGTATGGAAGGAATCGTTCTTGGCGCCGGTCGCCACATCCACCGCGTACTGGATTCCGTCGGCTATCATCGAGGGGTGGTATAGGGTAGTTGCCCGGACCAGGGGATCCCCGGCCTTGATCATCTCGTATACCGCCTTTGAACCCGCGCCACCCATCACGATTTTGATGTCCGTCCTTCCGGATTCTTTAATCGCCTGGAGCGCCCCGATCATGGCGTCGTCATCCTGGCAGAAGACCGCGTCGATTTTGGGATACATCTGCAGATGGGTTTCCATCAGCCTAAGGGAATCCTGGGGAGAGAAGTTGGCAAACTGATATTTGTCCTTTCCTTCCAGGTTCACGAGGGAGGGTTCCTTATCCATTTCGGCAAAGAAACCTTCCATCCGCTGGGTGTCGATCAGGATGGGAAGTCCGCCCTGGGCCACATAGTTGGTAAGCCCTTCCGCTTTCATCTGGGCCGCGAGCCATTTGCCGCTTTCCCGTCCCATACCGGGGTTATCGCCCGCGATGTAGACATACCCGAAATTGTCCGGTTCAAGGCCGCGGTCAACCACGATACACCGTATGCCCTGATCGTGGATCTGCCGCACGATGGGGGAAAGGGGAGCCGATTCGTGGGGAAGGATGACGAGGTAATTCATACCCCAGGTTACGAGGTTTTCCACATCAGCAACCTGCGCCGTGGGATTGGCCGAATGGACCACCCGGAATTCGATCTTATCGGCATACTGGGCTGAGATCTCTTTAACCTTAAAATCCGCCCACCAGCCAACACCGCCGGTCCAGCCGTGGTCCGCAGTGGGAACCGCAATGCCGATCTTGACTATTTCTGGTTTAGCGGCCTCTGCTTCTTTCTTTTTACACCCAAATAATACAAGAGTTCCTGCCAAAAATACGCAACATAGAACAATCATCCATTTTTTCATCTCCAGCCTCCAATTATTTATTATTGTTATTATATTGCAGCAATACAGCCGCAATGATCACCAAACCACGGGCAGCCTGTTGGAGAAATGACGACACCCCTCCTAAAACGAGCATATTGTTTATCATCCCCAGCATAATCGCCCCCATCACCGTGCCGATAATAGAACCCTTGCCCCCGGACATGGAGGTCCCACCAATAACCACCGCGGCGATAGCCTCAAGCTCATAACCCGTACCGTCGCCGCTGGACTGAATACAGTTTATCCGGGTGGACCAAAGCAGGGCGGTAACCGCCACGGTAAACCCGGTAATCGCGTAGGGAATGAGTTTTATGAACCGGACGTTGATCGCTGAATACCGGGCCACCTGTTCATTAGCCCCCACGGCACAGACATACCGGCCGAACCGGGTATTGTTGAGCACCACATGGAGCAAACCCGCCAGGATCAAAAAAACCCATACCGGAACCGGAATGCCTAAAAAGATACCGGAACCGATCAGGGGATAGATAGTATTTTTTGAAACAATATTCGAAGCCCCGGAAAAATACTGGATCAGGGATCGGAATATGGACATGGTTCCCAGGGTGGCGATAAAGGGGGCTATCCGTCCCCGGGTAACCATCAGACCGTTTACCAAGCCGGTAAAGGTTCCAAAGACCAGGGCGAAAAGAAAAGCCGCGATTACCCCCAAGAGGGAATTCCCGGGGAAGGTGTTGAGCAGATAAATGGTTACCCCCCCCACAAAGGCCATCATGGAACCGACCGAAAGATCAATGCCCCCGGAAATAATCACCAGAGTCATACCCAGAGCAATAATCCCGGTATAGGATTGCTGCCGCAGAATATTGGTCAAATTCCGGATCTGCAAAAAATTGGGCCAGCCCACCACCGTGGCAAGGATAAAAAGCAGGATAAACGCCAATCCGGTAGAATGTTCACTCCACTTAAACCGGCCGACATATTCCCTGACCGCAACGGCCGCTCCGCCGGATTTGAGCCCTGGTTGATCACTCATAACTTACCCCCAGAAACTGCGGCCCCGCCGGAAACTCCGCTTCCCCTAATACCTGTGGCATGAAACATGATTTCTTCCTCGTTGATATGGTTTCCCTCAAGACACCCGGTAATCGCCCCTTCTTTCATCACATATACCCGGCTGCAGAGACCGATTATCTCCTCCAATTCCGAAGAGATCACCATGCAGGAAATGCCCTTCTCCGCCAGTTGATGGATAAATTCGTAAATCTCCTGTTTGGCGTTTACGTCTATCCCCCGGGTGGGCTCATCCAGAATAAGGATGGAAGGGTCCGTATCGAGCCAACGGGACAGGTAAACTTTTTGCTGGTTACCGCCGCTTAAATACCGCAGCCGCATCCGCTGGGAAGCTGCCGCGATTTTAAAGGTTTTTACGTATTCCCCGGTTTTTGCCGCCTCCGCCTGCTTATCGATAAAGGGCCCCCGCAGGTATTCTTTAAGGGAGATCAGGGTGATATTCTGGGGCAGATTAAACCCCTGCACGATCCCCTTGCCCTGCCGGTCCTCGCTCAAGTAACCCAGGCTGGAGGACACCGCATCCGCCGGGGAGCGGATCTGCAGGGGCCTGCCGTTTGCCTTCAAAGTCCCGGCGTTTTTCTTTCGCAGGCCCATGACGGTTTCCGCCAGCTCGGTACGGCCGGCCCCCACCAGGCCCGCGAAACCCAGGATCTCCCCCTTTCGCAGGGAAAAACTGATGTCGTGAAGCAGGCCCTTAATGGCGATACCCTCTCCTTCCAGAATCACGTCATTAGCCGGCCTGGGCAGTTTGGGCGGGAATATCTGCCGGAAATCCGTGCGGCCTATCATTTTCCGGGCGATGTCCTCTTCGTCCACATCGCTTACGGTATCCACACTGATAAGCCTGCCGTCCCGGAGTACCGTTACCCGGTCACAGATCGTCTTAATCTCGTTCAACTTGTGGGAGACAAAGATGATGGTGACTCCCTGGGCCTTGAGGTCCCGCATCAGGGAAAAGAGGGTTTCCACTTCATGCCCGGTAAGGGTAGTGGTCGGCTCGTCCATGATGAGGAACCGGGCCTTGAGCATCAGGGCCTTGGAAATTTCCACCATCTGCTTTTCCGCCACGCTCAGCTTACTGACAAGCTGGTTTACCCCTACGGGCATCTTGAGTTCTTCCAGTTGATTTGCCGCCAGTTTCCTCATCTTAGGTTTGTCCAAAAGGCCGGACGGCCGCCTGATTTCGTTTCCCAAAAAGATATTCTCGTATACCGCAAGGGTATTGATAAGGTTAAATTCCTGGGGAACAATGGCGATGCCCAGGGCCTTTGCGGTAATATAGTCGGGAATATCCACCGGTTCCCCGTTAAGCCGCAAGGCCCCGGAACTGGTCTGGTAGATGCCGCTGATTATCTTGATCAGCGTCGACTTGCCGGCGCCGTTTTCCCCGATAAGCCCCATGATCTCTCCCCGGCGTATGCCAAAGGAAACATCGTCCAGGACTATTACCCCGGAGACTTGCTTGGTGATGTGTTCAACCTGGAGAATCTCCCCGGAAAGACCCGCTTCCGGGGAGCCGGGCGCCGGCCCGGAGACAGTATCCGCCATTTAATCCTTCTTCAGCGCGTCGTCAAAGGCTACATTGGAAGGCGAAAAATCCACCTTCC
>JAITEG010000078.1 GCA_031282145.1 Spirochaetaceae bacterium | reverse complement strand
GATTCTGGCTAAATTACCGGTTTATCCCTTGAAGAAAATGCCATACGATAGTACATTTATTTATGGTTGTTTTAATAAATGAGACGGTTTCAGCCTATGATGGGCCGGTGAGGCGGGATTCTTGGCTGGTTCAATTTTTGTGAAAATTGGGGTTAAAAGGGAGTTGTTATGGCGGAACCAAAACAATTAGTTACTTTCCAGCTTGGTGAAGAATTGTATGGAATTAACATAATGGATGTCAAGGAAATAGTCCGGGTCCAGGGGATTAGGGCAATTCCCAATGCTCCGGTATATGTAGAGGGAATTTTTAATTTACGGAGTGAAATAATCCCGATTATCAATCTACATAAACGGTTTCACCTAAAAAAGGTCCTGAATTCAGAGGAAGACGAGCTTCTTTCGGGGTTTATTATCTTGGATATTGACGGTATGAAGCTGGGAGTTATTATCGACCGGGTTTCCCGGGTGGTAACCATCGAAAAAGAGGATGTTCAACCCCCACCACAGATGTTGACCGGGATTGGGGCGGAATATATTCAGGGGGTGGTCCGTCAAGAAAAGGGATATTTGATTATTTTGGATATTCGGGACCTCTTTAACCCCAAAGAATTGCAGAAAATCTCGGAGCTGAGAAGATAAACCGGACGGGAATTGAGGGGTAAAGTGATCTGGTTTCAAAATCATGGCCCTTTCTGAGTAAGCGCCGGATTGCCGGAATTTGAGGTATTACATGAAGATTGATGTCTATGCTCCGACTATCAGGCGAAAGGAGATGGATGCGGTTCTTACCGCCCTGGTGGAGGATAAAATAGGCCCGGGGGATCAGGCCCGGTTGCTGCTTGCCGGCGCCCGGGAGTACCTTCAATATGATTATAGTTTGGCCCTTCGGAGCCCTGCCATAGCCCTGCGGCTGGCCCTGGAATCTCTGGGACTTGAGGACGGGCAGGGGGTGGTGATTTCCGCCCTGTCCCCCCGGTATTATGCCCAGGTTATTGAAAGTTTACGGCTTGTCCCCGTATATTGCGATGTGGTTCCTTCCACCTGCACAATGGGGCCGGAAACTATTGAGGCCGCTTTGACGAAAAAGCCCCAGGGACTTGAGGTCCGGTGTATCGTGGTTCATCATGTGTTGGGGTTTGTTCCGGATATGCCCGCTATTGCCGCCCTGGGGCTTCCGGTAATTGAGGATTGTTCCCGCAGTTATGGTTCCCTTTTGGGAGAGGCAAAGGCCGGTTCCTTTGGGGTATTGACTATTTTGGGACTTGAGGAAAGGGACATGCTGACCGCCGGGGGTGGGGCGCTTTTATACGCGGTAAACCGCCGGGATGCGGCGGTATTGCGGAATCTGGACCCGCTGCCTGAATTCTGCCTTCCTGATATGAATGCCGCCATGGCGGTGGTACAATTCCGGGAGGCGGCGAAAAACCTGCAAAAACGGAAAACCATTGCCCAGGCTTACACCCAATCGGCCTTACAGACCCGGCATAAGCGGTTTAGTGAAACCGAAAAAGCGGAATATAATAACTACGCCTTTCCCCTGATCCTTGAGACCGGCGTCAAGGAGGTGAAGGCCTATGCCAAACGGAAGGACATTATCGTGGAAAGCGCTTTTGATGATACCGTGGTTGGCGGCGGCCGTATCCCCCCCGCCCAGTGTCCGGAGAGTTATTCCCTGTCCTTACGGACCGTGCTGTTCCCCCTGTATCCGAGACTTGGGGCTTCGGAAATCGAGAAGGTGGTAAAACTCATCGTATCCCTTCCCTAATTATGGAGCAAAACTGGAATGCCGGAAATAAAAAGGGCGTTATTGATCATCAATCTCCACAAAATGAACGCCCAGATTCTGGCGGAAGAAATTACCCGGGAATTGCATCGGAGAAACATTGAGGTTGCTTCCCTGGCCTATGAGGGTATACCGGAATTTAAACATCAAACCCCCTATGATATATGTTTTAGCCTGGGAGGGGACGGGACGGTGCTCTATGCCGCCCGGACGGTGGCACCCCAGGGAACCCCTATTCTCCCCATCAACCTGGGATCCCTGGGTTTTATCGCCGCGGTTCATCCTGAGGAATGGGTGGAGGTTTTTGAAAAGTGGCTTCGGGAAAAGGTCTCCATTTCCCGGCGGCTCATGCTGGAAATAACCGTAGAACGCCAGGGACAGATCATGACCCGTTCCACCTGTCTGAATGACGGGGTCATTGCCGCGTCGGGGATTGCCAAACTTATCCGGCTTCAGGTAGCGTCGGAGACAGCCTTTCCCCGGGATTTTATCCGGATAGGGCATTTCCGGTCCGACGGGCTCATCGTTGCCACCCCCACCGGGTCCACCGCCTATTCGGTGTCCGCCGGCGGGCCCATTCTGGACCCCGAAATAGAGGCGGTCATTATCAACCCCATCTGTCCCTTCACCCTTTCCAACCGCTCTATGGTGGTGCCCGCCCATGAAACCATCACCGTGGAGGTTGAGGAGGAACAGCGGAGCGGGGTATTGTTAACCGTGGATGGTCAGATAACCGAACCTTTGGAACCCAAGGACCGGATTTTTATCCAAAAAGCCCCATATCCGGCGCTGCTCATCGCCTCGGACCGGGAGGTTTTTTATAGGGTTCTCCGTTCTAAATTGAATTGGTCCGGAGGTCCCGATGCTTGAGGAACTTTCCGTACGGAACTATGCCCTTATCGAGAACCTCACCCTTTCCTTTGAGAACGGTCTCAACATCCTTACCGGTGAAACCGGTGCGGGGAAGTCTATCATCGTGGGCTCTTTAAGTTTTTTATTGGGGGCCAAAGCGGATCCGGAGGTGATCCGTACCGGCAGTGAGGAGGCCGCGGTCTCCGCGGTGATATCCGTGGATGAGAAAAATCAGGACCTCCTTACCTGGCTTAAGGAACGGGAAATTGAGATTGAGGACGGAAAACTGATCGTCCGCCGGAACATAAAAACTTCGGGCCGGGGTTCCATATTTATTCAGAATGTGCCCCTGACCCGGACGGATTTAGCGGACTGTATGGCCTGCCTCTTTGACCTTCACGGGCAGCACGCCCACGAGTCCCTGCTGCGGAAGGAGACCCACCGCCGTTATCTGGACCGTTTCGCGGGGCTGGAGGAAGAGGCGGCGGAATTCAACCGGGTTTTTCTTGAGCTGGCGGATAGTAAAAAAGCCATGGAGACTTCCCTGCACCACGAACGGGACCGGGAGGCGCGGATCGAAATTCTGCAATACGCGGTGGATGAGATAAACCGGGCCGATCCCCAAAAAGGTGAAAGCCGGGAACTGGAGGCCGAAGCGGTGCGGCTCTCGGATTTTGAAAAGCTTGCCGGTCAGGTAAACGGGGCGGCGGCCTCCCTTTTTGACGCGGAGCCTTCGGTACTGAGCCTGGCCCGGCGGGCCCGTTCCGCCCTGGAAGGGGCCGCGGCCATTGACGGGGAATTGACGGCGCTGCATAAACGCCTGGAAGACCTCTACTATGAAGCGGAGGATCTGTCGGAAGAACTCCGTTCCTACCGGAACGGTCTGCGGGACGATCCGGGACGGCTGGAAGAAGTGGAAGAACGGCTTGCCCTGCTGTACCGGCTCAAGAAAAAGTACGGTTCCCCCGCCTCGCCCGGGGAGAGCGCGGATGAGGAAAGCCTCCTTCGTTACCGGGAGGAGGCGGAAAAGGAGATTGAGACCCTTTCCCGGGCTGAAGAAAACCGGGAAAAACTCAAGGCCGAAATCAGCTCCCGGGAACGGGATGTCGCCCTTCGGGCGGCGTCCTTAAGCGGCAAGCGGAAGGCCGGGGCCCTTAAATTGGGTGAAAAGATAACCGGGATCCTCATGAGCCTGGGGATGCCCCAAGCCCGGTTTTCCGCTGGGTTACGCCCCAAGGGACAAGTTCCCGGGCAAGCCCCCGGCTCGGGGAACCTGACCTGCGGTCCCTGGGGGGCGGAGGATGTGGAATTCCTCATTTCCGCCAATGCCGGGGAGCCCCTCAAGGATCTTTCCCGGATAGCCTCGGGGGGGGAACTTTCCCGGGTGATGCTGGCGATTAAAACGGTCCTGGCCGACGCGGATACCATTGAAACGCTGGTTTTTGATGAGATTGACACGGGTATCGGGGGGGAAGTGGCCCTTTCGGTGGGGGAATACCTGGCTAAAATCGGAAAATTAAAACAGATCTTTTGTATCACCCACCTTGCCAGCATTGCGGTTCGTGCCGATAATCATTTGAGGGTGGAAAAAAAGACTCTGGCAGGAAGGACCATCACCACCGTATCGGTATTAAACACCCAGGAACGGCGGGAAGAAATTGCCCGTATGTTGGCCGGAGATTCCGCGGCCCATGCGGCCCTGGCTCACGCGGATGAACTGTTGGCAAAGTACGGCAAACCAAAGGCGGTGTCAAAATTAACCGGGGCGTGAATGAGGCACATCGGTTTTGTAACTGGAAGCTTTCCTAGGACATCAGTTTTTGGGAAAAGTTTACGGTAGTGGAGTTATTTATGGCGAAAATTTCCGCGGAAACGCGTCATCGTTATTTTGAAAAGGCAAAAGAGTTCCGGCAGACGATAGAGCTTATTCTTCAGCATGAGCAGACGATGATCCTGGCAATCCAACAGGATCCGGAAAATGCCCCCCTGACACGGGTTGCCTTGGCAAATGAGATGCTTAACCTTGCCTCCCATTATATTATTTTGAGTAATATTTCCCTGTCCATGTTGAACATAAAGAACGAACTTGCCTTGAATGACGCGAGAAAGGTCCTCTATAAAAGTATTATTTATCTGGAGGAAACCGTCAGTAACCTGTTGGACGCCCCCTTTTCGGACTATGAGGATAAGCTGACCGCGCTGGAATCCATTGACGCCGCCGGGCGTTATCACCTGATCCGAAAACTGGGTCTTAGCATCGAGCTGCTGAAAAGCGCTTATGGGGATAATACCAAATGGCGGTGGGCCTTTGTGGAACTGGAGGGCCGTTATGCCGTGGTGGCAAAAAACATCCTGGATTTGAAAAAGGTGGTGGTTAATACGGATCCCCGGTCCCCTTATTATGAACCGACGGTATACCAGATGCGTTTGGTCAAACAGCTCCTTACCCAGGCAGCGGATCGGTACCGGGAAATGTATGAACTTTCCACCAACCGCATTGAGGATTTTAACCAGGGGATTCATTTCTTGGGAGCTCTCCGGCGTATCCATGCCCTCATCGGGGAGCAGGATAAGGCGGAGCTGGTAAAAAAGAAAATGGATATTTGGTCCGCCAAGTTGGAGGCTGATTTAAGAAAGAGGGAAGATTCCGGGTTAAAGAAAATTCAAGATGCAAAAATTGTCTCTTAAGGAATTTAAATCCCTTTTCCCCTACTTTAAGCAGTACCGTCTGCGGTATTTCTGGGGCTTTGTGTGCCTGGTAATAACCGATGCGGCCCAGATGGCGATCCCCCAGTTTATCCGGGTCGCGGTGGACCTCATCTCGTCAGGGAAGTTTAACTGGTACGCCGTATTGGCCCTTGGGGGAGGAATGGTGGCCGTCATGGGCGTACTGTCCGGGGGCCGTTTCTTGTGGCGCTATTTTATCCACGGTTCTTCCCGCCGTATTGAGGCGGAACTCCGGGAACGGCTTTTTGCCCACCTTCTGACCCTGTCCTATGATTTTTACCAAAAAAACAAAATCGGGGATCTTATGGCCCGTTCTACCAATGATCTCAACGCGGTACGCCAGGCCATCAGTATGGGCCTCGTGGCCTTTGTGGATGGGACCATGATGGCCGCGGCGATCCTGGTGATTATTTTTATTCAGGATGCCGGAACCGCCCTTCCCGCGATCATCCCCCTTCCCCTTATTACCATCCTGATCCTCTTTTTTGGAAACGCCGTGGGTAAACGTTTCCAGCGGGCCCAGGAAACCTATTCCACGATGAGCGATACGGTCCAGGAAACCTTTGCCGGTATCCGGGTGATAAAGTCCTTTGTCAAAGAATGGTGGTTTATCAAAAAATTTGCCGATACCAACGACGATTACCGGGAAGCCAATATGACGCTGGTCAAGATTTTCGGTATCTTTTTCCCCCTGATTTCCTTTCTTTCGGGACTTACCACCCTGATCGTCCTCCTCGTGGGGGGAGGGCGGGTTGTGGAAGGGCTCATGAGCCCCGGGGACCTGGTGGCCCTTTTCAGCTATCTGCAGATGTTGATATGGCCCCTCATGGGGACGGGGTTTATGGTGAACATGATCCAGCG
Organism: Spirochaetaceae bacterium; assembly: GCA_031282145.1. Taxonomy (GTDB): domain Bacteria; phylum Spirochaetota; class Spirochaetia; order Treponematales; family Breznakiellaceae; genus JAIRMO01. Next base: position 6,689 of record JAITEG010000078.1, on the reverse strand, counting down.
GGGGGCGGTGAGTTTAGCCCGGGTAAATGAGGTATTGGGCACGGTACCCACCATCAGATCCCCGGAAAATCCCGGAAAAGCCCTGTCCTCCCCGGGGGAGAACGCGATGGAACTGCGGCATTTGAGTTTTTCTTATATCGAAGGGAGCAAAGTGTTGGATGATATCAACCTCACCATCCAGCGGGGAACCGTGGTGGGGATCCTGGGCAGGACCGGTTCGGGTAAATCCACCCTCATCAAAACCTTGACCCGGATGGTTGATCCCCCACCGGGGAGCGTGTTTGTTCACGGTTTGGATGTGCGGGAATGGGATCTGGATGAACTCCGGAGCCTTTTCGGGGTGACCCCCCAGGACAGCTACCTCTTTTCCGATTCCATTAAACATAATATCCGTTACGGCCTGGAAAAGAACCCTGTTGGATTGGGGGATGATGAGGCCCTGCTTAAAAAGGCCGCCTCCCTTTCCGCCATAGATCGGGACCTCGAAACCTTTCACCAGGGCTGGGATACGGTCATCGGGGAACGGGGGCTTACCCTGTCGGGGGGACAAAAACAACGGGTGGCCATTTCCCGCTCTCTTATCGGGGGCCCCGATATCCTTATCCTGGATGATTCCCTCTCCGCGGTGGACGCCGAAACCGAAAAGCGGGTCCTCACGGGGCTGTTGGAGGAACGCCGGGAACGGCCCGGCCGCCCGGGTCAGACCACCATCATCGTGTCCCACCGGGTTTCGGCCCTGGGCTATGCCGACCTGGTGGTGGTTCTGGAAAAAGGCCGGGTCTCCGAATACGGCAGCCCCCAGGAACTGGTTGCCCGGGGAGGTTTTTACGCCCGAATGGCCGCTTTACAGCAGCTTGCCGCTGAGGGGCGGAACATCCAGGAGCGGGACGCCCCAAAGCGTCTTGACCCTGGACAGCTTACGGAAGGTGGAAGCGGTGTCTGAGTATTTTGAAGTTGAGGAAGTGGTCAAAGGTTATGACCGTGGTATCGTGGGCCGCATCCTTTCCTATGTAAAGCCCTACCGGACCCTGGCGTTCATCACCGCCCTTACCCTGATTATCTCCACCCTGGGGGAATTGCTGGTCCCGGTCCTGGAACAGCGGCTCATTGACGGCGCCATTCTGGCCCGTTTCTTCGCGGTATCTGTTCACGCGGTTTCCCGGGAACGGAAAAATCTGGATCAGGAAACTCAGGATGGCCTCGACCGGCTCATGGCGGCCCCCCGGGCCCTCCCGGCCGGCGGCTTTGTCTTTATCCCCCAGGATCAAGATACCCGGATCTCCAGCCGCCTGGATGAAGTCCTCAAGGCCCGGGGGATTCTCATGGAAGATCAGTGGTACGGTTTTTCCCTTACCGCCAACGATCCCGCCCGGCAGGTTATTGAAGACCACCGGGGACTTTTTGTCTGGGAAGGGGATACCGCGGCTATCCGCACCGGGGACCTCTATTCCCTCTCGATATCGGAAATTCGCGCGGTTCGGGGCCGGGACCTTTCGGTTATATTCCGGGTTGTGTTGTTTTTATTTTTGATCCTGATTCTGGTGTTTATTTTTACCTTTATTCAGACCTGGACCACGAGCCTCATCGGTCAGCGGGTTATGAAGGATATGCGGCTGGAACTGTTCAGAAAAACCGCCGCCCAGTCCACGGATTTCCTTTCCCGGCATCCGGTGGGCCGGATCGTCACCCGGCTTACCGGAGATGTGGAAACCATCAATGAATTTTTCTCTTCGGTCCTGGTGGCTTTTATCAAGGACCTTTCCATCATGGCCGGGGCCCTCGTAACTCTCTTTTTTCTTTCCCCCAAATTGGCGGCGGTAGTGCTTTTGACCATGTCCCCGGTGGTGGTGATCACCGCCATAAGCCGTGTCCGGGCCCGGGACGCCTTTAGGCGCCAGCGGATCGCCTCGTCCCGGGTAAACGCCTATCTTTCGGAACATCTTTCCGGAGTCCAGGTGGTCCAGCTTTTTTTGGGGGAACGGAAAAGCCGCGGGGAATTCGGCGAACGGAATCAGGAGTACCTTCGGGCGAATTTGGAGGAAATGTACGTATTTGCCATTTTCAGACCCCTGATTGATTTTCTTGCCACCATAACCACGGCCACGGTTATGGTAGTGGGGGCCTCCATGGTCCTTTCCCTCTCCCTTTCCCTGGGGGTGCTGATCGCTTTTATAAACCTGGTGGGGATGTTCTACTCCCCGGTGATGGATATCGCGGAAAAATATACCCTCCTCCAGTCCGCTATGGCCGGCGGGGAACGGGTATTCAAACTCCTGGATACCCGCGAGGAGATCCCCGACGAGGGGAAAAAATCCATGGAAGGAATCATCCGGGGGCATATTGAATTTGAGCAGGTCCGGTTTTCCTATAAAAAAGGAGAGGAGATCCTGCGGGGACTCTCCTTTACGGTAAATCCCGGCGAGATGGCCGCCATTGTGGGGTATACCGGGGCGGGAAAAACCACCATCACCAATGTGCTGGCCCGGCTTTGGGATATAGATTCCGGCGATATCCGGCTTGATGGTATTTCCATCAAGGACATTCCCCTGGCGGAACTGCGGCGGTCGGTACTGCCGGTTTTGCAAGAGGTATTTTTATTTTCCGGTACCGTGGCGGAAAACATAAGCCTCGGGCTGCCCCTTTCGGAAAAAGAGATCGAGGAGGCGGCCCGGGCGGTTCATGCCCATGAGTTTATTTCCCGGCTGCCCGCGGGGTACGAGACCAAACTTTCCGAAGGGGCCGCGAATATTTCTTCCGGCCAGCGGCAGCTTATCAGTTTTGCCCGGGTCATCGCCCATAATCCGGCCATTGTGGTCCTGGACGAAGCCACGAGCTCCATCGATACCGAAACGGAACACCTGATCCAACTGGGGATCCAACGGGTGCTGGCGGGACGGACCTCCCTCGTGATCGCCCACCGGCTTTCCACCATCCGCCACGCGGACCGGATCCTGGTACTTTCCGGGGGTATCCTGGTGGAGGAGGGAAAACACCAGGACCTGATCGACCAAAACGGCCTCTACGCGGGCCTTTACCGGCTTCAGTACACGGTGGAGGAAAAAGGAGAAGTTAAGAAGGAGCCGGGGTAGCGGCAGGGTCATACACTAATTGGGGAAAAGCTCTATAATGTCCCTGGCACTGGGATATTTCGATAGCGCCCCCCCGCATCCGGTACACCAGCCGGTTTTTTTCGTCGATGCGGCGGGACCACCACCCGGATAGGTTTTCCTTCAGCGGTTCCGGTTTTCCAATGCCGGCGTTACCGTTGCGTTCAATATCCTTGAGGAGGAAGAAAAGAAAACAAAAACTTAGAACTCAAAGAAGGAACCGGTACGGCCGCGGGGGTTAAATTTTTTCAGTCCGGTGAACCCCGCTATAACACCGCAAAGGCTTCGTCCGCCGCTTCCAGGGTGGTTTGGATATCCCCGTCACTGAGGGAGTAGTTGAGGAAGTGGTTGTGATGATTGGTCAGGTATATGCCCCGCTTCACCATTTCGGCGATCCAGCGCTGATGGAGCATAAGGGCCGGGGTTTTGCCGTCCAAACCAACGTCGTCCAGGCGGAGGTAAAAAAGGGCGGGCATACCTGAAACATGCAGGGTAAAGCCGTGTTTTTTCGCCACCGCAATCAAGCCCTGGGTGAGTTTGGTTCCCTTTTCATGGAGGACCTCGGGGAGCTTGAGGTTTTTCATCTTTTCGATACAGGCGAGCCCTGCGGCAAAGGGGACGGCGGAGAGCCAGTAACTCCCGGTATAGGTGAGGCCGCTGACGGTATTGCGGAGAAATTCCCCGCCGCAGAGGGCGCTTACGTTGTAGCCGTTGGCCAGGGCCTTGCAGAAACAGATCAGGTCCGCCCGGAAGCCGAAGAAGTGGTCGCTCCCGGCCAGGTCCAGCCGGAAGCCCGCCCGGACATCGTCCAGGATAAGGATCGTTCCCGTATCGGTGCAGAGTTTGCGGACCTTCTGCCAGAAACCTTCGGCGGGCAGTTCGTTGTCCGCAAAGTTACCGTGAAGATAGGGCTGGGAGATGACCGCCGCGATTTCCCCCCGGTGTTCCTCGAATACCTCGGCGAGGCGTTCGTAGTTGTTCCAGGGTACATAGAGGTTGTTGGCCACGTCCTCTTCCAGGATACCCGGGTAATCGACCTTTTGGGTCCAGGGGGCTACCCCGTGATAATAACCCTTAAAAAAGACAATTTTTTTCCGGCGGGTATGGGCCCGGGCGGTCATGATCGCCAGGGTGGTGGAATCCCCTCCGTTTTTCATAAAAAACGCCCAATCCGCACAAGCCACCGTACCGGTGAGGACTTCCGCAAAATCGATCATTTTGGAGGAAGGAGCGGTGATACAGTCCCCCTTTTCCCGCTGTTTTGCCGCGGCCGCGTCCACATCGGGATCGTTATACCCCAGTACATTTGGTCCGTAGGCGCACATATAGTCGATAAAGCGGTTGCCGTCTACATCCCAAAAATAACTTCCCTGGGCCCGTTCTGAAAAAAAGGGAAAGGCCGTGACCGGCACAAAACAACCCTCCGCGGGACCCTGATGGCCGTAGATACCGGAAGGGATCACCCGTAATGCCCGTTTAAATTCCTCGGCGCTTTTGGTATAGGTATAAACCGGAAAACTCATAACTCTCCCCCAAGGTCCCGCGTCAAAATTTGCAGGAACCCCTTATGTCAAATAAAAAGCCGCCCGGTCCAGCAGACGGTTTACATTGTCCAGCATCCCCAAATTGCCCCGCATGGAGATGAGTCCCTGTCCCACACAGGCCAAGGCGTTTACTTTGCCGTCAAAAAGCTGCCGCGCCAAGCTCAGGCTTTCAAATTCCATAATGGCGTGGTAGTTTTCAGGAATTTCCCGGGAAGTAACGAGGCGATGGTCCTTGATCAGGATAGCCGCTTTGGGTCCCCCGGCTATGGATAATAGTATTGTTCCATCGGCAATATTGGAAGCGGTAAACCGGCCAATGGCGTCGTGGTTGCCGACCTCGGAAAGGGTCCGGGCGATCACAAAGAACATGATAATGGTACCGGCGTCAAAGAATTCCGGACCGGAACTATCCGGCGGGGCTCGTAAATAGTTTTCCAGGATTTTGGTCAGCCGGGTGAAGGTATGGGTGAGGAATTTGAGCTTGGTAAACCCCTTGCTGGGGATGGGGGTCACGGTCCCGTCCATAAGGCCGTTAAATTTTTCACAACCCGAAAAGGGCAGCCTGATATCACAGGGCCCGGTCCCTATCCGGGCGGTACAGCCCTGTTCCGTAAAGGAGAGGGTCATGGCGGGCCCGTTTTTTACGGTAAAACCCAGGGTGAGGGGTTTGCCCCCGGGAAGGGAGGCGATAAGTTCCTTTGCCTCCGGAGAAAGGGCACAGAGGTCCTCAAGCCCCCCCAGAATACCGTACAGATTGATAAAGGCAAGGGTCACAGGATCTTTCATAAACGCTTTCCGTCTCCTCCGGTCTGTATCCATAGCCTATGTCAAGAAACGGGTACTTGTCAAGAATGATTCGCGTACAGACAGATGATTAAGGAGCGGCGCTATGGGGAGGGTTCATCTGTTCCCACTTGGCGGTCTTCCAGCACTTCATTCAGGGTTTAAGAAATTAGAAGCCAGGAACGAATAATTAGAAAACCGCACCCTTTTACTTAAAAACGTATTATATAGTATTATATGGTGATAGATATCATAATACTGCTTTAAGTATCAACATATAGAGTAAGATAGATAAAAACCGTAAGCAATTTTTTTTGAAAACCCGCTTCCTAAATTTTTTTTGTTTTTTTTTCCAAAAAAGTGGTTTTTTCGACCAAAATGTGCTATACTATATAGTTATAGGAGTTTGTTTCAAAATCCGGTGGGTTTTGAAACAAACTCGCTTTGACAATGTAGAAAGAACGTCCGGCGGCTTTCGAGCCTCCGGAACTTTTGCAGGTCTCTACAAAGGGGACCCCGGGGCAGTGCTCGTCTTGGCAGAAAGACACTACCTCCGGGGCTAGCACTTACGCTAACGTAATTTTAGCCCATGCGGGTAATCAATTACAAGCGTAAGTCCTCTTTTAATCCCCCCGGCGTTTAACCGCGTCGGGGGACCCTCCGGATTTGATCCGGGGGGTATATTTTTGAAGGAGGGCTCTATGTTCAAAAAGAGTCTATATTTAGGAAGCGTAACGCTGATTTTGCTGGCGTTAATTGCTTTGTCAGGATGCTCCAATCCCGCGTTGGACGGACCGAGCGGCGCCCCCGGCAGGGAATCCTACAGCGGAACCGTCAGCGCAGCCACACTGAAGGAACTCTTTGCCGTAAACGATACGGTGGAACTCCTCACCGGCAGCGCTTCAGCTACAGCCATAGCGGGAGGGGAAGTACCCGCGGGGAAAACCCTGGAGATAAGCGGAGAGGTAGACTTGACCGGTATCCTGGAGGTAACCGGGGTTCTGGATATCAAAAGCGGCGGCGATCTGAGCGCAAGCGCCGGCAAGTTGTACCTGGGCCGGAACGGCCGGGTGCTGGTGAACGGGTTTGTGTACCTGGAGCAGGAGTTGTTCCAGGATCAGCCCATTGCCACGGAACTTAGTAACGGGGAAGTCGACTTTGATCCGCGGGTTACCGTGAACGCCGCTACCGGCGGCCTGTCTTTGCCCGCCGGTGTTGTACCGGTCGGGGTGAACAACTACTTTACCAAGGTCAA
>JAITEG010000056.1 GCA_031282145.1 Spirochaetaceae bacterium | reverse complement strand
GAAGCGGCGATACTGCGGGACCTGCCGCGGGACTACCTTGAGGGGCTGGCATTGAACATCCCCGAGGGTATGCGTAAACTGATAAGGGATGTGATCACGGTGTTATTAGAGCGCCTGGAAGTCCCGCCTGAGGAGATAGAGGCGGTGACGGAGCATGTCAAGAAGCGGGAGGACCGAACGATGTTTGACGGATTGGTGAAGGTTGTCCTTGAGGACAGACAGCTTGCCCGGGAAGAAGGCATCCAGATAGGCACGGAGAAGGGGCGGGAGGAAGCCTACGAGGAGAAGCTGGCATCGGCCCGGCGGCTCAAGAAATACGGTATTCCGGTGGAGATTATCGCTTCAAGCCTGGAACTGGGCACGGAAGAGGTAGCGGCTCTTTAGGATGCCGCTTATATGCGCTCGCCCCGGCCTTCGCCCTGTCGTTCCCCTCGTTACGGGAAGGCAAAAGGGCGAAGTTCCTCTAAAGAGGAACTTTTGGCCCGGCTAAAACCTACGGGTAGGGAGGTAGTGATGACGGCAAGGATCGGGATGAAAAATCCGGTGGTTGAACTGGACGGGGATGAAATGACCCGGGTGTTGTGGGCTTTGGTTAAGGAACAGCTGATCCTCCCCTATGTGGATCTGAAAACCGAATATTATGATTTGGGACTTTTAAACCGGGATGCCACGGGTGACGCGGTTACCGCTGAATCCGCCCGGGCCATACTGCGGCTGGGGGTGGGGGTGAAATGTGCCACCGTCACCAGCAACGCCGCCCGAAAGGCCGAATATAACCTTAAAAACCTCTATCCCAGTCCCAATGCCACTATTAGAGGAATCCTGGACGGTACGGTGTTCCGAAAACCCATCGTGGTAGCCGGCATTACGGGCGCGATCCCGGCCTGGAAACGGCCCATTGTGATCGGCCGCCATGCCTATGGGGATGTGTATAAAAACGCCGAAATGGCCATCCCCGGACCGGGCCGGGTGGAACTGGTCTATACCCCCCGGGAGGGCGGGGAGCGGCGGCAGCTCGTGGCGGAAATGGAAGGGCCCGGTATCGTCCAGGGTATGCACAACCTGGACGAATCGATTAAAAATTTCGCCCGGTCCTGTTTCCGTTATGCCCTGGACGAAAAACTCCCGGTTTGGTTTGCCGCCAAGGATACGATTTCCAAGACCTATGACGGCCGTTTTAAAGAACTTTTTAATCGGATCTACGAAATCGAATTTAAAGAAAAATGCGAAGCCGCGGGGGTGGATTATTTTTATACCCTCATTGACGACGCCGTCGCCCGGGTGGTTAAAGGGGAAGGGGGGGTCCTCTGGGCCTGCAAAAACTACGACGGGGATGTGATGAGTGACATGGTAGCCGGCGCCTCGGGGAGCCTGGCTATGATGACCAGCGTCCTCTACTCCCCCAGGGGAGCGGTGGAATACGAGGCCGCCCACGGCACGGTGCAGCAGCACTACTACCGCTGGCAAAAGGGAGAGCGGACCAGCACCAACCCGGTAGCCCTGATATTCGCCTGGACCGGGGCCCTCTCAAAACGGGCGGAGCTGGATCACACAGCGGACCTGGAAGCTTTTGCGAAAAACCTGGAGGCCGCCACCCGGAGGACCATTGAGGAAGGAGACATGACCGGGGATTTAGCCCGCCTCGCTTCCCCCGCTCCCGCTCGGATCCTCGATTCCTGGGAATTTATCGACGCCATCGCCCGGCGGCTCATGAGAAGTTAGAAATGGGGGAGAGCATAAAATTATGCTCAGTGGGCCTTAACGGATTGCCACGGGCTTCCGGGCAGCTGCTGATTCGTACATGGCATCGATGATCTTCATCAGGATTAGGGCTTCCCCGGGGGTGTTGTAGGGTTCGGCTTTACCGGCGATGCTGTCGATAAAGTTAGCCGCGTTCGCGACGCGGCCCATGGTCTCGTCCTTTTCGGTCTTTATCCGCAGGTCAACCTGGTTCCCATACTCTTCGGTAAAGAGGCAGCAGGTATCAATACTGGTTTCATCCAGCCCGTCAATGCCGAAAAGCCGCTCCAGTTTTCCACCGGCTTTGGAGCCCTGGAAGGTGACGGAAACCACCTCCCGCTCGTTCATTTCCGCCCAGGAACTGCGGATCTGGAGGCTTTGGCCGGTCTTAAAAGTGAGCATGGCGTGACAGGAGGACTCCACGTCGGTAATGCCCCCGGCCGCGTCGGGAATGCCCCAGGGGCCTTTAAAGGTCTTGTTGTCCATAAAATCATAGTACGTAACCGCCAGGAGCTGATCCGGTTCGGGGAAACCCATAAAATACAGGGCAAGATCCAGCATATGGGGCAGGTCTATCACCGGGCCGCCGCCGGAAAGGGCCTTGGTGGTGAACCAGCCCCCGAAACCGGGGATCCCCGCCCGGCGGATCCAGGCGGCCTGGGCGGAATTGATGGTTCCCACCCTGCCGTCCCGAATATACCGGATCATGGCCTGGGATTCCGGGCGGGCCCGGTTATTAAAATCGAACATGAGCCGTTTCCCCGCTTTTTTTGAGGCGGCAAGCATTTCCTGCATCTCCCCCGCGTTCAAGGCCGGGGGTTTTTCACAGTAAACGTGCTTGCCCTTTTCCAGGGCTTCAATGACCAGGGGTTTATGAAATTTGTTTGGGGTAATTACCGAGACAAGGTCCAGGTCAGGAGAACCCTGAAGCATCTCCGTGAGGCCGGGATAAAGGTGTTTTATACCCCGCTTTTCACCAAAGGTTTTGGCCCGCTCTGTATCGGTATCCGCCATGGCAATGACTTCAGCCCCCGCCCGGATAAATCCTTCATAATGATACCGGGCCATGCCCCCCGCGCCCACAATACCCGCTTTAATACCGCTCATGTTTTACTCCTGTTTGGTGACGCCGGATTTTCGCTGTTCCCTGAATTACTCCGGCGGTTTGTCTAAAGCCAGCTTTGAAACTGGTCTATTATACAACCCCGGAACCCCCGGTTCAACCGGTTGAGCCGGGGAGCAGGACGAAATCCATTATCCGATAATCTTTCTCAGGCCCTGATAACTTTTGGAGATCCCGTCAAAATGATCGCCGGAGAATTCCTCCTGTTCCACGATCCACGGATATTTATCGGGAGGACAGAGGGCGGCTATACCCGCAAAGTCGATCTTCCCCTGGCCTATGTAAACGTTATCAGGCCCCTCGGCGGCAAGTTCCTTGGCGTGGATAGCGGCAATCCTGCCCGCCTGAGCCAGGGGGGAGAGGTAACGGACCGGATCAACCAAACCGTAGGCGATCCAGAAAACGTCCGGTTCGAATTTCACCCGGGGCATATGTTCCAGCATGAGGTCCATGGCATATCGGCCGCCAAATTTTACGAACTCCTGGTTATGGTTGTGGTAAGCGATGGTGATTCCTTCTTTCAAAGCCTTCCCGGCGCAGGATTCAAGAAACTCCGCGTCCGCAGCCGCCTGTTCGCCGGTTTTACATTCGGACCAGGGACACACGATGAGCCTGAAACCAAGGGTTTTCGCGTATTCAATTTCCTCGTCCAGGACCGTGCGAAGACGCTCAATTCCCGCATGGGTACTTACCGCTTTCAGCTGATATTTGGCAAGCAGTTCCTTAAGCTCCGCGGGTGACTTTCCGTGATAGCCGGCAAATTCAACCCCCTGATATCCCGCCTTTGCCGCCATTTCCAGGGCACCGGCAAAATCTTTTTCCACCTCTTCCTTAATAGACCACAACTGTAATGAAATATCCATCCTTTGTTCTCCCCTTATAAAAAATTATTGCCAGTCAAACAGTATACCCAAATATCGGTCCTTATTATTCCGCACCTTACGGTAAACATCAAAACAGCCGGCAGGCGAAAGGATCTCCGTCAAGAGCGGTTCAACCATGAGTTTCTTTTGGGAAATAAGATCCATAATTAACTGCGAATTCCGTTCCAGCGAATGCTTTTCAAAGGGGGTCCTGTTTACGGGGTAGCGCCATTCGTGGGCCCCTTTCAGGGTAACATTAAAAGACGCAAGATGGGTCCGGTTGAGGAATGGAGTGATATCGGTTTCAAATGCCCCCCGGGGGCTGCCGAGGAAGATCAACTCGCCGTTCCGACCGATCCAGTCAATGGCTTGTACGGTGACCTCGGGCACGCCGGTGGCTTCAATGAGGGTGGAGACCATCGCGCCGCCGGTAAAACGCCGGATTTCCTCGGCTACATTGGCGTTTGCGGAATTGATCGTAAGGTCGGCCCCGCATTTCCGGGCGACGGCGAGACGGCTGTCCAGCACATCAATGGCAATGACCGCGGCTCCCTGCAATTTCGCAAGCTGCGCGGCCATGTTTCCCACGAGGCCCTGGCCGGTCACCGCTACGGTGTCCCCCCATTCAATGGTTGAAGCGCGGAGCGCCGTTGCCGCAATGGAGGCCATGCGGACAAAGGGAACCCACTTTGGGTCAATATCCTTGGGAACCGGGAGGAAGATGCCCCCGGTGGGCATCACTTCGTAAAGGGCATGGCTGCCATAACAGAAGACCGTGTCGCCAATGGAAAAATCTTTTACATCATCGGCGGTTTTTACTATCTCACCAACACAGGAATATCCGGGGACTCCCGGCATCTTAAACCAGCTTTCACCGCCCGAGAGGCATGCCAGTTCCGTTCCCGTCGATATGATCGAGTAACGCTTTTTCAGAATCACCTGCCCTAAAGGCACGGAAAAGTCATCAAGGGATTCAGATTTAAACCGCGCCTCCCACGGCTTTTCAAAGACGATTTTTTTGTTTTCCAACATCATGCTGCTCCTTATAAATTACGCTCAGCCCTTTACGGTACCGGCGGTCATACCCACAATAATTTTTTTATAAAACAGAATGTACACCACCATTACCGGAATAAGGGAAACCGCCATACCCGCCATGAACTGGGTGTACTGCGCCGTATAGGCGCCCTGAAAATTTCTTAGGCCGATGGGAATAGTTTTAAGGGCATTGTCCCGGATCAACACCAGGGCAAAGGGAAATTCGTTCCAGGTATTCATGAAGGTAAGGATCACCACCGTAGCAATTACCGGACGGCAAAGGGGCATGATAATGGTAAACATGGTGCGGACCATGGAACTGCCGTCAATCAGGGCGGCTTCTTCAAGTTCAATCGGTATAGAGCCGATAAAACTTTCTATCAAAAATACCGCCATGGGCATACCAAATGACAGGTACACCGGCAGCAGGGTAAACCGGCTGTTCAAAAGTCCCGCCACCCGGTATTCCACAAAAAGCGGAACCATCAGAGAATGTACCGGGATAAGCATACCAGCCACAAATAGACCGTATACCACTGAGCGGCCCTTAAAGTTATAACGGGATAAAAAATACGCCACAATATAGGTGGAAAACGCTACCAACACGACGGTAATTATACCGTTAAACAGGGAATTCAGGGCATATTCCCCCATGTGTCCCGTTCTGATCGCGTTAATGTAATTGGAAAAGACCGGTTTTTGGGGCAGGGATATGATGTCCAGGGCAAATTCCGCTTCGGTTTTTAGAGAAGAATAGAGCATCCAGACAAAAGGGAAAATACTCAGCAGGGAAAAAACCAGCATAAAAACATTCAGCGTGATGCCGCCGGCGGTCCTTCCGGCCCTTATTACCCGCTTATTCATATTGCTTCCCTCCAAGCAGTTTTCTGGAACCAAGGGTCAGGAAAAGGCTGAGGATCAGTATGCCGATGGAAATGGTCGCCCCATAACTGAGCTTCATCCGGTCAAAAGAAATTTTGTATGAGTATAAAGTCAGCACCTGACTTGCCTTGCCGGGACCGCCGTTGGTCAAAACCAGAATATGATCGAATATCTTCATGGTTCCCGAAACACAAACCATCACCGCCACCTTAAAGGTGTCGTAGATCATGGGCAGGGTAATATACACAGAACGCTGCAGATCATTACAGCCGTCAAGCCCGGCACATTCCAATATTTCCTCGGGGATGCTTTTTATGGCCCCCATAAACATAATCATATAGAGCCCGATATACTGGAGTACCACCGGAATCGACGCGGTGATCAGGATATAATTCGGATTATCCAGCCAGGGCAGGATGAACCGTTCCAGGCGCAGGAATCTGAGGAAAAAATTGATAAGTCCGTAGTCCTTGTTGTACATCAGGGACCAAATAAAACCAATGACCAGGGCCGAGACGGTCACCGGAAAGAAAATAACGGTTCGATGAAATTCCTTAAATTTTAAGGCTCTCGAGATAAGCAGGAAAGAGACAATCAGCGCGAATCCGACCTGCCCCACGGTACAGATGATTACGATGATGAGGTTGTTATACGCGGACTGCCAGAATTCCATATCCCTTACCAAATCCAGGTAATTACCAAGGCCTATAAAATTCATGGTCCTTCCGCCGGTCCAGTTAAAAAAACTGTAAAAAACAGAAATAAAAATAGGGAGAACCGCGTTAGCCAAGTAGATAACGAGGATGGGGGCAAGGAACAACACAAACACCAAGGGTTTGGGTTTTGAAAGGGTTCGTCTCATCTTTAGAATCCTTTTTACTGAAACCGGCCGGCGGCGGAAGAAAGCTGCCGCCGGGACCGGAAACAGATTACCCTATCGGGTCTTGTCAACTTCCGCCTGAATCAATTCGGCATAGCGCTGGGGCGTGATCGTCCCGATGAGCAGTTCCTGGGTATTCGAATAGAAGGCGTCTACTATCTGGGGATTAAGCTGTACGTCAAACACCGGCGCGTACTGGGATTCGTTGTTCAGGGCGAGCAGTTCCCGGTACAGGGGAGAGAGTTTGCTTTCATCAATATTGCTGGTCTTTGAGGCGGGAAGTCCGCTGTTTTCCACCACAATATTGGCATAACCCGAACCGGTGACGTACTGAACAAGCTGGGCCATGGCCTTGAGCTTTTCCGGGGTGTCGCCCTTTCTTTTGGTGACCACATAGCCCCAGCCGGCCGCCGCCTGGTTGATCTTCGCGTATTTGGCGCCGCCCCCGCCCATTGATTCGGGGATCAGGGGGAATTGGGCTATCTTTGTCGCGGCAAGCACGTCTTTGGGCATTTCATCCACAAAGGTACCGACGCCCCAGAAACCGTCCACCATCATGGCCGCCTTCTTGTTGTAGTATACGGTGTACATCTGGTGCTGATCGATGGAATTGATATCGGTGTTAAAATAGCCGTTCTTTGCCATATCCTGCAGAAGGGCCGCCGCGGCGACAAACTGCCGGTCCGTAAATTTGGCGCCCCGGTTTTCCCTGACGCTGTAATACCAATCGACCCCGGTATAACGGTATACGATGGCGTTGAACAAAAGGGAAGGAACCAGCCAGTTGGCCTTATTGCCCTGAACGATGGGAATGTACCCCTTGGCCTTGATCTTGTCCATGGCGGCGGCAAAGGACGCCCAGTCCGCCGGGAATTCGGTAATCCCGCATTCCCTGAAAATATCGCTGTTCCAGAAAATGTTATGGTTATTTCCCATCTGCATGGGAAGGGCGTAGGCCGTATTTTTGTAGATGAAGTCTTCAAATACGCCGTTTTTGAAACCCGCTTCCCAGCCAGGGACGAGATCCATGATTTCCTTCGCGGTATAGATCACCCCGTCCTCGGCAAGCTGCGGGATCATGGTTCCCTTGACCTCGTAGATGTCGGGGTATTCACCCGCCGCAACATAGGTCTTCATCTTGGTCTCGTATTCATCGTGGGGAATCGCCTCGTAGCTTACCTTGATCGCGGGAAAATCCTTGGCGAATTTCTCCGTCATCCCATAAAAAGCCTTGCTGTTAGCATCAGCCGTCGGATTGGTAAACATTGAAAGGAAGGATATGTCTGTCCCCCCTCCCGCACGATCCCTATTGCCGCCGGCAAAAAGACAAGATGCCGCCAATAGCATTCCCAACACCGCAAATAATTTTTTCATGACTTACTTCCTCCTGAACAATATGTTATTACAGAGAACCTCTGTATTTACCAGCATGTTAACGTTAACATGGTATTTATCATCTGTCAATGTTTTTCTTAAAAAATATTTGTTTCTTATCTTTCTGGTATATTTTAACTGTTTGTCAAAAATCCATACAACAAATATCCATGAATATAATTATTTATATTATAAAGAATTGAGAAAACCAGGGCGGCCATGAGCTAAATTATACAAACTCCCTGGTCTCTGCGCACTTTTATGATTCAAGATTATTTAATAAAATTCGCATGTTAACGATAATATGATAATGGCCTTATTGTATATTCAAGAAAAAAGTATAGAATACTAGAAACAGATCCATGAACGGCCGGAATACCGGAGCCGGATCAGGCCGCTTTATCGGGAGGCAATTGATGTCTAATGTCCGCATACAGGATGTTGCGGCCCATGCTCGGGTCTCTCTGGCTACCATTACCCGGGTGGTCAATAACCGCGGTCATGTAGCCCCGGAAACGAAAGAACGGGTACAACAGTCGATCAAAGCGCTGGGATACGTCCCGAACCGCATGGCGAAAGCCCTCAAGAGCAGCCGGACGGGGATCATAGGGAACGTGATGCCCCTGGTAGTCGGAAGTATTGTCAATTCCCGGATAAGCCAGGCCCTAAGGAATGCCGCGGCGTCCTACGACCTCCTGGTACTCCCCATGTATGCGGAGCCGGATCCTATTCGGGAAGAACACCTGCTTCAGGAACTGGTAGGCCGCATGGTTGAGGGGATCATTTTTACCAATTCCGTCTGGGCCGGCAGGGATACCGTAAAGGAAGTAATCAGCAATAACATTCCCGTCATTATGGTGGAACGGCCCATGGATATCACGGGGGTCGATAAGGTCGTGTGGGATAATATCGCGGGTTCCACTATTGCGGCATCCCATTTCCTTTCCCTAGGACACCGGGCCGTCGGTTTTATCGGAAGACAATTCGGCCCCGATCCGGATGAAAAGGAGCGTTTGGAAGGGTTCGCCGGGTACTATAAAAAGGTAGGGATCAAACTGCGGGATAAAAATATCCGGCTGGTAGGTGAATATGATATAGAATATGGGTATCGTGCCATGAAGGATATTATCGCCCAGGGGGAAAAAAACAGGCCCACCGGTTGTTATATCACCTCAGATACCCTGTTGTGCGGGGCCCTGCAATATCTGTATGAGGCGGGAATTCGGGTACCGAAAGATATATCAATAATCAGTCATGACAATACCTATTCCACCATGTGCAGCCCGCCCATCACCGCCGTCGCTATTCCCTATGAAGAAATTGGAACTACCGCCATTTCCATGTTTTGGGAACGGAGGGAACAGAACCGTCATTACGATAAAACCGTTATCTTGAGTCCTTTTCTCGTAGATCGGAACTCGATACTACGCCTCACGCCATAAGGGCAGCCGGTTGTTGTTTAAAGAAAAAAATCGCCGATTTCTCGGTTTTTTAGCCTAAAACAAGCTCATTTTTTGAGGTTTTTGATGTTTTTCATTCCTTATTTTCTTTAGTACCTTGTATTCTTTTTTCATAGAGCATAAACTGGTCCCATGAAAAAGAGGCAAATTTCCGCCCGTCTGGTCCTGGAAGACGGCGGTGAATACTCAGGCTGGTCCTTCGGCAAGGCCCGGTCCCAGGCGGGGGAAGTGGTTTTTACCACCGGCATGGCCGGATATCCCCAATCTCTGACGGATCCGAGCTTTCGGGGGCAGATCCTGGTGTCCACCTACCCCCTGGTGGGGAATTACGGGGTACCGGTAAAAACTAAAACCCTGGAACCCTTTTTTGATGAACAGGACATCCCCCTCCATTTTGAGTCTTCCCGGGTCCAGGTTTGCGCCTTTGTGGTGTCCGAGGTCTGCGAGGAACCCAGCCATTTTGCCTCCGGAGCGCCCCTTTCGTTGTGGCTTGAAAAGAACAACGTCCCCGGCATCTACGGCATTGATACCCGGGCTTTGACCTGCCGTCTTCGGGAATCGGGGGTGATGATGGGGAAGATCCTGGTGGAGGGGAGCCGGGAGGTAACCATGGATTCGGGGGTTTTTCCCCACCCGGTGGCGGACGTTTCCCCGGAGAAGATCCGGACCTACCGTCCCACGGGGGTGGATCCCGGAGAAAAACTGCCCCGGATAGTCCTGGTGGATTGCGGGGCCAAGGCGAATATCTACCGCTGCCTCCTTGAGCGGAAAGTAGAGATCATCAGCGTCCCCTGGAACCACGACCTCTCAGGGCTCGACTACGACGGCCTGTTCCTCTCCAATGGTCCCGGGGACCCCAAGGCTTGCGGCAGGACCATAGCCCTGGTGCGCCGGGCCTTTTCCCTGGGGAAGCCCATCTTCGGTATATGCCTGGGAAACCAGATCATGGCCCTGGCCGCCGGGGGGGATACCTATAAGCTCCCCTACGGACACCGGGGCCAAAACCAGCCCTGTATTGAGGTGGGGACCGGCAAAAATGCGGCTTCTTCCGGAAGCGCTTCCCTTCGCTGTTATATCACCAGTCAAAACCACGGTTACGCGGTTCGGGAAGAAACCCTCCCCAAAACCTGGGAGCCCTGGTTTATCAACGCCAACGACGGCACCATTGAGGGGATCCGTTCCACCCAGGGACCTTTTTCAGCGGTCCAGTTCCACCCCGAAGGCTGCCCCGGCCCCCGGGACACGGAGTTCCTCATCGACCGGTTCTTGGAACAAGTTAGGGATGAAAAAAACAGGAGAGAAAAATAATCATGGCTACCCCAACTATCAAACAAACTCCTCATTCTTCCTTTCTAACTTCTAACTTCTCCCCTCCCACTCCTCACTCCTCCTTAACTTCTAACTTAAAAAAGGTACTGCTGCTTGGATCCGGAGGGCTTAAGATCGGGCAGGCCGGGGAGTTTGATTATTCCGGGTCCCAGGCCCTCAAGGCCCTGCGGGAAGAGGGGATCCGGACCATTCTGATTAACCCCAATATCGCCACCATCCAGACCAGCGAGGGTATGGCGGATTCCACCTACTTCCTGCCGGTAACGCCGGAATACGTGCGGCGGGTGATCGAAAAGGAACGGCCCGACGGGATCCTGCTCTCCTTTGGGGGACAAACCGCCCTGAACTGCGGGGTGGAGCTTAACCGGGACGGGACCCTCTACAAATACGGGGTCCGGGTTCTGGGCACCCCGGTAAGGGCTATCGAAGATACCGAGGACCGGGAACGCTTTGTGGAACGGCTCAATGAAATCAAGGCCAAGTCCCCCCGGAGTTACGCGGTTACCGATACCGAGGCCGCGGTGGAGGCGGCGCTTAAGATCGGGTATCCCGTGATGGTCCGGGTGGCCTATGCCCTGGGAGGCTCCGGCTCGGGGATATGCCGGAACCAGGGAGACATCCGCCGCCGCTGTGACCGGGCCTTTGCCAAAATCAATGAAATCGGTTCCACTCCCCAGGTGCTGGTGGAGGAATGGCTTGGGGGCTGGAAGGAAATCGAATACGAGGTGGTCCGGGATCGCTTCGACAACTGTATCACCGTTTGTAACATGGAGAATTTTGACCCCCTGGGGATCCATACCGGGGAAAGCATCGTGGCGGCCCCTTCCCAAACCTTAACCGATTCGGAATATCACAAACTCAGGCGAATATCCATTGAGGTGATCCGCCACCTGGGGATCGTGGGGGAATGTAATATCCAGTACGCCCTGGACCCTGCTTCCGAGGATTACCGCATTATTGAGGTAAACGCCCGGCTTTCCCGGAGTTCCGCCCTGGCCTCCAAAGCCACGGGTTATCCCCTGGCCTTTGTGGCGGCGAAGCTGGCCCTGGGATATTCCCTGATTGACATTGAAAACCGGATCACCCGGGTAACCAAATCCTGCTTTGAACCTGCCCTGGATTATATCGTGGTCAAGGTCCCCCGATGGGACCTGGCTAAATTCAAAAACGTGGAAAATCGTATCGGTTCGGAGATGAAATCCGTCGGGGAGGTTATGTCCATAGGCCGGACCTTTGAGGAGGCCCTGCAAAAGGCCCTGCGGATGACCGGTATCGGCGCCCCGGGGCTTGCGGCGGATGAAGTTTTCTGCGGTTCCGGAGCCTCGAACCTCCGGGACGCCCTGTCCAAGCCCACAGACCGCCGGATCTTCATTATCTACCGGGCCCTGGCCGAGGGCTGGACCGTGGAAAAGATTCACCGGCTCACCAAAATCGATCCCTGGTTTCTCCACAAGATCGCCAAGGTCCTGAAAATAGAACAGGCCCTGAGGGAAGTGGGGAAGGAAAAAGGAGAAGGGGAAAGTCCTTCGACTCCTCCACGCCCTGATGCCGATTCTCCGTACTGTGGCATTTTCCGGGGTTCCCGCCATGCCACCCTCCCTTCCCAACACACTCCCGCGTGCATCACCGGGCGGCTCACTGCTCACTTATTAGCGGAGGCGAAGCGGGCGGGGTTTTCCGATGCCCGGATTGGGGAATTTTTGGGGATGGGGGAAATGGAGGTCCGCTCCCTCAGGGAGGAGTACCGGATCCGGCCGGCGGTAAAACAAATAGACACCCTGGCGGCGGAGTACCCGGCCAAGACCAACTACCTCTACATGACCTATGGAGGGGCCGGGCCGGGGGGCGGGACCCACGATGATGTGGCGCCCTCAGGCCGGGGGGTGATGGTCCTGGGTTCCGGGGCCTACCGGATTGGGAGCAGTGTGGAGTTTGACTGGTGCTGCGTTAACGCGGTGGAAACCGCCCGGAAGCTGGGGCGTTACTCCATCATGGTGAACTGTAATCCCGAAACGGTTTCCACCGACTACGATATGTGCGACCGGCTCTACTTTGAGGAGCTTACCCTGGAACGGGTCCTGGACATTTACGAGCGGGAGCGGCCCGATGGCCTGGTCCTTTCCATGGGGGGACAAATTCCCAATAACCTGGCCACCCGCCTCTTTGCCGCGGGGGTCCTGATCTACGGTACCCGTCCTGAATCCATCGATATGGCGGAAGACCGGAATAAATTCTCCGCCCTTTTGGACCGGCTGGAGATTGAGCAGCCCGAATGGCGGGAACTGACGGACCTGTCCTCTGCCAAGGCCTTTGCCGTGGAAGTGGGCTACCCAGTACTGATCCGGCCCAGCTATGTCCTTTCCGGGGCGGCGATGAACGTCGCCTGGAATGACGAAAGCCTCGAGACCTTTTTGGGTTACGCGGCGGATGTTTCCGCGGAACACCCGGTGGTGATCTCCAAGTTTGTGGAAAATTCCAAGGAAATTGAAATAGACGCGGTAGCCAAGCGGGGGGAGATCCTCTTCCACGCCATCACCGAGCATGTGGAAAACGCCGGGGTCCATTCCGGGGACGCCACGGTGGTGCTTCCCGCCCAGCGGCTCTACATCGAGACCATCCGCAAGATCCGTAAGATTTCGAGCCAAATAGCCGGAGCCCTGGACATCACCGGGCCCTTCAATATCCAGTTCCTGGCCCAGCGGAACCGGGTCCGGGTGATCGAATGTAACCTCCGCTCCAGCCGGAGCTTCCCCTTCTGCTCCAAGGTGAGCCGGGTGAATATGATAGAAATGGCGATGAAGGCCATGCTGGACGAACCCGTGGAGAAGGCCCCCTCCTCCACCCTGGACCTGGAATGGGTCGGGGTCAAGGCCGCCCAGTTTAGCTTCTCCCGGCTCCACGGGGCGGATCCCGTGACCGGGGTGGAGATGGCCTCCACCGGGGAAGTGGGCTGTATCGGCATCGACCTCAACGACGCCTTCCTCAAGGCCCTGCTCTCCGTGGGTTACCGGATTCCTAAGAAACGGATCCTCCTCTCCACCGGTCCCATGGAGGATAAGCTCGACTTCCTCGACTCCGCCCGGCTCCTCGTGGCCATGGATTACCAGCTCTACGCGTCCCGGGGCACGGCCAAGTTCCTCATCGCCAACGGGGTTCCCGCCCAGGCCCTCAACTGGCCATTGGAGTCCCGGGAGCCCAATATCGCCGGTTTCATACGCCGCCGGGAAGTGGACATGATCATCAATATTCCCAAAAATAACCGGGAAACGGAGCTGAAAAACGACTATATTATCCGCCGTATGGCCATAGACTTCGATATTCCCCTCTTTACCAACATCAAAGTGGCCCGGCAGTTCATCGACGCCTTGGCCTATCACCGGGAAAAGGGGGTGGAAATCAAGGCCTGGGAGGAGTATCGGTAAAAAGTTAGAAATGAGGAATGAGTGGTGAGAAAACCGCATAGTTTTACCTAAAAGTGTATTATATGGTATTAGATAGTGGTAGATATCATAATATAGATTTATATGTCAGAAGATAGAGTAAAATAGCAAGAAAACGCAGGTGGAATTTTTTTGAAAATTCGCCCGAAAAAAATTTTTGTATTTTTTTCGTTTTTTTTGCTAAAAAACAAGATTTTTTGGACAAAGTGTGATATACTATATAGTTATAGAATAGTGAAAAAAAAGGAGGAAGCCATGACCGATAACCTGTATAACACCGTGACCGCTCCGGCGTTTTTCTCCCTTTCCACT
>JAITEG010000051.1 GCA_031282145.1 Spirochaetaceae bacterium | reverse complement strand
ATTTCGTCGAAGAGGACGATCTTCCGGTTGAGCTTTTCGTCCCCCCCGAACTTCCGGTCCGCCTTGAGCATGGTGGCGATATATATGGTCCCCATCTTGATGATGGCGGCGAATTCCTTTCGGCAGATTTTATGCTGGGGTCCCCGCTGCCCCTGGCACTGGCTGTCCACAAAGGCCGGCGCAGCGAGGTAGGAAGCCATCCAGCGGTACTCGAAAAAGGATTTGAAAATCTTTACCGGTGCCCGCAGGGTAAAGCCAATCAAAATACCCCAGAGCTTGAGCCATTCGATAAAATCCACCCAGGTAGTTTTAACTCCTCGCCATTCCCTCCGGCGGCAGGCCATTTTACCGTTGTATATCCTTCCGATCCGGCTTTCCCCGTCTCTAAGCCAGGTTCCTATGCCCATACCGCCTCCTTGCCCACCAGTAGGTTTTCGCCCATGTAATGGGACGAGGGTTTGGCGCCCCGCGCCCTACTCCGGCCTTATTAGAATTAATTATATAATGGCTTTTGGATAAAACGCAAATAAAATTTGCAAAAAGCAAATTTTCAAATGCCAATTCATGTTTTCCGGTTTCAGAGGCATTACCATTCGGTCGCCACCGTTGGCTCTAAAACCGACCTGCCGCGGTATCGCGCCGGGATTTGAATCTCCGCCATTTAAAGATTTTTGTTGACTTTCGCCATAGGGTAGGGCATACTGAATTGAGCTTGTTCCGGAAGCTGAGGGGGACGGAATACTTCAGCCACGGAGAAAATAACACGGAGGTGTATATATGCCCTGTAGTGATGAGGAAATTCAGGAGCTTACCACCCTTGCCCGGGAGTTACGCCTGACCATCGTGGATGTGATGGCCTGGTCCGGGGGGGCTCACATAGGGGGATCCCTCTCTATCGTGGAGATCCTTACGATCCTCTACTTCAAATATCTTAGGGTCAAGGTTGAAGAGCCCAAATGGCCGGATCGGGACCGGTTCATCCTTTCCAAGGGGCACGCGGCGGCGGGTTTTATCCCGGTACTGGCCAAAAAGGGGTTTTTCCCCGAAGGGGAGTTAAAATCCTTTAACCACTTCGGTTCCCCCTTTGCCATGCACCCGGACAGCAACAAGGTGGTGGGCTGCGACGCCTCCGCGGGGTCCCTGGGACACGGCCTTTCCATGGCCGTAGGCCTGGGACTGGGGGCGCGGTACCTCAAAAAGAGCTTCAAGACCGTCTGCCTCCTCGGGGACGGGGAGTGCTGCGAGGGAAGCGTCTGGGAAGCGGCCATGGCCCTCTCCCATTTTAAGCTGGGGAACGTGATCACCGTGGTGGACCGGAACCGCCTCATGATAGACGGCGGGACCGAGGATATCATGGGCCTTGAACCCTTTGGGGATAAATGGCGGGCCTTCGGTCTTGAGGTCATTGAGGTGAACGGGCATAATTTCGGCGAACTGGCCGCCGCCCTGGACCGGGCCTGGATTGCGACGGAGAAGCCGGTCCTCATTCTGGCCAATACGGTCAAGGGCAAGGGAGTTGATTTTATGGAAAACAATGTGGTATGGCACTACGGCTCCGGGGATTCGGAACTTTGCGAACGGGCAAAGGTTTCTATTATGAAAGGGGGGATCTAACATGGCGGTAATTACCGGAACCACCTGGAATTGTTATGATTCGGCGACCATGACGGCCCGGGAAATTTACGGCCGTACCCTTGCGGAAATGGGTAAGCATGACGACCGTATCGTGGGGTTGAGCGCGGATCTGGCCCAAACCACCGCCATCGTGCATTTTGCCAAAGCCTTTCCGGACCGGTTCTTCAACGTGGGTATCGCCGAACAGAATATGTTCGGCATTGCCGCGGGCCTAGCCAAGGCGGGGCTCATCCCCTTTGCCTCAACCATGGCGGTTTTCGCCTGCCTCCGGGCGGGGGAGCAGGTCCGCACCGATATCGCCTACCAGAACCTGCCGGTGAAGATCATCGCCACCCACGGGGGAATTTCCTTCGGCCATGCCGGCACCACCCACCATTGCACCGAGGACTTCGCGGTGATGCGATCCATCGCCAACATGACCGTGATCTGCCCCGCGGACGGTATCGAGACGAGCCGGGCGGTACGGGCGTGCATGGACATACCCGGGCCGGTGTATATAAGGATAGGCCGAGGCTTCGAGCCCCCCTGCTATGAGAACGAGGACTACCCCTTCGCCATCGGCAAGGCGACGGTGATGCGGGAGGGGACGGACCTCACGGTTATCTGCTGCGGCGTCACGGTACTCCAGGCGATCCAGGCGGCAAAAACCCTCGAGGCGGAGGATAAGCTCTCCGTCCGCATCCTCAACATGCACACCATCAAACCCCTGGATCGGGAGGCCGTTGTGAAAGCGGTGACCGACACCCGGCGGATCCTCGTGGTGGAGGAGCACAACGTAATGGGCGGCCTCGGGGATGCCGTGGGCGGGATCATCGCCGAATCCGGGAAGGGATGCGTGTTCAAGAAGCACGGCCTCCAGGATGAATTTGCCACCATTGGCTACGCGGAGGATCTCTACGCCCATTACGGTCTGGACAGCAACGGTATCATTGAAAAGGTTCGGGAAATGATGGGTATGGAATTTGAAGCCGACGAGGACTGGAACGACGAGTAGTCCGTAAAACAAAGGAGAGGAATATTTTGTCCGCTACACCCCAGGATCTAATGACGGCGCAGTTGTTTTTTAACGCCGCTTTTCCGGTTATGCAGGTTGTCCTTGACGACGACCCCAAGATGAAGGCCCGTTTCCGCGAGGTGCACGGGACCGTACAGATCTGCGCGAAAAACGACGGGGATTTAATCGCCTGTACCCTGATCTTTGATCGGGGAAAACTAACGATAGTCCAGGGCCCGGCTTCTTCGCCGGACATCACCCTGAGTTTCCCCACGGTGGCGAAGATGAACACCATGTTCCGGGGCGGCGCCGCCCTGCCGGCTATTAAGGGGCTCACCAAGGCGGGACTCCTCCTCAAGGTCTTTTCACTCCTCATGTCCCTGATGATCATGATGCCCTCCCAGCGTCCCAAGGATCCGGTCAAAAAGGCCCTCAAGGTCAAGATGAGCCTCTACATGATAACCCGGGCCCTGTCGACCTACAACAAGCTGGGGGATCCCGATATGGCCGAATGGTGCCGCCGTCAGCCCGACCGGATCTACCAGTTCATTGTAGACGGTGGGCCGGAAAAAGGGGAACCCGCCGTTGCCTGTTATCTCCGGGTCAAGGCGGGAAAATCAAAATCCGGCCACGGTATCTATACCCGGCGTACCCCCTTTGTGTTGTTCCACTTTTTCAGCATCGACGGGGCCATGAAGGTCCTCCTCAAGGATGTGGGTTTTGTTCCCGGGGTGGAGAAGGGGTATGTGGAAATTGTGGGTTCCCCGGAATACGCTATGTACCTGAACGACTTTATGGCGATCCTCCAGGGTATGCTAACCTAATAGATCATGAGGTTAACCGCTCTCATCCAAGAGGTGGATTATGAAAACGATTTATTTTGAAAAAAATATCCCCAAGGTGCTTTTTACCAAATTCGCGGCGAAGTGTATGCCGAGCCTCTTGTTTACCGGCCTTAACCCGGTCAAATACGACCGGAACCTGCCGGATCCGCCCCTGCCGGGGCCCAAGTGGCTGCGGATCCGCAATATCGCCACCGGGGTATGCGGTACGGACCTGAGTTTTTTCAAGGCCACCACCGGTATCGACTGCGCCCTGGAACCCCTGCCCGGTTCGGTGCGGACCTACCTTGGCCACGAGACCGTGGGTATTGTAGAGGAAATTGGTTCCGGCGTTACCAAATACCAAAAAGGTGACCGGGTAACCCTGCGGGAATATATGTCCTGCTGCGGTAATAAGGGTATTGAGGAACCCTGCCGTTTCTGCGCCGAGGGGAATTACTGCCTTTGTGAAAACTACGGGGAACCCTCCCCCTTGAGCCTTCCCGATACCGGGGCGGGGTTTGGGGACTATTATCTTGCCCCGGAACAGCAGCTCAGTAAAATCCACGACGACCTCAGTAACGACCAGGCGGTGATGGTGGAACCCACCGCGGTTTCCCTCCATTCGGTGTTGGCCTCTCCCCCGGCGGCGGGGGACAAGGTTTTGGTGTTGGGCTGCGGTACCATAGGGCTCGGGGTGGTACAGTGCCTCAAGATCATCCAGCCCAAATGTGAAATCTGGGTGATGGAGCGGATCAAGGAGAAACAGGAGTTTGCCCGGAAGCTCGGGGCGGATCATATCCTTTCAGGGCCGCCCTACGAGGCGGTGGCCCGGGCGACGGGGGCGAAATTGTACCGGGGCTTCCGGGGCAATACCATGCTTTTGGGGGGCTTTGACCTGGCCTATGACTGCGTTGGCGGGGACTGGGCCAACACCTCCTGCCTCCGCTTTCTCCGCGCCCGGGGAACCCTGGTCAAGATAGGCCACCACATGCGGGGTATTTCTTTTGACGAAACCCCGATCTGGTGGCAGGAAATACGGCTCGTCGGCATCGACGCCCACGGTATGGAGGACTGGAAAGGAACGAAAATGTACACCTTCGATGTAGTCCAGGAGCTTATCCGGGAGGGCCGCTATAAGATCGACGGCTTTATTACCCACCGCTTCCCCCTGGAAAAATACCGGGACGCCTTCAGGCTCATGCTGAAAAATCCCCCGGAGCTGATAAAGATCGTACTGGACGTGTAACGGGGCTGCCCCCGGGGCTTTCAGTTTTTGGGACAGCCCCCGCGTATTTGGTCCTTTCCCCTAAAGCTCAATTTGCTCTTTCCATCGTGTTTTTTTTCCTTTATATTTGTTCCAGAGCATACTTGTTCCGGAGGCCGATATGTCAACCGTATATGAAATTAGCAGAGAGAATGGTTCCTATACCTACGCGGATTACCTGGAATGGGAAACGGATAAGCGGTATGAAATCATTGACGGAACCGCGTATATGATGTCCTCGCCCACGGTATCGCACCAGGCGATAAGTCGGGAATTGTTGCTCCAATTGGGGAACTTCCTTAAGGGCAAGCCCTGTCAGGTCTTTGCGGCCCCGTTGGACGTGCGGCTTTTTCCCAAGGACGACCTTAGCGACCATACGGTGGTCCAGCCGGACCTGCTGGTGGTCTGCGACGGGTCAAAACTGGCGGATGGTAAATCCTGCCGGGGCGCCCCGGATATGGTTATCGAGATTATCTCCCCCTCAAATACCTCCCCTGCCTTGCTGCTAAAGTTCAACCAGTACCTTATGGCCGGGGTGCGGGAATATTGGCTTATCGCCCCGGAAACAAAGGAAATCCAGGCGCATATCCTGGGAAAAGGGGAGAAGATGACGCATTATATTTCCACAGTATACCACGGGGTTGAAACCCTGGATGTCTCCATCCTGCCGGGACTCAGGATAGATCTTTCCTCCCTCTGGGGGGCCGATGTATCCCCTGCCGTCCCTGGGGCAACGGAAAATCGTCAAGAATCATAAACGCCCGAGGCCGGTCTAAACCCGTTCGATATCCTTGAAGTACCGCACGGTGCCGACCTTTAATTCGTCGGTGGCGTCCTCGTCGCAGAGGATGATCGCCCGGGGGTGCATCTGGAGGCAGGAAAGGGTCCACAGGTGGTTTATCCCTTCTTCCACGGCGGCCCGGAGGGCCCGGGCCTTGTGGTGTCCGTTGACGATGATGAGTACTTCCCGGGCGTCCATCACGGTACCGACCCCCACGGTCAGGGCCAGGGAGGGAACCCGGCTCTGGTCCCCCTCAAAAAAACGGGCGTTGGCGATCTTGGTGTCTCGGGTGAGGGTCTTGACCCGGGTTCGGGATCGGAGGGAGGAACCGGGTTCGTTAAAGGCTATATGCCCGTCGGCGCCCATTCCCCCGAGGAATAGCTCTATCCCGCCAAAGGAGGCAATCGCTTCCTCGTAGGCCGCACATTCCTCTGCCAAATCAGGGGCCATGCCGTTGAGGATGTGGACGTTCTTCCTGGGTATGTCGATATGGCTGAAAAAATTATCCCACATAAACCGGTGGTAACTCTGGGGATGGTTTTCGTTTAACCCTACATATTCATCCATATTGAAGGTGACCACCCGGGCAAAGGAAAGCCCTTCCTCCCGGTGGAGCCGGATGAGCTCCTTATAGATGCCGAGGGGGCTGGACCCGGTGGGGAGCCCCAGAACAAAGGGCTTTTCCGGAGAGGGGGCAAATTCCTTAATCCGTTTTGCGATATAAGCCGCCCCCCAGCGGCTTGCCGTTTCATAATCCTTCTGAATAATCAGACGCATACCAGTTCCTTTTATGGGATGGCTAAACCCCATCGTTTATAGGATGTTCTTTTTAATGTCCCCCCCGGCGAGGACCGCTAATACGTTAAAATGCTGGTCAAACACCACGAGGTCCGCATCCTGCCCCGGGATGATCGAACCCTTGCGGGCATAGCGCATCACCCGGGCGGGGTTGGAACCGGAGGTCCGTACCGCGTCTTCCAGGCTGAATCCAAAGGAGACCAGGTTTTTAACTCCCCCAATCATGGTCAAGGCGGAGCCGGCAATCACGTCATCGAGCTTCCGGTGAAACATCCCGTCATGAAAAACCACCTCCTCTCCATTGGCGTAGAAGGGTCCCTGGGTCTGCTCGGTGGGTTTAAGTCCATCGGTGACCAGCACGATCCTATCAATGGGCTTATCCCGCAGAAGCAGTTTAAAAAGGTCCGGATGTACATGACAGCCATCGGCGATTATTTCACAGGACATTTCGGGATGGATGAGGATGGCCCCCACAGCATTGGGATTATGGTGATCCAGTTTACTCATGGCGTTAAACAAATGGGTGGAATGGAGGATCCCCGCCTGCATACCCTCGACCATGTTTTCATATTTGGCATCGGTATGTCCTGCCTGAAGGATAATACCCTTTTTGATGCAGAAAAGGGCCAGTTCCCGCATCCCCTTAATTTCCGGGGCTACGGTCATGTTCACGATATGTCCCCCGGAAGCTTCCCAGAGTTGTTCCATAAAGGAAAGATCCACCTGCTTAAGGGTTTCCGGCCGTTGAACCCCCAAGCGATTCGGCGAAAGAAAGGGACCTTCCAAGTGCAGCCCCATAATCCGAGCCCCGGTTTCCTTGCCTATGGCGGAGGTGATTCGGGAAACCGCCTCCAGCAGGGCCCCCGGTTCGGCAGGGTATAGGGTAGGATTAAAGGCGGTCACCCCATATTGGATGAGAAGCCGGGACATCTCCAGCACCGATTCGGCGGTCGCGTCCTCGGTGCCGTAGCCCCCAAAGCCGTGGATGTGGGTATCGATAAAGCCGGGAGCTATATAGGCGCCGTTTACGTCAACCACTTTGACCTCCGGGCCGAAATGTTTTTGGTCAAACCGTTTTTTTGAAAAAACATCCTCCACCAAACCGTCTTCGATCAACACCGCGGTTTGTTCCATAACGGCAAAACTGGTCAACACGGTTCCGTTATGCAGACAGATAGGGGTCATGGCCGCTCCTCTATACAAGATACTTAAAATATATACTATATAATTAAATAAGGGGAGAATTATTTGCTAAAATTTTCAACTTTATATATACTCCTTCATCGGATAAAAAAAGGGATCCGGAAGTTTTCTCCGTGGGTTTCTCTTATATCCCTCTGCCTGTGCCCCGTTATCGTCCAGGCGCAAGAGCCGGCTCAGGATGCCCCGAATATCGGTTCCCGGGCGGCGGTGGTGCTGGATGCCTTGACGGGGACCATTCTTTACGCAAAAAACGGGGATGAGGAGATCTCCCCCGCTTCCTTAACCAAACTGATGACTATCCACCTGGTTCTGCGGGAGGCCGCCGCCCGGGGGGTCTCCCTGGAGGAAGTTCGGGAGTTGCCCCGGGAAAGTTGGGCGGTGAATCAGCCCCCCCGGTCAAGCCTGATGTTTATCGGGCCGGGACAGCGGGCAAGTATCCGGGATCTGCTCCTGGGGCTGGCGGTTCCTTCGGGAAACGATGCCGCCGTGGCGGCGGCGCTCCTCTTTTTTCCCTCGGTGGGGGACTTTGTCCGGGAAATGAATCGGGAGGCCCGTTTCCTGGGACTAGTAAAGACCCGTTTTACCGAACCTTCGGGGATATCCGAATACAACCTCACCACCGCCCGGGAATTCGCCCTTTTCTGCCGGGAATACCTCAGACTTCACCCGGAAGCCTTGCGGGAATTTCATTCGGTACGGGAATTCGCCTACCCCAGACCGGACAACCTGGGGGAGGCGTTCCAGGACCGGCCCAACACCATAGTTCAGCGCAACCACAATGCCCTGCTGGAAAACTTTGAAGGGGTGGACGGCCTTAAGACCGGATATATCGATGAGGCGGGTTATCATATCGCCCTGACCGCGGAACGGGGGGGGACCCGGTTTATCGCCGTTATCCTCGGGGCCCCCGCGGAATACGGCGGGGACCGGATCCGGAATGCCGACGGAGAAAAGCTCCTCACCTGGGCCTTTGCCCATTACAAAACCCTGCGGCCCCCTGTCCCGGTTATTCCGCCGGTACGGGTCTGGAAGGGTAAGGAAAATTCCCTGGAACTGCTCCCTACGGAAGCCCTGGAGTGTACCGCCCTGATTAACCAGGGGGAAGGTCTCCGCTGGGAAATTGAGACCGAGGACCCGGTAACCGCCCCGGTAAGGGCCGGCGACCCCCTGGGACGGCTTATCCTTTACGACCAGGCCGGGGAACTCAGGCGTATCCCCCTGGCCGCCGTATCGGATCTTGAGCGGGGAGGCTTCTTCAAACGGCTCTGGGATAGTATCCGGCTGTTTTTTAGCAAACTTATAAAAAGTTAGAAGTTAGGGAAGCATTAAAGATGCCTGGCACCATCCTGGGCGGATACGGGAGTGGCTCAGGGTCCTGTACAAACCTACGCCGAACTTCCATAATTTGGCTTTTTTTGATATATTATAAGGGGAGGTAGTCCGATGAAACTATACAGTAAGGGACAATTGCTCTTTTTCTGTTTCCTGAGCGGTCTTATCGTGATTATGTTCGCCCTGGGGATAGGTTTTTTGCGGATCCCCTTTATGTCCAAAACAACGGAAATCCGGGAGACGGCGGCGGATTCCCCGCCGGAAGGCAAAACAGCGGATCCCGGGGAAGATGCCTTTGAAGCCCTGGGGCTCCGCCAATCCCCTTATGTCAGTCCTTTACAGTTGAATACCGCGGATCTCCGGCCCTTTACCGAAGATGAGCGGGAAAATATCGCTATCTATGAGCAGCTTAATGAGGCGGTGGTAAACATCACCACCGAGACGGTGGCGATTAACTGGTTTCTGGAACCGGTGCCCCAGGAAGGCGGGTCCGGGTCCGGGTCCATCATTGATACCAGCGGCCATGTGCTTACCAATAACCATGTAATCGAAAACGCCTATAAGGTATTCATCAACTTGGCAGACGGCAGTCAATATGAGGGGTCCGTGGTGGGAACGGATCCGGAAAATGATCTCGCGGTCCTTAAATTCAACCCTCCCCGGGGGGCGGACCTCAAGACGATTCCCTTTGGGGATTCGAGGAACCTCCGGGTAGGCCAGAAGGTCCTGGCTATCGGAAACCCCTTTGCCTTGGAACGGACCCTCACGGTGGGTATTGTGTCGGGTTTGGGACGGCCCATTCAGACTTCCCGGCAAACCATCATCCGGGATATGATCCAAACCGACGCTTCTATCAATCCCGGCAATTCCGGGGGGCCCCTGCTGGACGCCCAGGGCCGGATGATAGGGATCAATACCATGATCTATTCCCCGTCGGGGGGGTCCGTGGGGATAGGTTTTGCGGTTCCGGTGAATACCGCCAAGCGCGTGGTGGCGGAATTGATAAGCTACGGGAGAGTCCGGCGGGGCTGGATTGACGCATCGGTGGTTCAGCTTTTCCCCGCCCTGGTCCGTTATGCCAAGCTCCCGGTTTCGCAGGGGCTCCTCGTATCCCGGACCAAACGAAATGGTTTTGCCGAACAGGCGGGGCTCCGGCAGGGAAGCGAACCCATCCGGTACGGTTCCAGCGTGATATACCTCGGGGGGGATATTATCACCTCCGTGGACGGTATGGCGGTGGAGAGCCTCGCAGACCTGTATTCGGCCCTGGAGGACAATAAGCCCGGGGAGAAGGTGGCGGTGGAATATATCCGGGGCGGCCGCACCCTCAAGACCGAGGTAACCCTGGCGGACCGGGAAGAGGTCCGAAACCAATGAGCCTCCGCGGAGGCTCATTCCTCCCGGGGCATCCGGCCCGATTGGCGGTAACTGAAATAGGCGGCGGCTGAAAAAATAATATGATCCAAAAACCGGATCCCCAATATTTTTGCCGCTTTCAAGAGGGTCAAGGTAACTTCATCGTCATCGGCGGAAGGTTTGAGTTCCCCCGAGGGGTGGTTGTGGGCTACGCAGATCGCGCAGCTCCGGTCTGATATGGGATCGGCAAATACTTCCCGGGGATGGATGATGGTCCGGTTCACGAGGCCCACGGTGACAACCCGGACCGCCAGGATCTCGTGGGCGCCGTTCAGGGAAAGACAGATGAACCGTTCCTGCCGGCGATCCGCATAGTGGCGTACGGTGCTAAAGATATCATTGGGGGAGGCTATTTTAATACCCGTCATGCCCCATCGTCGCCGGCCGAATTCCAGCATAGCCGCCACCGCGCAGGCTTTAGACTCCCCTACCCCGGTCAACCGGATAAGTTCCTTAACCGGCGGAATTTCCTTGTCCTGTTCAAGCCGGTTAAGGAGTTCTTCCGCCAGGATGCTGACGCTTTTTCCCTTAACCCCCGTGTTGAGGAGTATGGATAACAAGTCCCGGTCCGACAGGGTTTCCGCCCCGAATTTGATCAGCCGTTCCCGGGGACGCTGGGCTAGGGGAAGGGAACGGGGTCCGGATGCCAGGAACTCCCGGCCGCCGGTCTCACAAACTGAAAAAGAAGCTTCTTTCATACCATATATATGGATCTCTCCTCTATACTTACTTCTATTGGGGCTTTTTAAAATGCTCAATTCTGAAAATGCTTCAATACCGGGACAAAAAAACCGATAGAATGTTATGGAAAACACTACGCAACGCCAACTTATCCTTTTTTTCAGTATTCTGGTGATTTTTTCTTCCTGTACCACTACCACCGCCATCCGGCCCGCAGAACCCATGCCGCCTGAAATCGTGCCGTCTAAAACCGTGCCGCCGCTGGTGGAAAAACCCTCAATCCCTCCGGTACCGGAACATATCCTGGGGAAGGGCCTTGTGGAACCGGAGAAACTTCTCGCTTTTCTTAAAAAAGCAAATCCCGAGGCGGACGGCGATTTTGTTCTGTCCCTGGCCAAAATCTACGTGGAAGAAGCCGCGGTTGAAGGGGTTAACCACGACATGGCCTTTGCCCAAATGTGCCTGGAAACGGGTTTTCTCCGCTTTGGGGGCCTCGTGACTCCGGACATGAACAATTTCTGCGGTCTCGGCGCCATCGGTCCCGGCCAGAACGGGGAATGGTTTCCCGATCCCCGTACCGGGGTACGGGCCCATATACAACACCTTAAGGCCTATGCCACGGAGGAACCCCTCAAACAGACCTTGGTGGATCCCCGGTATCACTGGGTCCGCTATGGATCGGCCCCGCGGATCCAGGGTCTGGCCGGAACCTGGGCGGTGGATAAGGAATACGGCAATAAAATAAGCTCCCTCCTGGAACGGCTTTACGAGGGCACCTTTGGGACGGCGCCAAACCGCCTCACCCAGGGGGAGGGGCATATACGTCCAGTTCTCCGGTACTAAAGGATAGCGGTCCCGACGCGCCCGGGGGGGTAATAAGGATTTCCCCTTCGGGACCGATACCTTCGAGGAGGCCCTCCACTAAACCGCCCGAATCGACCCCGCCGGGGAAAAACCGTACCGGACAGCCCCTGTTATAAAGCCTCTCTTCAAGCCGGTCCCGCCAGGTTTCGTTCCCGCTCTCCGGGACGGCAAGTTCCCGGTAAAGCCGGGGGAGGATCTTTTCCAGGAGGAGAAACCGGAGATCCGCCTTGGAGACCACGGATACGCCCAGGGTAAGGGCTAAGCTCGTGGCTTTATCCCGGAAGGCTTCGGGGAAACCGGTTTGGGCCACATTTACCCCCATGCCGATGTGGAGGGTCTCCCCGTCCCCCTCGGTGAGGATACCCGCGGCTTTCCGGGAATCTATCATGAGGTCATTGGGCCACTTCACCCGGACCCGGCCGGAAAGGGGGGGGGCGAAATCCTCCACCGCCAGGGAAAGGGCGAGCCCCGCCTTAAGGGTTACGGCCCGGGGCAGGGCGCCCCCCGGGGGGGGGGCTTGGGTTGCGGGGTACCGTAAGAGGACAGTAAAAAGCAGGCTTTCCCCCGCCGCCGCGATCCAGGGCCGCCCCCCGCGGCCCCGGCCCGCTTCCTGGAGGCCTGCGCAGATCACCGTTCCGTGGGGCTCTCCCCGCCCGGCAAGGCGGCGGGACTCATCCATGGTACTGGAAAGGGTTTCCCGGTAATAGACCGGCGCCCCCGAGGGGTTAGGGATAGCAAGGCGGACCAGGTTTTTCATGACCCCATCATAGGGTAATAGGGGGTATTGCTCAAGGGTAGCCGGGAAGACGGCGGGTACCGACTCCATAGGCGCACCCAGATGAAATAATCCCATTTCTTGACGGCGGAGGGAGCGGGGCATTATGCTTGTTTTAGGTAAAAAGCAGTTTGGATTGGTATTGCCTTTTGGTATTTATAAAAAATTTCCGCCCCTTGGCGTGCGCCGGCTTTGATGAAATAATCTGCTCTTTTATCCTCATTTAACTTTATTGAGGAATAGATATGAAACTCAAGTACCGTTTAAGTCTCATTGTTATTTCGGTGGTGGTCAGTATGATGGCGGCCATGTCCGTCATCATGCTGAGCCGGGCCTCTTCTATGCAGCTGGTTACCGAAAAGACCAGCCAGGAACGGCTGGCCGCGGAACAGACCCGGATCCTTCAGATGTGGTATGCGGCCTATTTCCGTACCGCCCACACCCTGGCGGATACCCTGTCTGACTTTGACAAGGCCGATGTCGGCAGGCAGCGCAACCGTTTCGACCAGTTCATGGAATCGATACTGCGATCCGAGGAACAGCTCGTGGGCCTCTTCGTGGTCTTTAAGCCCAATACCATTGATCCCGGCATGGACGAGGCCTTTGCCGGCCGCCTGGGCTGCACCGAAACCGGTCAATGGGCCAACTGGTATACCCGGCAGTCCGGGGAGATAGAACACCTCACCTACGACGGCATTCAGGCGGTTATGGACAACCTCACCGGGGAGAACGCCCGGAGGGATCTGATAGAGGACCCCGTCCTCCGGAGCGTGGCCGGGAAGGACACCTATACGGTCAAGTTTACCGTCCCGGTAATTTACCGGAAGACCAACGAGGTGGTGGGCCGGGTGGGGGTCACCATCAACCTCGCCTTCACCCAGCCCCTGGTGGACGGCCTGCTCAAAAAACAGGACATTACCGCGGTGACCCTTTATTCGAGTAACAGCACGGTTATCGCGAGCTATTCCGCCACCCACATCGGGAAGCCCCTCAAGGAAGCGCAAAACACCCTCTACCGCAAGAACGTCACCACGGCAGAGGACGCGGTGCTGCGGGGGGTAGAGCAGCGGTTCCTGGTGTATTCGACGATCTTAAAAAAGGACCTGGAGCTCATCCTTTTTCCCTTTGCCATCGGCCAAACCGGCACCACCTGGACCCTGATGCTGGGTACGGAAAAGGACATCTTCCTGCAGGAAGTCCACACCATGACCGCCTTTACCGTGATCCTCGGGATAATCGCGGCGCTCCTCGCGGCGGCGGTCATCTTCCTCGCCACCGAGAGGATAACGAGGCCCATCGTCAAGGTGGCCCTGACCCTCAAGGACATCTCCGAAGGGGAAGGGGATCTCACCAAGACCGTGGCGGCCCCTTCGGCCGACGAAATCGGCGACATGGCCCGGTACTTTAACCAAACCCTGAAGAAGATCCGCAGCCTCGTGATAACCATCAAGAATCAGGCGGTCAACCTTTTCGACGTCGGGAACGAACTGGCCGAAAACATGAACCAGACCGCCGCGGTGATCAACGAAATTACCGCCCATATCCAGCGCATCAAGGGGCAGGTGATAAATCAATCCTCGTCGGTAACGGAAACCAGTGCGACCATGGAACAGATCACCTCGAACATAGACAAACTCAAGGATCAGGTGGACCGGCAGGGGAACAGCGTAAGCCAGTCTTCGTCGGCCATAGAGGAGATGCTTGCCAACATCCAATCGGTTACCCAAACGCTGGTAAAAAACGCGGCCAATGTCCGGGAATTGATAGAGTCCTCTGAAGTGGGGCGGGCGGGGCTTGAGGAAGTGGCCGCGGACATCCAGGCGATAGCCCGGGAATCCGAGGGGCTTCTGGAGATCAACGCGGTGATGGAGAACATCGCGAGCCAAACGAACCTCTTGTCCATGAACGCGGCCATAGAGGCGGCCCATGCCGGGGAAGCGGGGAAGGGCTTCGCGGTGGTGGCGGACGAAATCCGGAAACTGGCGGAGAACTCCGGGGAACAATCCAAGATTATCAGCGCGGTACTCAAAAAGATCAAAGATTCCATCGACAAGATTACCCGGTCCACCGGCAGCGTACTGAACAAGTTTGAAGCAATAGACACGGGGGTGCGGACGGTTTCAGACCAGGAAGAAAACATCCGGAACGCGATGGAGGAACAGAGCGCGGGGAGCAAGCAGATCCTCGAGGCCATCGGGCAATTAAACGAAATGACCCAAATGGTGAAGAACCGTGCGGAGGAGATGCTGGAAGGGAGCCGGCAAGTGATAGAAGAGAGCAAGAACCTTGAAGCGGTAACCCAGGAGATAAGCAAGGGGATGAACGAGATGGTGACCGGCGCGGATGAGATCAATGTGGCGGTGTCCCAGGTGAATACTATCAGCGGAAAGAACAGAGAAAACATTGATGTCCTGGTTAGGGAAGTATCAAAATTTAAAGTTGAGTGAGCATTGAGGCGGTAGGACATGACCCGTAATTGACGGCGCCTTTCTCCTCATGGTAAAGTGAATTATGCGTCTTGTATGTCTTGATCTTGAAGGGGTTTTAGTCCCCGAAATATGGATAGCCTTTTCTCTGGCGGTGGGGATTCCCGAATTGCGGCTTACCACCCGGGATGAGCCGGATTATGACAAGCTCATGCGTTTCCGGTTGGAGCTGCTGAAAAAAAACAACCTAAAACTAGGTGATATCCGCGCCGTCATTAACGGAATGGCGCCCCTGGAGGGGGCGGAGGAATTTATCAAAATCCTTAAGGAGCGGACCCAGGTTATCATTTTGTCCGATACTTATGAGGAATTCGCCCAGCCCCTGATGGCTCGGCTGGGGTACCCTACCCTTTTTTGTAACAGTTTTGTGATCGCCCGGGACGGCTCCATTATCGATTACCGGCTCCGCCAAAGGGACGGTAAAAAACACGCCGTGGCCGCCTTTAAATCCCTTAATATCGAAGTTTTTGCCGCGGGGGATTCCTTCAACGATATTGCCATGATCCGGGAAGCGGGCAACGGCTGTCTCTTCCGGGCTCCGGAAAAGATTAGACAAGCGGAGCGGGACCTCCCCTGTGTGGATACTTTTGACGGACTCCTCTCCCAGATTGACCGCTTTTTATCCCGATAGGTTTCCTTAATTTCCCCCTATCCCGTATCTGGTCAGCGGTCGATGAGGCGCCGGAGGAGATGATCGTTGTGACGCCAGTCCTTGGCGGTTTTGACCCGGAGGTCCAGATCCACCTTCCAGTCGAAGATCCGGTTGAGGTCCTGCCGGGCCTCTTTGCCGATGGCCTTGATCACTTCCCCCCCCTTACCCACCACCATGCCTTTTTGGGATTCCCGCTCGGTCAGGATAAAGGCCCGTACCCAAAGCTGTTTTCCCCCGTCGGTTAGTTCAGTGTCCGCCACTTCCACATAAATGGAATGGGGCAGTTCCTGGCGGAGGCGGTTGATGGCCTTTTCCCGGATAATTTCAGCAATCCGAAAAGACAGCTCCTGGTCGGTATAATACTCTTCCGGGTAAAAGGGTTCCCCCGGAGGGGCCATCTCAAAAAGACAAGCCACCACAGGGTCAAGGCCCTCGTTTTTAAGGGCCGAAACCTCGAAACACCGGGCGGGACTTAACCGGGGCAGCGCCTGAGCCAAAAAGGTACGGATCCTTTCGGAATTCGCCTCCCGGGCGTCGATTTTATTTATCACCACCAGGGTCCGTTCCGTACAGGCCGGAGAACTCAAGCGGCCGGCGACGGCTTCTTCCTCCGCACCGGGAACCCGGGAAGCGTCCAATACATAGAGAACCAGTTCCGATTCTTCCACCGAACGGTTCGCGACGTCCAGGAGTTTGCGGTTGAGTTTTTTTTCCGAAACATGCATCCCCGGGGTATCCACAAAAACCAGCTGCCCCTGGGGCCGGTTGACAATACCCCGGATGGCATTCCGCGTGGTTTGGGGGACGGGGCTTACAATGGCAACCTTACCCCCGCACAGGAGGTTGACCAGCGTGGATTTTCCCACCGAAGGCCGGCCCACCACCGCCACAAAGGCGGCCCGGGACCGCCGATCCTCCGCCGGTTCCCGGTTCACGAAGATGATCCCAGGCGGTTGATGAGGTTGGCCTGGTACCCGGCGCCAAATCCGTTATCGATGTTCACCACGGATATACCCGGAGCGCAGGAGGTAAGCATCCCCAGCAGGGCGGAAATACCCCCAAAGGAGGCGCCGTACCCCACGCTGGTGGGAAGGGCGATCACCGGAGCCTTAACCAGCCCTGCGATAACCCCCGCCAGGGCTCCCTCCATACCCGCCACGGCGATGATCACCCGGGCTTTCCTTAAATCCGGAAGCCGGGCAAAAAGACGGTGGATTCCCGCTACCCCCACATCGGCGATAAGCTCCACCCGACTGCCGAAAAATTCCGCGGTAAGGGCGGCCTCTTTTGCCGCACTCAGGTCCGAGGTTCCGGCGGCCGCCACGACCACGAGGCCGGTCCCCTCCACCGCCAAGGCGCCCAGGCTCAGGATCCGGGCCAGTTCATCGTAGGCCGCCTCCGGGAACCGGGAGCGGACCGCTTCGGCCAATTCCGGGCCCGCCTTGGTCCCCAGCACGGGAAGGCCCCGCTCCCGCATCCGGGTGATGATGGCCAGGGCCTGTTCCACCCGTTTCCCCGCGCAAAACACCACCTCGGGATAGCCGGTACGCTCCTCCCGGCGGGTGTCGATCACCGCAAAGCCTAAATCCTCGTTGTAGAGGGAGGTAATCAGGACGTTCCCCTCCTCCACGGACAGGCGCCCTTCTTTGATCGATTGGAGGATCTCCGTTATGTTTTTATCCGCCACGGCTTCCTTCCTTTTCCCGCTCCGGGGAAGCCCCCAAGATACGTTTCTCCGCCTCTTCCAGGGAAAGCCCCTGTTCCCGGGCTATCCGGGCCCGATCATCGTATTCCAGCTTTGAGCGCAGGGGCCTCTCCCCGTAAAACACGGTTTTGCGGCGGGCTTCCCCCCATTCCCCCCCCAGGGTCTCTTCCTCCCGCCTGAGGGAGAGACGGCGGACGGCGGTCTCCCGAAATCCTATGGTAGCGGATTTTTTGAACATAAGTTCCCGGAGCATGTTCAGTTTTTGCGGGGGACAGAGAACGGAAACGATGGTTCCGGGACGGGATTTCTTCATCACCACCGGAGTAAGGGTAACATCCAGGGCCCCGGCGGTAAAGAGGGTTTCCATGAGAAAACCCAGGGCCTCGCCGCTCATGTCATCGATATTGGCCTCCAGTAAAACCAATTCTTCGGTCCGCCAGTTTTCCCCCGGAGAAACATCGGCCTCCTCCCGCAGGGAGAGGCGGAGCACATTGGGTTTCTCCATCCTCCTGGTCCCGAGACCGTATCCGGTTTTAATCTCCCGGAAACTGCCTGAAAGGGTAAATTCATCCACCGAAGCCGCGAGGATCGCCGCCCCGGTGGGGGTGGTCATCTCCTTGGGGAAGCCTCCGGTTTTTACCGGCATACCCCGGCAGAGGACAAGGGTCGCCGGGGCGGGTACCGGCAGCACCCCATGGGCGCAGGTAACGGTCCCGCTCCCCAATTCCACCTCTCCGCAGGTGATCCGGTCCGGCCTCAGCAGGTCCAAACCAATAGCGGCGCCTACGATATCGATGATCGAATCCAGGGCGCCCACTTCGTGGAAGGTGATATCCTCTTCACTGACGCCGTGGATCTCCGCTTCAGAGCGGGCAAGCCGGGAAAAAATATCCAGGGCCCGCTTTTTTGCCCCCACCGTGATTCGGGAATTTTCAATAAGGGCCCAAATCTCCTTCCATGAATGGTGCCCCCCCGAATGTACCCCGGAACCGCTTTCTGTATCATGATGGGCATGATGATGCGGTTCCGGCCCATGGCGCTGGGCATTAGTATGCATCAGGGAACTATGGTGATGCCCGGGCTCCTCGTCATGGGCGATATGACCGGTTTCCCCTTCCAGGTTCACCACCCCGTGGGTACCGGAAATTCCTCCCCGTTCGTCCCGGTGAAATTCCAGATTCCATCCATTTATAGGAAGTTTATGGAGTTCTTCCCGCAATATATCGGGATCAAGCCCCAGATCCACCAGAGCTCCCAAGGTCATGTCTCCGGAAATACCAGCAAAGCAGTCGAAGTGTAATGTTTTCAAGGTTATCCTCTTCCTCTATAAGGGGTTTATACCAGGGCCGCCCGGTTCATATTCCCCATGACGTACCCTTCCAGTTCAAAGGCAACATACAAAAAACCATAGGATTTGAGGGTTTGTGAGATGGAATCCAGGATCTTTTCATCAAAAAACCGCCGTCTTTCCTCAGGGGCCACCTCTATCCGGGCGATCCGGTCATGGGAACGTACCCGAAACTGACGGAACCCGAAGGACCGAAGGGCATCCTCGGCCTTTTCTACCCGGGCAAGCTTTTCTTTATCGATCCGCTCACCGTAGGGGATCCGGGAGGCCAAACAGGCAAAAGCGGGTTTATCCCAGGTCGGAAGATCAAAACGCCGGGAAAGTTCCCGAATTTCCGCCTTGGAGAGTTGAACTTCCCGCAGAGGGCTCAGGATCCGCAATTCCTCCAGGGCTTTGAGGCCCGGCCGGTAGTCTCCCATATCATCCATGTTGGAACCGTCCAAGACCGTGTTGATCCCCCGCTCCTTTGCCGCCCGGAGGATATTACCGAATTCTATTTTTTTACAAAAATAACACCGTTCCTTGGGATTGGCCGCCACTTCTTCATCAATCTCGGCTTCTTCAACCAGGATATGGGTTATACCGACCTTGGCGGCAAACTTCGCAGCCCCGTCAATTTCACTTTTGGGAAGCATGGGAGAAACCACGGTAATCGCCGCCGCCTTTTCCCCCACAGCCGCAGCCGCGGCGTGGCAAAGGAAAGAACTGTCCACCCCGCCGGAAAAAGCCACCGCTACCCTGCCCTGGGCGGCAATGAGCCGTAAAAGGGCGTCGTATTTCTCTTCAATGGTCACTATGATACTCCCATAAACAGGATCACGGCCTGTTATAGAAAAGGATTTTCTCCCTTACCTCTCGACCCTTCATGGGATTTTATCAGAATGCTCTTAACCCGGAGCTTACCCTAACGAAAAAAACCGGACTTCATGTCCTTTTTTATATATACCATTTTGGGGTAGGAATGTCAATTATGGTCCGGACAATAACTACAGCAGAGCGCGAACCGAAAATTCGACAGATTATGAAACCCTCAATACGAATCAGCATTATTCGTTAACCGGAGTAAGGTCCGCCTTCCTGGGTCTTTTACTTCCGCTCATAACAGCGCATTAACATCG
>JAITEG010000164.1 GCA_031282145.1 Spirochaetaceae bacterium | reverse complement strand
CGGCAGGCAAAACCCTTACCCTGAACACCGGCGCGACCCTGAGCCTCTTGGCCGCGTTGGCCAACGACACGGGCATAACCGATCCCCCGGTTAAAATATACGGTACCCTGGTGGTTGCCGATAACGCCGAAGTAACCATTCCGGCCCTGACGGCCTTTACAGCCACCAACGATATCTCCAGTGTTATCAGCTTTGGAACGACCGGGAAGCTGCGGGTGGAAAAAGGCGCCACGGTCAATACAGGGACCGTCCCCACCGCGTTTGTGGCTGCCACTTCGGCGCCCTATGTATTGGATGCCGCCGGCGAAGCGATCGAATTCACCCAGCACCATCGGAAGATCATTGGCGCCGTTGGCCTTGGGGCCAATGACATCATCCCCAAGAACGACACCCTGGAAATCGCCGCCGGCGCGACCCTCTCCATAGCCAATGGCTTTAAGCTTACCCTGAACGCTGAAGGCCAGGGGGTGGGAGCGTCCCTCGTCGGCCCCGGTAAACTGATAGCCCATAAGACCGAAATCGTCGGCGGAATCTACGGCGGCTGGCAGGTAACCTCCGGATCCGGGGCGGCCAATGTCACCATTGCGGCCGCCGCCGCGGCAAGCACCATCACGGCAAGCGTGCCAACGGTAAGCCTCGTCGCCAAGGGGCCGGGGGCGGTCATCACCCAGGTTGGCGGCGCCCCGAACGCGCTTACCATAACCTGCACAAGCGCCGTGAGTACCGAAGGGGTCATCAACCTTGCGTCGGACGGCAAACTTGTCCTGCAGGGAACCGCCACCACGGCGCCGGGGATACTCTTACCGGCTAACGGCATGATAAAGATCGGTACCGGCGCGGCTACGGCCAACGTAGCCGCAGGCGCTCTTGCCCTGACTAACGCTACGGTCGGAGCCTCTTTAACCGGAAAGACCGCCGCGCAAGGCGCCAGCGTGTTAACTCAAATTATCGGCGCGGCCTCTACCAACACGATTACCGGAACAACGACTCCAGGGGATGATGTGACCATCACGGCAAATATTCCGGCTACCGGAACCTGATCCGAAATTTTTACCCATAACGGGTAATCCCGCTTATTTACCAACCGAAGACCTCCGGGCGCTTGTCCCGGGGGTCTTCTTCTTATCGTTTTAACTCAAGTCAGAACTGTTTTAGCTCGAGTCAGAATCAGGTTAACTCAAGGCAGAGCCGTTTTAACTCGAGTTAAAATCATTTTAACCCGAGTCAGAATCAGGTTAACTCAAGGCAGACTCAGATTAACCCGAGTCAAAATCAGGTTAACTTGAGTCAGAACCGGGTAAACCTGAGTCAGAATCGGGTTAATCCATGCCGGAAAGGCCATTCGGTGGGGGTTGAGTACCCCGGCCTGCGGGCCGCGTTGAGCGTATGCCGCGGATGGCGGCGTCTCCCGTGGGGAGGGGCCCTATCGGGGGGTTTTGGCGATGGCGCAGATTCGCTCGGCCATTTTTTCCAGGGACACCTGTTCCATCACGTGCCCCAGTTCAAAGGCCACCCGGGGCATCCCATACACCACCGCGCTGGCCTCGTCCTGGCCCAGGGTGATGCCCCCCTCCTTAAAGATGGTGCCGAGCTGCTGGGCGCCGTCCCGGCCCATTCCGGTCATGATAACCCCCAGGGCATGGTTGGTATAGGCCATGGCCACTGAGGCGAAAAGCACGTCCGCCGAAGGCCGGTGCCCGCTGACCAGGGGATCGTCCGAAAGGCGGACGAAGTAATTCGTGACCTTCCGTTCCACCTCCAGGTGTTTATTTCCCGGGGCGATGAGGATCCGGCCCGGCTGGATCGGGTCCCCTTCTTCCGCTTCTTTAACATCCAGGGGGCATACCCGGTCCAGGCTTTTGGCAAATTCCCCGGTAAATCCCGCGGGCATATGCTGGACCACGAGGATCGGCTGTTTTAAATCCGCGTCCAGCTTGGAAAAAACCACCCGTAAGGCATCGGGGCCGCCGGTAGAAATGCCGATGGCGATAACCTCGGTATTTCCGGGCTTTCTGATGGGGGTCGGAGCTTTGACGGTTCCCGCCGGGGGCAGTATCGTTCCCAGGGCGGAGGCAATTTTATGGGCTTCCACGAGGGCGGGCGGCGCTTCCGTCTTTTTAACCGGCTCCGGGGAAAAGGCTTTTTTACCCTGGGTACGGCGGTATTGCCCGCCATACCCCAAAAGCATACCCACCAGGGTATCTTTGACGGTATGAATATCCTCTGATATCGAACCGGAGG
This sequence comes from Spirochaetaceae bacterium, assembly GCA_031282145.1. Taxonomy (GTDB): domain Bacteria; phylum Spirochaetota; class Spirochaetia; order Treponematales; family Breznakiellaceae; genus JAIRMO01. Next base: position 4,754 of record JAITEG010000164.1, on the reverse strand, counting down.
GCTTTTGAATAAAATCACTTGCCCCCAGGGAAAGGGCTTCCATGGTTATTTCAGCACCCCGGCGGGCAATAGAAGAAAGAATAATGACCGGAATGGTAATTCCCCGCTTTTTACGCTCCCTGAGAAATTCTATCCCATTCATTTCGGGCATTTCCAGGTCCAGGACAATAATATCCGGATCAAAGCGGGCTATTTTTTGCAGCGCAAACACCCCATTCATGGCTTTTTCCGCCACCCGCAAACCCGGGGTCGCCTCCACCATTTTGGATATGAGATTGCGCATCAACGCGGAATCGTCAACAATTAATACAGAAATTTCATCAGCCACCGGTATGCTCCTTACTATTAGCGGGGGTTCTTAAGATCGTTTGGATATTGAGTTTTTCCCAAAACCCCTTCATGTCAGACAAATTTCCTATAAAGAGTTGCCCACTGGGTTTTTACAAACTCAAATTTAGTGGCCATCCCAAAAAGAGATTCTGAATGACCGATGAACAAAAAAGATTTGGCGGCCATAGAGTCCCAAAACCGGTTTACCACCGCAGTCTGGGCCGCCTCGTCAAAGTAGATCAGCACATTTCGACAAAAAACAATGTCCAAATTCCTCAATCCCGAATCATTTTTTAAATTATGATAATCAAACCGTATTTTTGACATCATATCCGTATGGATCTTATACCCGCCCTCTACCTTGTCAAAATATTTTTTGAGGTAAGCGTCGGGAATCCCGGTCACCCGGGTGTCTCCGTAAAAGCCTTCTTTGCCGGTCATAAGGCATTTTAAGCTGATATCGCTGGCAACAATTTCAAATTTCCAGGGGGCAGGGAGGATTTCACTCATCAGCATCGCAATGGTATAGGGTTCTTCCCCGGTCGAACATCCGGCGCTCCAAATTTTTATGTTGAAATTCCCGCTTCCTTTTTTTATTTTAAGCAATTCCGGCACCACATGGTGTTCCAGTGCGTCAAAATGAGCTTGATTACGGAAAAACCGGGTTAAATTCGTAGTAATGGAATCAAGAAAATTTTTAAGTTCTTCTTTGTCCTTGGAGATAGTAGTAAAATAAGTCCGAACCGAAGGGATCCCCTTTTCTCGAAGCCGCTCTTTCAGCCTGCTTTCCAAAATAGAACGGTTGGTTGCCGTGAAATGGATACCGCTCTCATTATAGATGAGGTTTCGGTACATTTCAAAATCGGCATCAGTAAAAAATACATCATCGGCCATATTATTATAGTAAGGAGTGAATTACTCAATGTCAATCTATAAATATAAAAATTAGCCGATAATAAAGGAAACCGGGCTTTTTCAGCATTGGAATAAGTTGAAAGATGCGGGTTTTTTTGAAACTGCTGCTTTTTTGCGGGGTTTTATAGGGATCTCCCCTTATTCTGGGTGAGTGTTGACGAAAGGACGGTGGTCCAGGATAATGATTTTACATGAATAAGTTTATTTTTGTCTCAGGTGGCGTATGTTCGAGCCTTGGTAAGGGGGTAGCGGCATCCTCTTTGGGGGCTTTACTTGAAGGCCGGGGGCTTAATGTCCGTATGGTCAAGTGTGATCCTTATATTAATGTGGATGCCGGAACCATGAGTCCCTACCAGCACGGAGAGGTTTATGTTACCGATGACGGGGCCGAAACCGACTTGGATCTGGGAAACTATGCCCGGTTTACCTCGGGGCCCCTCTCCCGGAGCAATTCGATTACCACCGGCCAGGTCTACGATTCGGTAATCCGCAAGGAACGGGAGGGACGGTATTTGGGGCGTTGTGTCCAGGTGATTCCCCATATTACCGACGAAATAAAAAGCCGGATCCTGGCAGTATCCCGGGAAGATGCGGATACCGATGTGGTGATCGTGGAAATCGGCGGAACCGTGGGGGACATCGAATCCATCCCTTTTCTGGAAGCCGCCCGGCAGCTTATTCATGAATCGGGTAAAACCAACGCCATTTCGGTCCATCTTACCCTGATCCCCGAGGTCGCCGGGGGGGAACTCAAGACTAAACCCACCCAGCACTCGGTAAAGGCCATGCAGGAACAGGGGATCCAGCCGGATATCCTTATCTGCCGGGCGCCGGTGATGTTGGATGAACCAACCCGCCGGAAAATCGCCCTGTTTACCAACATGGATCCCGATGCGGTGTTCACCTCTTACGATGTAGATACGACCATTTATGAAATACCCCTGATCTTTTTTGAGCAAAAACTGGACCAGGTGGTGCTTAAAAAAATGGGCGTTGAGAGCCGGCATGCCAACCTTGCCCCCTGGTATTCCATGATGGAGCGTTTTAATAACCGGAAAGGGAAGGTCCGGATCGGCATTGTGGGTAAATACATGGACCTCCATGACTCGTATAAATCGGTCTACGAGGCCCTGTTCCACGCGGGGTTGGCCTGCGGGGTGGAGGTGGAACTGGTTAAGATCGATTCCTCCCGGCTGGAAGGCTCGGCCCCCCCGGAAAACATCCTGGGCTCGGGCGGTACGGAGGCTGAACTAAACGGCATCCTCGTGCCCGGCGGGTTTGGCCAGCGGGGGATCAACGGTATGGTCAGGGCCGCGGCCTGGGCCCGGGAAAACAAAATCCCCTACTTTGGTATATGTCTGGGGATGCAGATCATGGTTATTGAATGGGGACGGAACGTATTGGGCTGGGAAGACGCGGATTCCACTGAATTTAACCAGGATACCAAACATCCCGTCATAAGCCTTTTGGAAGAACAGATAGATGTAAAAAATTATGGAGGTACCATGCGGCTGGGGAAAAGCGCAACTGTGGTGGATGGGGACAGCCGGATCCTGGCGGCTTATGGGGAAAAAAATATTTGGGAGCGGCATCGGCACCGGTATGAATTTTCAAACAAATACCGTAAGGAGATGAGCGAGTCAGGCCTTTTGCTTACCGCCTTTACCCCTGACGGGAGCCTCGTGGAGTGTACCGAATGGCCGGAACATCCCTGGGGATTGGGAGTTCAGTTTCATCCGGAATTTAAATCCAAGCCCACTTCCGCGAGCCCGCTGTTCAGGGACTTTATTGCCGCGGCCCGGGACCGGAAGCAGGTCCCAAGGTAGCCGTATGGGACATTATATATACTCCGGATACCGCCGGTTTTTCTTTTTTTTAAAAGGATTGATAGTTTTATCAGGATTTTTCTTATTATGGGGTTGCAGTTTTGATTATGGAATGATAACCATAGAAGATGATTACCCGGATCTGTTGATGAAAGACACGGAATATGTCCGGGTGAGAGACGGGGATCCCCTGGTACGGGTTAAGGCCAAACAGGTGGAGCGGTACGATAAGCGTCAGATCATGGAGTTGGATTCCTTTTCCTTTGAACAGTTTGAGGAGCACGGAGAAAAGGTCAACGCCGTAGGCAGCGCGGGTACCGCATCAATGGATCTCAATTCGGGAGATGTCCGCTTGGGTGGAAAGGTAACCATATCGGTGGACTCCGAAGATATTATCATAGAGACCGATACCATTGAGTGGAAGGACCGGGAGCGTTCCCTGTCCGGCCAGGAGGACGTTGCGGTGGATATATACCGTTCCGATGGGACGAGTTTTACCGGTAAGGGATTTTCCGCGGATCTACGGAGCAGGACCTGGGGTTTTTCCGGGAACGTCGAAGGTATTTATATTCACGATGATGAAAAAGACGGAGAGGAGATCGGGTTTCGCAGTATTCTTCCGGAGGGACTATATGATGAGTAAAAAAATCCTGTTCCCATTCAACGGAGGTACCGGGGCCTTTGTTCCGCGGTTCTTCATAGAAATTCTCTTGCTTTTTATCCTGGGCTTCGGTTTAACTTTTCCCGCAGCGGCGGATAGCTTTACCTTTCGGGCGAATCACATGAGCGGCGGCCGGGGCTCGGGCAAAGAAGTTACGGTTCTTTCGGGAAACGCAGAGGTTAAGTCTGATAATCTCCTCCTTAAGGCGGATCGAATCGAACTCCAGGGGGATAATAATCAATATATAGAGTGTTTTGGAAATGTTCAGGGCAGGGATGAGGAAAAGGATATTCTTTTTATTACCGAACGGCTGCGGTATGACCGGAACTTAAAAATAGCCCGGCTGGAAGGGGATTCTACCCTGGAGGACCGTAAAAATGAAATTGTCGCCAAGGGGCGTTTTATAGAGTATGATGATCAAGCGGAACTGACGGTTTTCCAAATATCGGTGCGGCTCTTTAAGGATACCATGGTATGCCGTTCGGAATACGCGATATACCGGCGGGAGGAAAAACTCTTGGATCTTTCCGGGTTTCCGGTGGTGTATAAAGACAGTGATGAATTCAGGGCAGACAAGATCCGGGTAGATCTGGATACCGATGACGTAACCATGGAAGGTTCTGTTTCAGGTTCCATAAAGGGATAGCCGCGGTGAGCGACGATTCAATGAGAGACACAAAAGACAGCGGCGGCCCAAGTCAGCCCGGTGTGGTTAAGCTCCCCAAAGCGGTGATTCAACCCAAAGTGGTTGTCCTGCCCGGTGCGGTGGTACAACCCAAACCCACGGTACCACCTGGGATGCCGGTACAGTCCAAAGCGGCCGCCCAGCCCGGCATAGTTGCGAAGCCCAAAACCACGATACCGCCTGGGACAGCGGTACAGCCTAAAGCAGTCACCCAGCCCGGCGTAGTTGCGAAGCCCAAACCCACAGTACCGTCTGGGATGCCGGTACAGTCCAAAGCAGCCGCCCAGCCCGGCATAGTTGCGAAGCCCAAAACCGCGGTACCCCCTGGGACAGCGGT
>JAITEG010000155.1 GCA_031282145.1 Spirochaetaceae bacterium | reverse complement strand
ACGTGGGCGTCCCCCATATCGCCTTCGATTTCCGCCTGGGGAGTCAGCGCCGCCACCGAGTCCACCACGATCACATCCACCGCGCCCGAACGCACCAGATTCTCCGTTATTTCCAGGGCCTGCTCGCCGGTATCCGGCTGGGAGATCCAGAGTTCGTCGATATTGACCCCCAGATTTTTCGCGTAAAGCGGGTCCAGGGCGTGCTCGGCATCCACAAACGCGGCTATACCCCCCATTTTTTGGGCCTCGGCAATGGCGTGCAGGGCCAGGGTTGTTTTTCCCGAAGACTCCGGGCCGTAAATCTCGATTATCCTTCCCCGGGGATAGCCGCCTATGCCCAGGGCCTCGTCAAGCAGAATGGACCCGGACGGAATGGTCTCTATTCCCGCCGCGCTAACATGGGTACCCAGCTTCATAAGGGAACCGGCCCCGAACTGCTTTTCAATTTGAAGCCGCGCCGCTTCCAGGGCCTTGGCTTTCTCTTCCCCGGTCGCCAGAGGATTCCCCCTGGCCTTTTCGGACTGTTCACTGCTCGTTTTACCCATTTTTTACTCCCGTTCTAAAAATAACTTGTCCAATTCCACCGAAGCGCGGACCGGCGCCGGACAGGTTTTGGAATCAAGACGGGTACTATGTACCACATACTATATATATGGGTTTGTCCCCGAATTTGCTTCAATCTAACAGAAAAAAAAATAAAAAAAAAGCCCGGAATATGGAAAGCCCGTTTTGGGAAGCGCATGGGATAGAAGCGGAAATCCCGCAAGCCCGCGTTAGAGCGGTTGGTGCGGGGCTGCCCACCATAGTTGGGCTTGGGAATTGGAGCGGATAGCCCGGCCCTGCCGCAGGCGGGGATGCGCCCAAAATTCATGTTTCTACTCAGTTGATTCTGTCAATAATGCTTACATCGAAGAGCAGTTCCCGTTTAACCTCCCTGATAGGATTGATATGCTCGATCATCTGCAGTAAATTCTCCAATGCGGCATTACCGATCTCCGCAACAGGCTGAACAATCACCGATACCGGATATTTCAAGTGATCCATCCACCGGTTATCATCAAAAGTAATGATTTTGAGGCGGTTTTGTATGTCTTTGTCAAATTCCTCAAGGGCATTAATTACCTCGTAACAGATGGTTGATGTTCCGCATACCAGACCGTCCAGCTTCTCATCCTTGACAAACTGTTTGATCATAGGACTGGAATCCTCTCGATTATGACTTAAAGAAAGAACCTTAGGAACCGCGGCTTCACCGTATTCCATGAGCGCCGCCTTGTATCCCAATATACGCTGTTTTACCGTATAGATCACGCTGGAATAGCTGATAAAGCCGAGCCGGGTACCGCCCTTATCAAAAAGATACTTGGTCCCAATATAACTGCTGTGAAAATTATTGATTCCCACGAAAAGATAGTTGTGTTCTTCGTATTGGCGGTCGATAAGCACCACGGGGATTGAAACTTTTCGCAGAATCCGGGGAATATGATCCGCCGCAATGGGAGCCAAAAGCAGACCGTTAACATTCCGCTCAAGGAGGATGCTAATGTTTTTTTCTTCCTTTTCGGGATCCGCCTCGGAATCGCAAAAAATAATGGATACACCGAAATCCGCCGCTACTGTTTCAATGGCTTTAATCATGGCGATAAAATGGTCTTCCCGAACGTCGGCGACGATCACCCCAACATAAATATCCTTGTCTGCCCTGGATCTGAGGACCTTGGCGGATTGGTAATTCAGCTCTTTTATAGCCGCTAAAACCGTATCCATTGTTTCCCGGCTGACATGCCTGGTTTTATTGATCACATGGGAAACTGTGGTGATAGACACTCCCGCTTTGAGGGCTATATCGGCCATGGTTAAACTCTTTGTCCGCGGGGCTTTCATGATTATAGTTATCGTAAAATAGTTATCGTAAAAAAGCAATAAGGGTAATCTTTGCCAATCATTCAGACCCTTGCCGTTATGTATGAATATGTTGGATAAATCCATGTTTTTGCATACTTATTCAATATTTTTGAGATATTCCGGATGAAAATACAGAATTTACCCGATCGGCTAATTATAGTTATATCTTTGTATAATCGGTCACGCCATTATATGTAGTATAATACGACAAAAATTTAAATTTTTAGTACATGAGGCTGTTCCAAAACCCCGGACAATAAGCCAAGGAGGGGGCAGCCGCCCCCTGCGCTCCAGCCCGCTGCGCGGTCTTCCGCTACCCCCACTACGGGGGTTTACCACCCCCGTAACGCCCCCGGATTATTGCCGCCCGCAACACCTGTGGAGGTTTGGAACAGTCTCAACAGTGAATAATTAACAATGGGTAAAAAGGTGCCTGGCACCTTTTTAGGCGATTAAATTTTATCCACAAATTTGGTGCCTGGCACCCTTTTGGGGTTACCTCTTAATATTCATCAAACTGGCCGAGAGTATCATCTCTTGCTTCACTTACCGAATAGACATACATTGCAGCGCCATTCGTTGCAGTATTCGCCAATTCCAGACTGGCGCTTGAGCCATAAATGACGCCGCTTTTGCCGTCGGCAGATATACTCGCCTTCGCAAAACGACTGCCCCACGCCACGTAGATTCCTCCTCCCTGTCCGGTAATGGGCCCTCCACCAGTAATAG
>JAITEG010000142.1 GCA_031282145.1 Spirochaetaceae bacterium | reverse complement strand
CAAAATGCGGCTTAAACGTTAGTGAGTGTAACCGTTTCGGCTCTTCCCATTGGGGGTTTTGCACAAGGAACGAATAATCAGATGCCCGGGTATACAAATTCCATTCGTCGTTCTCCATTATTAAATGACAATACGGGCCTATCTCTTCTATTGTGATAGTAGTCCCATCTTGCAGTATAATTTCGTCAAAACTGACAATTTTTACCCACTTTTCGTTTACATTGTACAATTCTATCGTAAATTGCACGTTATCAATGGTGTAATCCTGTGTTTTTGTACCCCCGTAAAGACCGGTTATTTTACCTTCCGAATTCAAATCTATTCCAAGTATATCTTTGTTAATGATATTTCCGTCCACAACCAGGTTATGGCTGATGTTGTTATTGAAATTGTTAATTCCGCATAAATACCCTTTGCTGATTGATACTGGCGTAAAGGGTTTTAGATGTATGTCGCCGCTTACCGTACGTATCGTTTGGGGCAACAGCGTCCAGGTGGCGCTGTCCGGGGACATCGTAAAAACAAACAGGTGTTTACCGCGGTACTCTGTAATTCTAAAATGCCAAAGCAGGAACGGTAAAGCGACGCAGACCGCCAGTACGGTGAATACAATCTTTCCTTGCAGCGTTTTTTTATCCATAATCAAGATCTCCTTATCCCCAGCGGCTCCCAGCGTTTAACAAACCGTATCGGGCGCCATTCAGAAATAGTATATTCAACGGTCAGCTCACACAGTACCGCCCGCGCATCCTTAAGCATGGCGCCGGGGACGTAAAACTATTTTAATATGTTTCATGTTCTCAAAATCCCCGGCCTTCAGGGCGGAGAGAAATCATTAAGTTGACATTTCGGGATTTGACACTACAAATCTTCTTCATCTTTTACTTCCGTATATTCAATAATGTTTCCCCAGTCTTTTTCAACGGTTATGGAATCTATGTACTTTTCGCCTTCCCATGCCGGACTGGTTACGATAAACATGGACGTCAGTGTCCATTGATCATCATTGAATTTCAAGAACCACGGATTTACAGAGACAGGTTTTATTATAGTCGAATCAATAAGGCGAAACTCTGAAAAATCAGCTATTCTAAGATAAGAGAACCCGTCCTCATATCTTACACATCCTATATAAGCAACAATTTCCAAACGGTTGTTGCCAAGCTGAAATGGCTGAGGGGTACTTTCAGAAAAAAAAGTATCAATAAGATCTCCCTGCAGGATTATTGTGTCAATATCAACGGTAATCTTATTGCCCATGATAGTCAGATTATGGCTTATCTTTGTATGCCGTCTATTATTTTCAATACGTCTTACACTGCCCGAATCACTGCTGGCAACAAGGGTAAAAGCTTTTATGTGTACGTTGCCATAGGGAGTCTTAAAGGTCTTGGGATGCAGGATCCAGGAAAGCTCCGGGGCAACGCCGATAACCAATAAGCGCGAATTGTCGTTGTCGTACGTAACAAGCCGTATTCTTGATAAAAGAAATATCAAGGCCGATATGCCGATAATCATGCGTATTTCTTTTCTGGAGAATGTTATTTTGCTCTCTCCCATGCACAACCCCCTGTATTACTGTCAATCCCTTATTGTCCATTCCCCGGTATAGATAACAGGCCGCCCCCGGCCTTACTCGACGGTGGCCTCGTTGGCGGCCTTCCCTTCCCGGGTGTAGACCCGGCGGGGATTGTTCGGGTCCAGGTGCCGTTCGCCCCGGTAGAAAAAGGCGTACTGGTAGGTCCCCGGGGGCAGGGGCAGCGACAGGGTATACCGGCCGGGGCTGACTTCCCGCAGTTCGTACATAAAGGGATCCCAGCGGTTAAAGGATCCTGCCACGGTCACTGTTCTGCCGCTTTCGGCATAGTAGGTAAAGGTCAGGGTTCCCGGGGGCCCCCGGTTCGGAGTATCGGGCCGCCGGATAGGGGGAATGGCAACCACCGACCGGATAATGCCCGAAGACGGATCGGTCCGGTAATCGGGATTCAGCGGATCCCGGACCCAGAGGCCGTCAATAATAAGCCGGTATTCCAGATCTCCCCTAAGGTCTTCGGGGATGGTAAAAATATAAAAAAAGATTCCCGAATCACGGTACAAATCCGCCGGGGGTTTTCCCTTAACCCAGGGACCGGCCTTTTCATTGGGCACCATGAGCCTGCGGAACTGGTACACCTTGCCGAACCCTTCATGGGCAAAGGCTATGCCCACCCGGCGGTACGAAGAAGACGCGGTAAAGACCACCGTGTCCTCCAGAATCCGGGGCTTCTCCGGTTCCCGCAGGCTTAGCAAATGATCAATAAATTGGGAAGAATCCGTATCAGCCGCCCAGATACTGCCGATAATAGCCGTAAGGAGCGTTACCATAAAGAACTTTTTCATTGTTCTTTACTAATATCGGTTAATGCCCCAATATCTTAATTATGCCGTCACTTGAGCAGTTGAACGAATTTAAATCCTCCTTTAAAGATCTGGGTAATGAAGCCCTGACAATGGCCAACAATCAGCTGTTCATGGAGGATGTGGAACTTCCCGGCGGCGAACCGCCCCTTCCCTTCCCCGAAGGCCTTGAGGGCGGACCGGATTCGGCTCTGGACATGCCGGATCTTGCGGGCCTGAATCTGGACGCGCCTCCCGAAAGTTTTTCCGGCCCGGAAACTCCCACCGGTTCCGCCGGTTTTGACGCTGCCCCGGAACCTGATTTTTCTGCCGGCGGGGATTTTGATTTTGGCGATCTCCTGGGCGGCGATGCGGTGGAATCCGTTCTTTCCCAGGATTTACCGGACATTCCCGATATTCCCGATGTTCCTGATGTTCCCGAAGGTGGTGAAACTTTTCCGGCGGAGGGATCCGAAGATCTGCCGGAGGATCTCTTAAGCGGTTTTGCGGAGGACCTGGAAGACAGTTTTTTGGCCGAACCGCCCGGACCTGCCGGGGAGCTGTCCGTCGGGGAGGAGGAACCCGCCGGAACGGAAAGCGTCCCCGCCGGGGACACGGATTTTTCCGGCTTTGAATTTCCCGATATCGATCTGTCCCAGGCCATGGACATGGGCGGCGAATTTAGGGAGGGGGAACCGGCCCCGGCCGGGGCGGCGCCGGATGCCGCGGAACCGGAGGGGTTCACAGAGGGCTTCACAGAGCCGGAGGGCTTTGCGGAACCGGAAGGGTTCACAGAACCGGACCAGCCGGAAGGGTTTACGGAGCCGGACCAGCCGGGGGCTGAAATTTCCGGGGCCGCGGATTTTGACCTGGGCGATATAGGGGATTTTGGCGCCCCGGAAGCCGCCGCGGATCAAGGGGCCGAACCGGATGGCATGGAAGGAACCGGTTTTGACATGGCCGATTTCGGCGCCGATCCGGACGCCGGTTTTGGCTTTCCGGAATCCATGGACTTGGGCGGCGAAAGCATAGAAGACGCCGCTCCGGAACCGGATGAAACGGAAGCTCCGCCGGAAGAAGGGGACGGTTCTTTTTCCGATCTGAACATTCCCGATTTTGAGGAAACCGGGGAAGCCGCGGATGAAGCCGGTTTTCCCGATACGGGCCTTGATGTTCCGGCCGCGGATACCGGATTCCCCGGGGCGGGGGATCCCTTTGACACCTTTGATCTGGGGGGAGAAACATGGACGCCCCCCCCCGGCGAAACGCCGGATACTCCGGACTTTTCGGCGCCCCCGGATGACTTTGGGGATTTTTCCCTGGACGGAATAGACGATACCGGAACCCCCGGAACCGGACCATCCCGGACAAGTCCCGGCAGAACGGCTCCGGCGGCCTCGGAAAACATTGAAGAAATCCGCCTGAGCGAAGAGGAATACAACCGGCTCCAGGATACTCTTTCATCCTATCCGTTAAATCTGCGCATTGCCTGCGAAGAACTTATCGCCGAACAGGCGGTGGCCCCGGATCTGATGTCGGCGCTGATTAAGCTGCTTACCAGGGGCGCTCCGGCAAAAGAAACGGCCGCATTGGCGGGCAGGATTTTGGGCCGGGCCATCCCCATACCCAAGGGTTATGCAAAACAAACCGGCGCGGAACTGGAGGCGGAACAGGCCAGCTTCGGTTATATTTTTGTCCATAGCTTTCTTCCGGTACTGCGGCTTTTCGGGGCCATCGCCCTGGTTGTCCTTTGTCTTGGGTACTTGATCTGGCGTTTTGTTGTCACCCCCCTGCAGGCGGAGGATCTCTACAAGAAAGGCTATACCGCCCTGCAGTCGGGGGAATACGCCAGGGCAAATGAGCTGTTCCTCCAGGGCTTTGAAAAACGCCGGGTCAAGAACTGGTTCTACCGTTATGCCGAAGGATTCCGGGATGAACGGCAGTACATCTACGCGGAGCGGAAGTACGACGAACTGCTGCGGGTATTTCCCCGGGATAAAAAGGGTGCCCTGGATTATGCCGCCATGGAAACGTATTACCGGTACAATTATGAAAAAGCGGACATGATCCTCCGCACGAATATCCTGGACTATGCGGTCAATGACCGGGAAGGACTTATGGCCCTGGCGGAAAACAACCTTGCCTGGGGTGAAGTCGATCCCTCCCGTTACGAGGAAGCCCGGGCCGCCTATGCCCGGCTTCTGGAAAAATACGGCCGGACGGATTCCGTCCTGGAGGGGATGCTTAAGTATTTTATCAGGACCGATCAATTGGACGAGGTCCTGCCCCTGCAGGCTTATTTTATGGAGAAGCCCAAGAAGCGGAAAATTTCCGTTCCCACCCTGGCCGAACTGGGCGGGTACCTCCTGGACAAAAAATTTACCGAAGTGGAAGGCGTTCCCGACGAATATGTTGACAGAATAGAAGGCATCCGGGATGTACTGCTCCGCGCCGTCAAAGCAGACGAAAATTATCCTGAACCCTACTACCATTTGGCCCGGTACTATAACCGTTACGGTTCTACGGCGGAAGAACGCCAGACCCTGGAAAAGGCGGTCCGGATCTTTGACGGCGCCAGGGAAGAAACCCCCAAACGGGCCGCTTACCGCGTAGACGCCCACCGCCGGTACGCGGAAGTACTAATCAACGCGAAAGAATTCTTTTCCGCCGAAGAAGAGCTTATCCGGGGGGTCCGTATTTACGAGGATGCCCGGGCAAGGCAGGTTCTTAAAACCCAGGGTGAATTTGGCCGGCTCTATGCGGATCTGGGGGATTTGGAATTTTTTGTTAAAGAGGGGGATATGGCGGCGGCCCTGAGGTTTTACCAGGAGGCGGAGCGGAACGGCTGGTCGCCGCCGGAGATTCAGTACCGCATGGGCGCCGCCCATTACCAGAATGAAGCCTGGGAAGAGGCGCTGCGGTATTTCTTTGCCCTTACCCCCTTTATGCCCAATAACAAGCGCCTGCTCTATGCCCTGGGAAACACCGCATATATGCGGGGTAATTACTTTGCCGCCCAGGGTTACTATAACCGGCTTATGGATCTGCTGACCGCCGAACGGGTCCGTTTTCCCAATCTGGCCCCGGGAAGCCGGCCGGACGAACAGGACCTGGCGGAACGGATCATGGTGGCGGACAACAACCTGGGCGTTACCCTGGAAACCCTTACCCGAATCAGCGGTGACACCGGTTACCGGACCCGGGCCCTGGGACTTTTCTCGGAATCAATCCGGGCATGGGATGTACTGACCCGGGACCCGGAAACCATGTCCCGGATGAGGCCCATTAAGGACCTCTATGGCCCCGGCATTAATCTGGGGTACCTGAACGCCCAGAACATACTCCATCCCGAACCGGACTATGAACTCCAGCTTTTTATGCGCATAGACCGGGATGCCCTGGAGCCCTCCCCCTGGGAAAGCCTGGTTCCCAGGGATTATCAGCTTTCGGATCAACTTTTGCCTATGCAGGTAGAATAAAATTCTTTATCTTGTAACCATGGAGTTAATAATGCTGCCCAGGGGTAAACATTTTTTCTTGCGCTATACGATTGCAATCTGTGCCGCGCTGATATGCGGTGTCTTCTTTCCCGCCTGCCGGCCTGCGGGGAACGATGACCCGGAAACGGTTGTTTCCCGGGATGTCTCTGATTCCGCCGGAACCGGAGGCGTGGGCGCGGCGGTACGGCAAAGCGCCGAAACCCCGGCGGTCCTTCCCCCAATCCCGGAAACAGCCGCCCTGCAGGATGGCGGAACATCCGCCGGTCAAAGGGCCCGCGGCGGTTCCGCCTTGGAGGAATCCGCCGGTACCGCCGCTGCTCCCGGCGCCGGCGGAGTCCCGCAGACCGGATCCGGCGGCGCCCAATCCCGGCCTTCCGGCGGCAGGAATGAATCCCTCGCATCCTTAAGCGGCGTCAGACCCGGATCGGGCCGGGGCGTTTTTATCGGCGAACTGAACCCGGTTAATTATAAAACGGTGGACCCGGCGGTCCTTCTTCAGATGGGCATGGAACAGTATCAGGTCTCGTTTATTCTGGGTGAACGGTATCTGAACGAAAAAAAATACGACCGGGCCCTGACGGAGTACAACAAAGCCCTTAACCTAAAGCCCGATTACGCGGAGGCCCTTTTTTCCCGGGGCAGAACCTACCAGATCAGGGGTGATTTTAATCATGCCCTGGAAGACTATACCAAAACCATCGCCCTGAAAAAAGACAGCGCCGCCGCCTACAACCACCGGGGATATATTTTTGCCCACCGGGGGGATCACGCAAAGGCCCTGAACGATTATACCCAGGCTATCGCCCTGAAAAAGGATTACGGGGACGCCCTCTATAACCGGGGTTATTCCTATCGTGTCCAGGGACAGTACGACAAAGCCATAGATGATTTTACCCGGCTTTTGCAGCTGGAACCGGACAATGCCGCCGCCTATAATCAGCGGGGAACCGCCTGGTATTACAAGGAAAATGACGCAGCGGCAATCCGCGATTTTTCCGATGCCATCAGGATTAAGCCCGGCTATGCCCTGGCCTGGCATAACCGGGGCACAGCCTACCGGATGAGCGGAGATAAAAACAAGGCGGATGCGGATTTTGCCGAAGCGGCCCGGCTGGGATACCGGAAGTAACCGTCGTGTGTCCGGCCCATAAAACAAAAGCCGATTGGTGGGCGATACTGGATTAGAACCAGTGACTTCTACCGTGTGAAGGTCGGTAAAGTTTTTATCTGGCGTTACCACACATTATCTAGTGTTCCGTCTTATACGTTTGACATAATCGCCTGATGTGCTATACTCTGGAGCATGAAACGAGAAGTGCTGCCCCAACTGAACGCGGAAGACAAAGATTTAATGGAACATATTCTGGCCGCCGGAAAAATTAAGCATAAATTTGCGGTACGGCTTCAAACCGTATTGCATCGTGCCAACGGGAAAGGAACCAATGAAATCGCGGAATTCCTGGGCATACATCCGATGACCGTAAGTCTGTATGTCAGACGGTATACTACCGGAGGTATTGACGCGCTCATTCGCGACAAGACGCGGAAACCCGGAAAAGCCCCCATATCCGAAGAAAAGAAACAAGAGATATGCCGGATAGCGTGTCAGGAGAAACCCCCGGATGAAACACATTGGAGTACCCGGAAATTAGGGAAACGTGTCGGCATAGGACATGACGCGGTTAAACGGTATTCCGGTGGAGATTATTGCTTCAAGCCTGGATCTGAGCGTGGAAGAGGTGGCGGCCCGGTAATTGGCGCCGGGCTTAGGCGCACGGCCCTCACCCTCTCGCCAGGCAAAAGCACCGCCGCCCGCCTGGGGTTTACCCCGCTAATGAAGGAAACCGCACCGTAATAGCAGTCCCCTCCCCCACCTCACTGGAAACAATAATTTCCGCCCGGTATTTTTCCGCGATATGTTTGACAATGGCCAGCCCCAGGCCCGTACCCCCCGAAGCCTTGGACCGGCTTTTATCCACCCGGTAAAACCGCTCGAAAATCCGGTCCTGATGTTCCGGGGGAATCCCGATCCCCGTATCCGCCACGGTTACCGATGACCCTTGGTCTCCGGCCCTTATCGTCACCCGGACGCTGCCCCCCTCCCGGTTATACCGCACCGCGTTATCGCAGAGGTTGCGGACCAACTGCTCCAGGAGCCCCCGGTCGCCCCGGACCAGGGCGTCCTCCCCCTCAAGCTCGAAGCGGATCTGTTTCTCCTTGGCCAGCGGGGTGAGGCTTTCAATACATTCGGCGGCGATCTCTTTGAGGCTGCAATTTTCCTCCTCCGGGGGAAGGAGAAAATTTTCCAGTTCCGAAAGTTTCAGGATATCGGTGATCAGGGAAAGGAGCCGGAGGGATTCCCGTTCGATTTTTCCGGCGAATTCCCGTTCCTTGCCTTCCCCGGCCATGCCGTTGGCGATGAGTTCCGCGTACCCCCGGATGGTGGTCAGGGGGGTTTTGAGTTCGTGGGACACGTTGGCGGTGAATTCCCGGCGTATATTCCCGGACTTTTCCATATCCGTGGTGAGTTGTTCCATTTCGGCCTTTTGCTGATGCAGCAGGGCCATTTGTTCCTTAAGACCCTGGTTCTTTTCCAAGAGGGCGCTGATAAAGGGGACCAGTTCCGGATAGGGGGAGACCAGGTCCGCCGAATCCAGCCGGTCCGCCAGCTCACTAATGGGGAGGACGAGCCGCCGGGTCAGGACCGCGGCAAGGACCCGGCAGCCCGCGAAGATTCCCCCGTAGATAAGGACAAACAGGGGCAGGGCCCGCAGCAACAGCATCCAGAGGGTGTCCAGGGCCCGGGAAAGGCGCAGGACCCTCCCGTCGTCCAGGCGGAGGGCATAATACACCATCACCTTGCCCAGGGTATCGGAACGCCGCAGCGCCCAGCCCTCCCCGGTTT
The DNA here is from genome assembly GCA_031282145.1 of Spirochaetaceae bacterium. Lineage (GTDB taxonomy): Bacteria > Spirochaetota > Spirochaetia > Treponematales > Breznakiellaceae > JAIRMO01. Next base: position 13,495 of record JAITEG010000142.1, on the reverse strand, counting down.
CCCGGGCGGCCCGGATCTCCCGCCGGTCCCGGTGGTTGTCCATGGCGCTCTCCTCCGCCTGGGTGTCCAGCAGCACCTCCCCCCCAGGCCCCACCATCGTGATCCGGTTCCTCCCCCCCGCCGCCGGCCAGCCGGTTTTAGCCCCCAGAAACGGGCGGGGGATGGAGGGGCCTCGCCCTCCTTCGCCATATATGTTGGACAGTTCCAAGGGGGCCAGATGGGAGAGGATCTGAGTCTCGGACTGGAGGTCGAGGCGGACCTGTTCCAAAAGGATCCGGTAAAAGAAGGAGAAACTTGCAAGGGCGCTTATTCCCAGGACAAAGACACCGATAAGCCACAGGTAGCGGTAGATTTTACGCTTCATATCGGGCGGCTCCAACACCGCCGGGAGGGTAAAACCGCTTCGCCCCCTGCGTCACGATTCGCTCTCCCCGATTTTATACCCCACATGGCGGACCGTCAAAATATAAGCGCCCGCGGGACCAAGCTTTTTCCGCAGGGTACGGATATGAATGTCCACGGTCCGGGTTTCTCCGATATAATCAAAACCCCATACTTCGTTGATAAGCCGTTCCCGGGTAAAAACCACATCGGGGTAGGAGATGAGTTTTTTAAGAAGCTCAAATTCTTTGAAGGTGAGATCCCGCTTTTCCCCGTCCACGGTAACCAGCCATTTTTCCTCATCAATGGCGATGGATTTAAAGCTCAACTTTGCCGCCTTTTCGCCGCCCTCGGCCCGGCGGAGTACCGCCCGCACCCGGGAAAGCAGTTCCATAACTCCGAAGGGTTTGACCACATAATCATCCGCCCCCAGGTCCAGGCCCTTCACCTTATCCATCTCCGTGGTTTTGGCGGTAACCAGGATCACCGGGACCGCGGCGGTTTGGCCTTGGGCCCGCAGCCGCTTCAGGATAGAAAGGCCGTCCTCGTCGGGGAGCATCAGGTCCAGGATCACCAACCGGGGCTGGGCGTTTTTCAGGGCCTGCCGGAATTCCGAACCCGACGCAAATCCCCGGGCCTCAAAGGACGCCCCTGCCAGGGAATAGAGTTCCAAGTCCCGTATATCCGGATCATCCTCCACCACATAAATCAGGGGCTTCTCCATATCACTCCTTATAAGGGCTTCCCGTCCCCCGGGGGCAGAGCCCCGCCGCCAGGCCGGGGGGTATGCCGGTGACGGCCGGTAGCGGCGAAAATGGTCCATTCCGCCACATTACAGGCATGATCGGCGATTCGCTCCAGGTATTTGATCACCATGAGCCAACTCAGGGACTCGGTGGCCAGGTCCGGCGACTTTTCAACCTGTTCCGCCAGGTGTTCCCGGATTTTGATAAAGTATTTATCCACCCGTTCATCGTTGTCAATTACCGAATTGGCCAGGACCTCATCCTTTTCCACAAAGGCCTTGATACTGCGATTGAGCATAATCCCCGTCTGCTCCATCATGTGGTCCAGCTTTTTTATTTTGATCCGGGGCTTTTTCAAAATCATGGCGTATTTTGCCAGATCCACTATCTGGGCCCCAATACGGCCCAGATCGGTGATCATCTTCAGGGTGCCCGCTACCAGGTACAGATCCCGGGCCACCGGCTGTTGGGTCAAAAGCAGGTGCATACAGAGGATCTCGATATCCCGCTCCGTCTGGTACAATTCCTCATCCCGGGTTACCGCTTCCTCCGCCGCCGTCTTATCCCCGGCAAGCAGGGCCTCTCGGGCAAGGGCAAAGGTTTCTTCGATCCAGGCTCCCATTTTTAGGACCAGCTCGTCAATTTTTTTTAACCGGAGTAAAAATTCCTTCCGCATCAGTCAAACTCCTCTCTATAAAAAGGGCTCTAGGTCCTCTCAGGGTCTACGGCCCTCATCCAAACCTTCCGGTAACATAATCTTCGGTCCGCCGGTCCCGGGGCCGGGAAAAGATCGCTTCGGTCTTATCATATTCCACCAGGTCCCCCAAAAGCAAAAAAGCGGTCCGGTCCGATATGCGGGCCGCCTGCTGCATGTTGTGGGTAACGATGATGATGGTGTATTGCGCCTTGAGTTCCGCCATAAGGTCCTCGATTTTCAAGGTGGAAATAGGGTCCAGGGCGGAGGTAGGTTCATCCATCAGGATAAGTTCCGGGTCCACCGCCAAAGCCCGGGCTATGCAGAGCCGTTGTTGCTGCCCCCCGGAAAGGGCCAGGGCGCTTTTTTTGAGCCGGTCCTTCACCTCGTCCCACAGGGACGCGGACCGCAGGGACCTTTCCACGATTTCGTCCAGTTTTCCCTTCTCCCGGATCCCCTGAGTCCGGGGTCCAAAGGCAATGTTGTGGTAAATACTCATAGGAAAGGGATTAGGTTTTTGAAAAACCATGCCCACCCGCCTCCTCAGGCTGTCCACATCCACCCCCGGTCCGTATATGTCCCCGCCATCCAGGCTGACCCTGCCGGAAATCCGGAAATCTTCTACCAAGTCGTTCATCCGGTTCAGGGTTTTAAGGAAGGTTGATTTTCCACAGCCCGAAGGACCGATCAGGGCGGTGATTTCCTGGTCGTAAAAATCCATATTCACGGAACGAAGGGCCTGAAAACCGCCGAAAAACACATCCAGGGATTCGGTTTTAATCTTTAGCATAATATAAATCCTAGGCCGCCATTCGCCGGGCCACTACCGCGGAAAACCAATTTATCCCCGCGGTTAACGCCAAGAGGACCACCGCCGTGGCATTGGCCTCGTTGAGGTAGAGCCCCTCGCTGGACAGGGCGTACAGGTGGACCGCCAGGGTCCTGCCCGAGGAGAGGAGGCTCCGGGGTATCTGGGGTACCGTGCCGGCGGTGTAGATCAGGGCCGCGGTTTCCCCCAGGATCCTCCCGATGCCCAGGATCACCCCGGCGAGGATCCCCGGACCCGCCGCCGGGAGGAGGATCAAAAAAATCGTGGCAAGTTTTCCCGCCCCCAAGGCAAAACTTCCCTCCCGGTACATTTGGGGAACCGAATGGAGGGCCTCCTCGCTGGTCCTGATGATCAGGGGCAGGATCATGATTGCCAGGGTAAAGGCCCCGGAGAGCAGGGAATACCCCCAGCCCAGAGAGCTTACAAAAAAAAGGAGACCGAACAGGCCGTAGACGATCGAGGGGAAACCCGCCAGGGTCTGGGCCGCGGCCCGGACGACCCGAACCAGGCGGCTTGAGGACTTGGCGTATTCAGCCAGGTAAATCGCCGTGGCTATTCCCAGGGGAACCGCGATGCCTAAGGACAGGGCCGTTATCAGGATGGTATTGATCAGGGCCGGAAGGAGGGACACATTTTTGGTGGTATAAACCGGGGACCACAGGGATGTTTTCAACTGGGGAATACCCCGGATGAGGATATACCCGATAATCAGGAGGAGGATGGCGAAGGTGAGGGCGGCGAAGCCTATGACCAAAACCCGCAGGATTAAGGAAAGGGGATCCCGTTTTCGAGAAAGGGGATTCCCCCCTCTTTTAAGGTTCCTCATAATTCCCCCTTATAAAAGACCACGGTGATGTTGAGGAGCAAAACCAGTACAAAGAGTACCAGGGCGGTGGCGAACAGGGCCCCCCGGTGCAGATCCGAGGCATAGCCCATTTCAATGACGATATTGGAGGTGAGGGTCCTGACCCCTTTTAAAATCCCCGCGGGGAGCCGGGCCTGATTTCCCGCGACCATGATCACCGCCATGGTTTCCCCGATGGACCGGCCTATGCCCAGGATGATTCCCGCGCCGATTCCCCGGCCCGCCGCGGGAAGGACCACGAAAAAGAGGCTCCGTTCCCGGCTGGCCCCCAGGGCCCGGGCGTTTTCATAATACGCCTCCGGTACCGCCCGGATAGCCGCCTCGCTGACCCCGATAATTGTGGGGAGGATCATGATCCCCAGGATGGCGGAAGCGGTAAGGATACTCATTCCCGTCCCGCCGAAGAGGTTCCGGACCAGGGGTACCAGCACGATAAGGCCGAAAAATCCGTACACCACCGAAGGGATCCCCGCAAGGAGATCCGTGGCGGGTTTCAACAGCCGGTATAACCGGGCCGGACAATACTTGGCGAGAAAAACCGCTGAAAAAATTCCCACCGGGATCCCAAAGAGCATGGCCCCCAGGGTAACATACAGGCTCCCCAGGATCATGGGGAGGATCCCGAATTGGGGGGGAACGTCCGAAGGGGCCCATTCTTTCCCCAGAACCAGGGGAAAAAGGCCTATTTTCCCCACCGCGGGGAGGCCGCCGGCAAAAAAATAAACGCATATCAAGAGGAGGACCAATACGGAAAAAATGGCCGACCCTTGAAAAACTTTTTGAATAAGCGACTGTTTCAAAATCCAGTCTTTTCGCATAACCCTGTCCTTCAAGCTAAATCTACGGAAGCGGTCCAAAAAGCTGCCCGGACCGTCCGGGTAACTTCCCGGACAGTCTGGGAAACGCTGCTAGTTAAGCGCCTGCCAGGAGGTAATTTCTCCGGTAAAAACCTGTTTTACCTGGGCGGAACTGAGGCCGGAGAGGGGGTTACCGGGGTTGATGATCACCGCAATCCCATCGATGGCGATCACCGTGGGGGTAAGCTGGGCCTTTTCCGTGTCGGAAAGTTCCCGGGAGGCCATGCCGATATCGCAGGTACCGTCGATGGCCGCCTTAATGCCGGTGGAAGAATCACTCATCTGGATCTCAATGACCGCCTGAGGGTTACGGGCCAGATAGGCTTCCCGGAGCTGTTCCATCACCGGGGTAACCGAGGAAGATCCGGCCAACACCACCCTCCCCGAGGATGAACCGGTATACGCCGGGGCATTGGCAACCACCGGAATATACCCCTTGGCCACCACTTCTTGGCCCTCCCGGCTTAAAATAAAGGAGATAAAATCCTGGGCCGCGCTCGTACCCGTCCCGCCGGCGTTTCCCTTAACCGCGATATTAAAGGGCCGGGAGATCTTATAGCTCCCGTTTTCCACATTGGCGATGGATGCGGCGGTTCCGTCTATATTCACCGCCTTAACCGTGGCATTCAGGGAACCCAGGGACACATAACCGATGGCGCTGGGGTTTCCCGCCACCGCGGAAAGCATAATATCGGTACGATTGGAAATCACCGCCTCTTTGGTGGTTTTATCCACCCGCTTGCCGCTCGCGTCCCGTTCCTCGATCTTAAAAAGCTCGATAAAAGCGCCCCTGGTTCCGGAACCGTCCTCCCGGCTGATAACGGTAATTTCAGTGGGGACGGTTCCCGTGCCCCCGGACCCGCCCTGGGCTTTTCCCCCGGCAAACACAAAACCCGGCAGTACGCTCACCAGGCCCAAAATAGCAACCCATTTTTTCATTTTTTTCCTCCAAAACAAAAATTGCGGTTGATGAAATTGCGGGTTTTTTCCCAAACTTGCGATTTTTGGGAAGCCGCACTTTTTTCAACCAAAAAGAACATACCCTGGGGAGGTAAAAATACCGGGAGGGGAATGTAAAATTTAGGTAAAATCACCCTACGGCACGCCCGCAAGGGTGCGATCTTCTCTATGGATGGGTAAAGTCACTGGCAGAATAGACATAAGACCAAAAAGCACATAGACTTGTCCGGAAACGTGCTTCCAAACCAATTCCGTTAAAAAAGAGTGATTTCGTGGCCGGCGAACTAAAGGAGAAAATCTATGGAAAGAATACTCAAGGGTGACAAAATTTTGTTGGGGACCTGCTATTACCCGGAGCATTGGGAACGCGGCCTGTGGAAGGAAGATCTGTGGAGAATGAAAAAAAACGGTATTGTTGCCATACGGGTCGCCGAATTCGCCTGGAACAAATTTGAGCCCCGGGAGGGGCAGTATTCCTTCGATTTCTTTGACGACTTTCTTAACGCGGCCGAAGAAACGGATATGTCCGTCATCTTCTGTACCCCCACGGCCACGCCGCCGGCATGGCTTACCCACCGCTACCCGGAAGTCCTGAACGCGGACATAAACGGGACCTTGCTGCGCCACGGGGAGCGGCGGCATTACAATTACAATTCCCCGGTTTACCGGCGCTTTACCGCAATCATTACGGAAAAAATAGCGGAACATTACGGCAAACACCCCAACATCATAGGCTGGCAGATCGATAATGAGCTGAACTGCGAAACGAGCGAATTCTATTCCGATAGTGACACCGGCGCTTTCAGGGAATTTCTCAAAAAGAAATACCAGACCCTGGAAAACCTTAACGCCGCCTGGGGAACCGTGTTCTGGAATCAGACCTATACCGCCTGGGATGAGGTATTTGTTCCCCGGAAGACCGCCAGCAATTCCCATAATCCCCATCTGGTACTGGACTTCTACCGGTTTATATCGGAAAGCGCCCGGAGTTTTGTAAAACTCCAGAGCGACATATTGCGGAAACATATCAAAAGCGGGGACTTTATCACCACCAACGGCGTATTCGCCAACCTTGACAGCCACCACATGACCGCCGAAAGCCTTGATTTCATCACCTATGATTCTTACCCGGATTTTGCCTACCTTCTGAACGCCGATCCGGTTAATTCCGGGGATCTCAACGACCGGAAATGGAGCCGCAATTTATCCGAGGTCCGTTCGATCTCGAAAATCTTTGGCATTATGGAGCAGCAGTCCGGTTCTCCGGGGTGGAATACCCGCATGGAAGCTCCCCAGCCGAAACCGGGGCAGATGACCCTGTGGACCATGCAAAGCATAGCCCATGGCGCGGACTACGTGAGCTATTTCCGCTGGCGTACCTGCACCATGGGTACGGAAATCTATTGGCACGGAATCCTCGATTATTCCAACCGGGACAACCGCCGTCTTGCGGAACTGGCTTCCATCCATCAAAAGAGCCAATCCCTGTCCGGGATTGCGGGGAGTGTTTATGAGGCGGCCTTTGGGGTGCTGAAGGATTATGATAATGTCTGGGATTCACGGCTTGACGGGTGGCACCGGCGGCTGGATGAGGTAAGCGAGGCGGGAATATTTCAGGCCGCCCAACTCACCCACACCCCGATGGATTATGTATACCTTGATGACACCGCCCGGCCGGAGGTTTTATCGAAGTATCCGGTCCTTTTTTATCCCCACGCGGTTATTATGACGGAAAAGCGGGCGCTGCTTCTTGAGGAATATGTACGGGCCGGGGGAACCCTCGTGCTGGGCTGCCGGACCGCGTACAAGGATATTACCGGTAAATGTCCCATGGTAAAACTTCCGGGGCTTTTGCAGCGCCTTTCCGGTGCGGATGTTGTGGACTACACCTTGGTCTCCCCCGACGATGGCGTTATTACGGTTGAGTGGGAAGGGACCGTGATCGATACCGCGGTTTTTAATGACGTCCTGGAACCCCTGGGAAATGCTCAAGTGGCGGGGACCTACACCAATAATTACTATGCGGGAAAGGGCGCCTTAATTGGCAATGAATACGGAAAAGGCAGGGTCTACTATTTCGGCAGTGTTTTTACCCGAAAAACCGCCGAAATATTCCTCAAAAAACTGGGGATTGCCGAACCATACTACCCGCTTATTGAGGCCCCGGAATCCTGTGAAATAGCGATCCGGCGGAAGGGGGAGCGCAGATTCCTCTTTTTGTTAAATTACGGGAAAAAACCGGCGGCCATAACGTTCAAACAGGAAGTTCAAGACCTCTATACCGGACAATCCATAACCGGATCCCTGGTTTTACCGGCCTACGGTACCGGCGTTTACCGGTTATAGGGTAATTATACCTGAAAAGAAGATAAGAGCGGCCCTTCAAGCCGGTATGTTGATTCACTTACGGGGTTGTGCTATTATTTATTATGCACATTACCAAAAATCGGGTGATCAGTATCGATTATACCCTTAGGGATGCCCAAAATCAATTCCTTAATACGTCTTCCGATTCTGAATCCATGGTATATCTTCATGGATACGAGAATATTCTTCCCGGCCTGGAGAAAGTCCTGGAAGGCAAAACCGAAGGGGATACTTTTACCGTAACCCTCAGCGCTGCCGACGCCTATGGGGAGCGGGATGAATCGCTGATCCTCCAGGTTCCCCTGGACAACTTTGAAGAGGTCGGCACCATAAAAGCGGGGATGCAATTCGAGACCTCCGATGGTTCCCGGCTGGTAACGGTTACCCAGGTTGAGGGCAGTACGGTAACGGTGGACGCTAATCATCCCATGGCGGGAATGGATTTGACCTTTGACATTACGGTGGTGTCTATCCGGGAAGCCAGTCCCGAGGAGATATCCCATGGACACCCCCATGTCCCCGGGCATACCCATGCCCACGGACATAACCATAATCACTGCGACGGGTGCGGCGGCTGCGGTTAACCATGACCGCCCGGAAACCGTTTTTTTTTACCTATGTCAAGGTGGTGGATGTTATTATCATCGTCCTTGCCCTGGGGGTTTCGGCTTTTTCCGCTGTTTGGGTGTATGCCGGCCTGGCCCTGCGCGCCGGGCCTAACCGGCACGCAGGGCCGGACCGGCAGGAGGTTGTCATCCAAGGTCCCGAGGGAAACTGGGTATTCCCCCTGGATGCGGAAGAAATTATCCCTATAGCAGGCCCCCTGGGTACCACGGAGGTGGAGCTTCGGGGCGGCCGGGTCCGGGTCCGCTCCTCCCCCTGTACCAACCAGATTTGTGTCGCGGCCGGGACCATCCACGGTCATGGGCAATGGATAGCGTGCCTGCCGAATAAGGTGTTGATCCGGGTGGAAGCAAAGGCCGATGACGAAGAACTTGACGCTGCGGCCTGGTAAACCGGACGGTTTCCGGCGGCCCGAAAATCCGTCTTCCCGGGTTTCTACGACGGCCCTCCTGGGAGCCTGTTGTTTTTTTTTATCCACCCTGGAATATATGATCCCCAAACCCCTCCCTTTTTTGAGGATCGGGCTTGCCAATATGCCCCTGATAGTGGCCTTGGATATTCTTTCCGTTAAAAGCTTCGCTCTGTTGGTTTTTATTAAGATCCTGGGCCAGGGTCTTATCACCGGGTCCCTTTTTTCCTACGTTTTCATGTTCTCCCTGGGGGGAACCCTTGCTTCCGCAGCGGTAATGTACGCACTGCGCCGCTGCCTGGGAGCGGAACGCGTCGGCTTTATCGGGACAAGCGTTGCCGGCGCCCTGCTCTCCAATGGCGTCCAGCTCGCCCTGGCCCGCGCTTTTATCTTTGGGGAGGGCCTTCAATATATCGTCCCCCCCTTTCTTGGGCTGGGGGTCTTTATGGGTATGGCCCTGGGGCTTTTCTGCGAAATTTTCACCGCCCGGTCGGTCTGGTACCGGACCTGCCGCGGCCTTTCCCCGGCCCTCCCCGGCGGGCCGGAGCGGCCCTCCCCGGCGCCGGTCCTGATCGGGCCGGCGCTTCCCCGCGAAAATTCCGGCGGGAAAAAGGGGCTCGTCCTTCCGGGCCGGGACCTCCTTTTTACGGGGTTTATTATGATGATTGCCTTTCTTATTAACCCCTCCACCCTTACCCGGGGGATACAGTTTTTGCTGTTCGGCCTCTATGCCCGGTTAACCGGAAAAAAAATCACCCCTCTCTCCCCGCTTTTTATTATGGCGGTCATTGTTTTCGGTAATCTGTTGGCCCCCTACGGCAGGGTTTTGGCGGAATTCGGCCCCTTTCGCCTTACCCAGGGCAGCCTTCTTTCGGGGGTACATAAGGCAATTACCCTGGAAGGGCTCTTCTTTTTATCCAAGGCGGTTATCAGAGCGGACCTGCGTTTTCCCGGGAAGTTCGGCTTTTTTATTGGTGAGTCCTTCCGGCTTTTTGAACGGCTCATCGAACAAAAGGGCCGTATTACCCGGAAGCATTTTATCGAAGGCATTGATACGCTGATGGCGGAACTAAGCGTCGAAGAAGCCGGAGGAAAACCTGAGGAGGGAAACCCGCTTCAGGCCGCAGCCGGGAAACCGGAGGTGGGAGCCCCTCCTCGAAGGCCCTTACCGGGAATATTACTCCTGGCCGGAACGCTCGGGTTAACCCTGGGTTTAACCCTGATAGGCCGCTTTTTGGATTACTAAGAACCCGGGCGGCTCCTAAGTGCTTGGCCGTCGGACCCGCTCAAGTCCCTCGGAGGCTTCCGGGTAATCGGGATTGAGCCGCAGGGCCTGTTCGTAGGCCTGTATCGCGGGAATATAATCGCCCGATGCTTCCCGGACCAACCCAAGGCGGTACCACCAGAGGGACATACCGGGGGCTAATTGCAGGGCGGTGGTATAGGCGATATCCGCGTGGCGGAATTTTCTCTGGAGCCTGAATATCTCCCCAATAAAAAAATAGGCCATAGGGGCCTGCTCCCCGTGGGGGAGCGAATTTACATAGCGCTGCATAAAATTGAGGGACCGGGGGTAATCATCGAGATAAAAATAGGCCTCCCCCATCGTTTCGATGATGCGGTACTCATTGGCATTGATCCGGAGGGCCTGTTCACCCCAGTTGATAACTTCGGCAAATTTCCGCTGACGCCGTAAGGTCCAGGTAAGGGCCGTATAGGTATCCATGGTAGCGGTGTTTCCGGATATTTCATCCATACATATTCGTACCGCCTCGGCATAATACCGCTCCGCTTCTTCCATGCGGCTTCCGGCCTCCAGATCCCGGCCGATACGGTAATTTTGCAGCGCTGTCTGGGGCATCCCGCCGGGGCCTGTCTGGGGAAAAAGGGGAAGGCACGTAAAAACAAAAATTATGAAAATCCGGTAAAACCGCATACACCAACTATGTAACGGAAAGGATTTTTTTTCAATCGGTCAAAATCGGTGAAGAGGCGCGATAAAAAAAAGAGGCCGTTCCGGTCAAAACCGGAACGGCGCCTTCCCGGTACGTCCCCTGTGGTAATTGAGGAGCCTGTAACAGGCTCCACGGCGCCGGAACCGCTCCACCGGCCGTAAAAGCTCACGTTTCGCGGTTCTCAGGCTGCCGTTAAAACTACTGCAGAAGCTGGAGAACTGTCTGTCCCTTCTGGTTTGCCTGAGCCAACATCGCGGTTCCAGCCTGGTTGAGGATCTGGTTCTTGGTAAAAGAAACCATCTCGTTCGCCATGTTGGTATCCCGGATGCGGGATTCAGAGGCTTGCAGATTTTCAGCCCCAATATCGAGGCCGCGGACCGCATGTTCCAGGCGGTTTTGGTAGGCGCCAAGATCAGCCCGTTGTTTGCTGATCCTTTTCAACGCTTCGTCAAGGGTTCCAATGGCACGGTTGGCACTATCCGGTTCGGATAGGGAAAGAATCGATTCGTCACCCACGTTACGGACCCCAAGGCCCTTGGCGGTCATGGTGCCGATAAATACCTGTTCCCGCTGATCCATGTTGGCACCGATATGGAGCCACATAGAGGCGGTAACCACGTTTTCGCCGAGTTGGCGGCCGAACCGTCCGGTAAGCATATTCATCCCGTTGAATTGGGCGTGGGACGCAATCCGGTCGACTTCGTCAATTAAGGCGGAGACTTCAACCTGGATATACATCCGATCCTCGGCGGTATAAATACCGTTCGAAGACTGTACCGCCAATTCGCGGATACGCTGCATGATGTCCTGGGTTTCCTGGAGATAGCCTTCCGTGGTTTGAATGAATGAAATACCATTCTGGGCATTAAACGATGCCATATTCAAACCCCGGATTTGACTCCGCATCTTTTCGGAAACAGCGAGCCCGGAAGCATCATCACCGGCACGATTGATCCGCAGGCCACTCGACAGTTTCTCCATGTTTTTGTCCAAATAAGTCTGGGTGACCTTGAGGGACCTGTCGGCAAACATCGCGCTTAGGTTGTGATTAATGATCATATACACTCCTTTGGCTTTTTCGGCGTCCATCTATCCTCAAAGGGTATTTGATGATAGTAACCGTCCCCTGACGGTTTTAGACGCCGCGGCATCCTTGCCGTGATAAAACCGCAGTGCGGTTTTATAAAGTAATGTGCCATGGAGTTTTTCCTCAAGAAAAACTCCGAACCCTCGACCCACCCGTTCCCGGAAGGGTGAGGGGGAACCATAGGTTCCACTCTGAACCGGTAAACACGGAGGCCCAACGGGCACGGGTATTATCCGGGTTCATTATTAGTATCGGTTTTTCTGAAAAACGCTTTAGAAAAATTTGTGAAAAAGAGCGGCTTCCAGTTGAGCCTTAGGATCACCCCGGGGGGTGAGGGTTTTGACGGCGGCGATAAATTGGGGCAGGTTCCGGCCGGAACGGTTGTAGAGGTCCTCCAAATAGTCACCACCGGCATAGTAGAGCCGGTAAAGTTCAAGGTAGGCGTTATTCACCGGTAATTTGGAAAAACCCCGGTAATTATCGCTACGGAAAAGGGTTTCGTACTCTTCATCGAATCTTTTTTGAGCGGCTTTGATTATCCCTTCTTTTTTTTGCAGTTTTTCATCCCGCCCGGCATTGCTCCGATAAAGGACATCCAATTCGGAAATCAAGTCCTGGATAAAGGAAATAAACACCACGTTATCCGCTTCCGAGTCGATCATGGCCCGGTATTCCTCAGAATCAAGGCCGAAGGTCCTTTCTATGTAGAGCCGGGAGCCTTCACGGCCGACAAATTCCGCCAATTCCTCGTTAAACTGGGCCTGTCCCTTGAGGTATACGGTGGCGTGAAGGGTCTCATGGATAAGCAGGTCCGCGAGCCGGTTTACGGGATACCGGCGCATATAGGAGTACAGGGGATCCTTAAACCAGCCCAGGGTACTAAAGGCGTCTACCCCCCGGATCCACACATCCAGGTCCTGTTTTTTTAACTTTTCCCCCTCTTTACGGGCATCATCGGGATTAAAAAATCCCTTATAGGGGACTTTCCCCACCACGGGAAACCACCACTCATGGCGGAAAAAGGAGTCCTTAGCCGAGGCGGAAACCACCGCGGCCAGGTAGTCCTGGTTTATCTCCACATACCGGGTATAGTTGGCGGTTTGCCGGAGGCCGAGTTCATCCTGGGCGAACCGGCGTATGTCCCGAATCCGTTCCACAAAGATCCGGTTTGCCTCAGGATCCTCCGACCCTTCAGGGGGAAGGTCCAAAAGCGATTCCAGGGGGACGGCCCGGTTCAGATAACCCAGCATGGCAACCCCCTGTTTTAGGGTATAGCAGCCGGAAAAAAGAACCGAAACCCCCAGGAGCACCACTACCGCGGCCAGCACCGGTATTCCGGAATATACAAAAAAGGACGAAAACTTCATCTCTATGACTATACCACAGATGCCGATGATACTCCAGTAAAGTCAGCAGTTGGAAGTGAGGCGTTAAAAAGGGAGAAAATTTTACGGCACTTCCCCGGGGCTTAAGCCGGTAGCCGCCGCTATCTGGTCCGGACTCAGTCCCATCGCTTTTAATCTCCGGGCTGTTTCCCGCAGTGCCTTTTCCGCACCAAGCCGTTCCCCCTCGGCTCTTCCTTTCTTCAGCCCGATCTGTTCCCCTTTTTCAAGCCCAATCTGTTCACCTTCCCGGCGCGACGATACCATATCACTCTGATAATCTAGCTGATACTTAAATTCACTCTCCAGCCGCGCCCGTTCCGCCTCGTCCCGGCTTAT
>JAITEG010000121.1 GCA_031282145.1 Spirochaetaceae bacterium | reverse complement strand
CGCCCGGGCCGCTTACCGCGCTGTTGGCCGAGGGGTCCTCAACCCAGTCCACGCCGTTCATCATGTCGCAGGAGGCAAACAGCCCCGCGATAATGACCAGCATGAAGGCGATCATCCCCGCGGGTAAACGGGAACCATGGTATGATAAACGCTTGTCCGTTAAAGAATTATAGCGGGAGGGTAACGCGTAATGCCTTTTCATGTTCAACTCCTTTAAAAGGCGCCGGGCGCCTTTGCCATCTGACCGGAGTAAAGCAAAGTTGAATACCTGTTCTTAAAATATTAATCATTTCATACTGAATATCAATAGAAAACTCAAAATATTGAAAAAAACTACCCAAAAAGCCGGGAGGTCCACAAAAGGAGGGCGCCTCATTGCAGCCTGTCGCACGGTATTCCAGGGGCTAAAACCTTCGACGCGGGCTCCCGCCGCGCCGCCTGAATCGATCAACACCCTTTCGGGTACCATACCGGGCCCTTTTTTTCGCCTGCTATTAAAGCAAAACCCACCGTTCGACGCATATATATACACACAGCCGGCACGGTCTCATCTTTGCCTTACCACCTGAAATGTGATATCGTATAAACAGGAGCGTACCATGAAAAGCACTCAGAAACTCGCTATAGATCCCCCTGAGCCCCTCAGCTTTGAGAAAGTCTGGAAGCTGTTCCAGGAAACACGGGAGCAGATAGCGGCAACCGACCGGCAGATAAAAGAAACCGGCCTACAGATAGAAGAGACCGACCGGCAGATGAAAGCAACCGATAAAAAACTCGGGGAATTGACCAACCGCTTTGGGAATGTGGTAGAACACATGGTCGTGCCCAACCTGCTGACCAAGTTCAAAGCCCTGGGCTTTACCTTTGAGGCTGCCAGCCGGGACTATAAAATCGTCGACGAGAAGCACGGGATCTTTGTGGAGGTAGACGCGTTCCTGCAAAACGGCGATAAGGTTATGATAGTGGAGATTAAAGCCAAGCCCACCACGAAGGACGTCAACGACCAGGTCAAACGGCTGGAAAAGATGCGGAAATACGCGGACCTGCGCCAGGACAAGCGGAAATACCTGGGTGCGATGGCGGGGGTGGTGATGAGCGATTCGGTGAAGAACCACGCCCTCGGGAACGGCTTTTTCGTGGTAATCCCCTCGGGGGATACGTTTAACATCATTAAACCGGAAGGGAAATACCGGGTAAAGGAATGGTAAGGGCGCCCGGCGTCTTTACCATTCCTTTACTTTTTATCTTTCGGTACGGTCCGGTAAAACATACGGCGGCTCAGAGCCCTTACCCTCTATCGGGCCGTCCTCCCCGAAGGGTTACCGCCAGTTCCTTCCAGACGATTTTGTCCTTTTCCTCAAGCCGGGAAAATTCTTCCTGCCTGCCATAGGCGGATAACTCAATAAAACGCTCTGTCCGGACGAGGAGTTCCTTGAAACGCCCCTCATGGAAGCGGATGATCCAGCCGGGAATGACCTTGGCGCACTTGAAGAGTCCTTCGTAATGGGGGACGCAGAGTCCATCCGAGGCGGTAAAGGCGGTCCGCAGGTCGGCTTCATCCGTGCCGTCCCCGCCGGAACCGGCAAGAAAGCCGAGGTATTCCTTCTCTATGCGGTCCTGCTCCAGACAAACCGGACAGGGGACCTTGGGTTTGGAGAATTTTTTCCGGGCAAAGGATTTAAGCCGGTCTTCCAGAATATCCCGCCCTAAAATAGCCACCGCGAGGCCGTCCCGAAAGGACTCAAGATGCCGGGAATGATGGGCACAGAACCCCCCGGCGGCGCGGTAAGCCGCCCGAAAAGCCCGATCGGAAACGTGTTCAAAAAGCAGGTTGTCCAGGTATTGTTCCGCCCGGTCGGCAATGATCCGGCAGAGGGGGCAGCCCGGTTTGGCGGCGGCCTTTTCCAGCTCAAAAAAATTGATATGCCGGTCCACGCCTTAACCCCGGATCTCCACGGTCCCATCGGCGTGACCCACAAAAACCCGGGGGGAAAGGCGGGTGAAAAAGCCGTTTTCCACGATTCCGGGGATACGGTTAAGCTCGGTTTCCAGCAAAAGGGGATCCACGGGTTTTTTAAACCGCAGATCCAGGAGGAGGTTCCCATGTTCGGTGATCACCGGCCCGGCTTTGCGGACCGCCTCCCGCAGGACAAGCTCCCCCCCAAAGGACTTAAGGGCCAGGGTTACGGATACCCGGGCTTCGGGAACTACCTCAATGGGCAGGGGGAAGCGCAGCCCCAGGTTCTCCACCACCTTGCTTTCGTCCACCACGACGACAAAGGCCCGGGAGGCGTAAGCGGTGATCTTCTCCACCAACAGGGCGCCTCCGCCCCCCTTAATACAATAAAGCCGGGGATCCACTTCGTCGGCGCCGTCTATGGTCAGATCCAATTCCCCCTGTATCTCGGCTGAATTGAGACTGAACAGGGGGATTCCCCATTTTTCACACTCTATGCTGGTCTGAAAACTGGTGGGAACCGCCCGGATATCCTTCAAAATGCCCTGCCGCAAGAGGAGGCCCACATGCCGTACCGCGGGCATGGCGGTGGAACCGGTCCCCAATCCCAACTTCATACCGCTTTTTACCATGGCTTCCACGGCTCTTTTGCCGACCAATTCTTTTATCGCGCCTTGATCCATAAAATCATTCCTTAAAATCGTTCTTTTAAATGGTTATCCGGGACAAGAGCTGGGAAGGAAAATCTTCGCCAAAGAATTGGGTGTACTGATATTGGGCTTGCCGGATGAGCATGTCATAACCATTCTGGATCGGACAACCCGCACGGGCGGCCCGTTTTAAAAACCGGGTGGTTTCCGGCTTATAAATCAGATCCATCACCACTTCCCGGCCGGAAAATTCATACAACTCCAGGGGATCCGCGTTAATTTCCGGTTCCATCCCCACGGAGGTGGTTTGAATGATGACATCCGAATACTTGGACATCAAGTCCACTCCCCGGCCGTCAAGTCCGGCCCAGGCAAAGCGGTAACGGGCGGCCAGATCCCGGGCCCGGAACAGGGTGCGGTTGAGGATCAGGGCCTTCCCCTTGAGGCGGTATATCGCCGCCGCCGCCGCCCGGGCAGCCCCTCCGGCCCCGATGATGGTAAGGCGTTTCCCCTTGAGATCCTTCAGGCCGGTAAATTCGAGCAGGGCATCGGAAAATCCCCGGGCGTCCGTATTGGCCCCGGCCCAACCCGCCTGAGCGCCGGAATGTTCCGGCGGACGCCGGACAATGGTATTACAGGCCTGAATAAAATCCACTTCTTCCGTGCGGGCCTGCAAATAGGGAAGGATCTCCTCTTTATAGGGAACCGTCACCGAGGCGCCCTCAAGGCCGATAAGATCCGCCAATTTCATAAAGGATTCAAGGGAATCCGACGGGAAGGGGAGGTAAACCGCGTCAATGTTTCGGTGGGTAAAAACCGCGTTAAAAAAGGCGGGGCTGGAGGTGGCCTTGAGGGGAAAACCCACGACCCCAAAGATCCGGGTTTTGGAGTTTATCGAACGGAACCGGTAAAAATCCACCAATTCCTTGGGACAAAGCTGTCCCGGCGCCCCCGGGGGAATATCGGCCTCTCCCTTAACCGCGGCATAGGTCAGGTGGGAACCCAAAAGCTCCGTCAGGATCCGGGTATTAGTACCGTAATCGCCCATACAGAGCAGTATCTTTTCCATATTCCAAAGCTCCCGGGCGGTCTCGTAGATCCTGACCACATCCGCCATGGACTGGGGCATCACCGCGGCCTTGACGATTTCATCCCCCCCATGGTTCAAAGCCCGGAGCCGGCCGGAAAGGTTCCGCTCCACCCCCTTGAAATCATGGAAGGACCGGATAATCCGGGTTCCAAAAGTCCGGGCGGCCTCCTCAAGGCTGGGAACGTCCAGATCCTCCTCCAAGTCCACATAGGCAAAATTATGCCGGCGATCCGCTTCGGCAAAGGCAAGGCCCTTGGACAACAGGATTATCCGGGACCCTTCCCCATCGGCAAAGAAACCGCCGTCCCGTTCCCGCCGTACCGTCAGAATCACCGGCACCTTTACCATCTGGGGAAAACGCCGGACGAGGAGCCGCTCATCCGGCTCAAGACAATCCACCCGGAGTTCCGCCAAATCCACCTGCTTTTCGTATTTTTCCAAGATCTCCTGATCCCGGGCAAGGGTTTTTCCGGTTAAACACAGACATATTCGAGCCATAGGAACCTCATTAGAAATCGGAACGATAGATGAACAGCCCCGAGACCTTGTCTTGGGAGTCCAGATTAACCCGGAGCATGAGGGGCCAAGACGCTCCCGAAAGAGAAGAGAGGATATAGCCGGAAAAATTTTGGACCCCATCCCCCAGCACGAGGAGCGCCAGCCGCCGGGTATCCCCCAGCGTTATGCCATAGACCGTTTTTAGCCCCACCTGCCAGATCCGATCCCGATAGATGTAGAGGTCCTGGTTTTCATACTCAAAAACCACATCGTCCTGCCATTCCTCCCGCCCCCGGACCGGGTATACCGCCTGGGGAGGCCCAAACCGGGACAAGGCCTCTACCAGGGTAAGGCCGATCAGGGTGGAAGGCTCCTCCCCCTGGTATTGAGCTCCGAGCGGCCCCTGGATCCCGAAAAAAAACAGGAGGACCGGGAAGACCCGGATAATATACCGAAAAACCGACATACCATAACTTTACCCAAGGGAGCGATCCTTTTCAAGCCGTTCCTTTTCAGATAAGGTTTGGAAAGCCCGCTTTCATGATAGGGAGAAACCATGCTGGAAACCAACGCCCTTTGGCTGATTTTAATCGGAATAGCCCTGGAATTGATCCTCCTGCTGATTATTTTAATCAAAAAAAACAATTCCCCGGAGCAGGAACAGGGGGCCCAAAAATTTTTAGAATATGAAAAACGGCTTGATAAGAACGAGCGGTCCCTGCGGGAGGAGTTCGGCAGGAACCGGGATGAGATGCGCCAGTCCGCCAAGGATTCCCGGGAGGAACTCAATATGGTTTTTATCAATTTTTCTTCCCTTTTGGAAGGAAAGCTCAAGGCCGTTCTGGATTCGGTGAACATTTCGGCCCGGCAGAACCGGGAGGAGCTGTCCAATGCCCTGGAGAAGATGCGGGGGGCTGTGGAAAAGAAACTCCTGGACATCCAGAACGACAACAGCGCCAAGCTGGAAAAGATACGGGAAACGGTGGATGAAAACCTCCACAAGACCCTGGAAACCCGTTTGGGGGAATCCTTCAAGCTGGTCAGTGAGCGGCTGGAACTGGTACAGAAGGGCCTGGGGGAGATGCAAAATCTGGCTACCGGGGTGGGGGACCTGAAAAAGGTCTTGTCCAATGTCAAAACCAAGGGGGTCCTGGGGGAATATCAGTTGGGGGCGATCCTGGAACAGATCCTTGCCCCTAACCAATACGCCCAGAATGTAAAAACCAAAGCGGGCAGTAACGATATGGTGGAATACGCGGTCAAGATCCCCAGCAAGGAAAATTCGGAGAAGAATTTATGGCTGCCCCTGGACGCCAAATTCCCCTCGGAAGACTATGAACGGCTCCAGGCGGCTTACGAAATGGGGGACATTGAGGACATAGCCCGGTATCAAAAAGAGCTGGAACGGAAGATCCGGCTTTTCGCGAGGGATATTAAAACCAAGTATGTGGATCCCCCCAACACCACGGATTTTGCCATCATGTTTTTACCCTTTGAAGGGCTTTACGCGGAGGTCCTGCGGATCCCCAACTTATTCGAATCCCTGCAGCGGGAGTTTAAGATCACCATCACCGGGCCCACCACCCTTTCGGCCTTTCTTTCCAGTCTGCAGATGGGTTTCCGCAGCCTGGCGGTGGAAAAACGGACCAGCGAAATATGGGAACTCCTGGGGGCGGTACGGACGGAATTCGGTAAATTCGGGGAGGTTCTGGACAAAACCAAGGAAAAACTCGACCAGGCCAGCAAAGAAATCGAACGGGCCGGTACCCGCTCCCGGTCCATTGAGCGGAAGCTGCGGGAGGTCCAGACTTTGCCCGAGTCCCAGTCTCAGGCGTTGCTAGACTAGCCGGTGTTTGCGCGCTTTTCGGCTATGCCTGGCCGGCACGAATGAATTTTCAAAAAGAAAACCCCCGCGGTAAGCCGCGGGGGTCTGGGGCCGGCTATGAAGCACGCCGGCGGCGCGGGGGGCGTCCCGCAAGGCACGCGCAAGCGTGTTGACCGAGTATGGCTGCATGACGGGAGCCCCGATAAAGGCCGCCGCCCGAGCTAAGGCATCAGGGCGCCCCCGCAAAAGGCCGCTAGACTTCAGGGCGTCTAGTGGGCAACGTCGGAACCCTTATGTATGATGCCGCCGTGTATGGGGGCGGCGGCGTATGATGTCGCGGCGGAACCCGCCGTTATGGTGCCAACCAAGGTACCGGCGGCGTCATAGGTGTAAACGCCGTCCCCCTCGGTTATAGCGACCCCATCGGTATAGTATTTACCCAATACCGCTCGTCCGCCGATAGAAGCAACGGTGAATGAGTGCTGCTGCACGGCGGTACCATCATGAAGCGTATAAGGTCCCCCGGTCCCCTTATAGGTAAACCCGCTTACCTTCGCTCCGTCGGTTAAGGAAAGGCTTCCCCTGTTTCCGCCGTCATACCCCAACGCGATCACCCCGTCCCCCAGTTTGAGTTCGGCGGTAGCGCCCAGGATAAAGGCGCCGGCGCCGCCGGTGGGAGTCACCACCACGGCGCCGTCGCCGGTGCCGCTGAGGGTTACCCGGGCATCGGCGCCCGCGGTAAAGGTGCCGGTTGACGTGGCGCCCCCGGCCAGGGTCAGCGGTTTGGCGTCGGCGGCGCCGTTGTCGCCCAGGGCGAGTGAAGCGGCGGCGTCCCCCGAAATTTCCCCTGAGGCGGCGTCTATCGTGACGGTCCCGGCGGCTTTATAGACGCCTTCGGCGAAGACGATATTCCCCGCGCT
>JAITEG010000107.1 GCA_031282145.1 Spirochaetaceae bacterium | reverse complement strand
ATAAAACGATGCCGGGATATCCGCTTTATACACTGCGGCCACCCGGGCCGCCTACTGGTTTATTGGAACGCGCAGTATTGATAATTTCCTATCTTCGATACAGGGTTACTGTTTACAGCTGGTTATAGATACAGGTTAAAACATTATCTTTCTTTTCATTCCACAAATGCATGGGGCCGCCGGAACAATTCCGGTAATCTTTACAGTCTTTGCATATCCCCGTTTTTGTCCACCTACGATCCCGCATGATTTCAAACCGGTTATTCCAAACATCCAAGAACGAATCGCGGTATATGTTTCCCTGAACAAAACTCCTGTTGATATTGGGACAGGCGGAGATAGATCCGTCAATCAAAACCGAAGCGATATTTATTCCGGCACGACAGAAAAAATAGGTATCCCGAATTTTCTTTTCATATTCCCCAACCCAGGATTCACAGCTAAACGTAACAAAGATATTGTTACAGGTACGGGAATTGACAATAAAATCCAAAAGATACTTTAATTGTCCGGGGCTTAAACGCAAATCATCGTTCTGCGCCGCCCTTCCGATAGGCGTAACGGTAAACAACCTCCACGCCTTAACATTATGCGCAACAAAAAATTCTTTTATTTTTTCAAGTTCATAAATATTTTTTTGATTCACACAGGTTATAACATCATAGGTCAGGTGTTTTGTGGAGCTAATTAAAGCTAAGGCCGTGACTGCCCTGTTAAAACTTTGATAGTTTCCTCTCAGCCAGTTATGAGTAGGCTCCAATCCGTCAAGGCTCAAGGCGATGGAACCCATGCCTGCCGCAAGCAGTCTGCCGTGCGTATCGGGAGTATAGTCATAGCCATTGGTAACGATCCCCCAGAGAAACCCATGCTGCCGCAGTCTTCTGCCGCACTCCGGTAGATCCTTTCGCATCAAGGGTTCACCACCGGTTATGGCCACGGTTATACTGTCAGGTTTATACACTTCTTTTAACGGGAGAATGGCTCCCAGAAAATCATCGAATGGCAAATCTTCCGTTTTACTATTGGCGGAACAATCAGAACCGCAATGCAGACACCTCATGTTACACCGCTGGGTACATTCCCAAAAGAGATACGACAGTTGATGAAGGCGCGTTTCGTTTTTTCTATATTGATTGAAAATGAATTGGGAAAATTTATTTACCGTCTTCACCGGTTTTTTTCCAATCTCACTTTTAAAGAACGTTTGATTTCATCGGAGGTAACATACATACTTATTCCTTGAAACAAGCCGTTCTCATCAAAAAATTGGATAGAATAAACATCCCGCTTAGGTACTTGAATAGAAAATTTGCCGTCATTGTCCGATAAAACCTCAAAACCGGAATAAAAAGGAATATTTCCGGATTCACCACTATTACCATCCATGGAGGAAACAGAAACCCTAATTCCTGAAACCGGTTTGCCTATTATTCCTTTAGAGCGTACAGTCCCGCGAATAACAGCAACTTGACTTTCCCTGTGCAGGCTTACCGCCAATGGATTCTCAATTTTGTCCCGGGGAATACTCATGTTTTTGTATGAGAAAAATCCGCTGTTCTCAAAGCCGTCAATATCAACAAACCCGATAGAGTAGAAATTTTCTTCAGGCACGTAGACAAGGAAGCGTCCATCGCCGTCAGTATCAACAATGGCGTAATTATCATATTGGACACGAATTCCCGCTACCGGCTCGCCTGTTTCTTCAGAGACAACCCTCCCTTGAACGGGAACCGTATAACTTTCAGGATCCGGCTCACGCATTCCGTATGCGGCATGAATCAAAACCGGCATTGCCGTTGCCCCTAAAGCTACATACACATTTCTAAGTATCATGCGTGCCTTTTCCAGAATGTTTCCCATATTTTATTCCATTTTATCGATACTATTTTTATGAACTTCCAAAATTGAACCTTTGTAAAAGCCGATTTTAGAGATTCCCTGAATCTATATTACCCCCTTTCTTTTGGCGAACATCACGCCTCACGCCTCACCCCTCTTTTCTCAATCTCCTTTACGGCTTTTTTGTCCACAGGCTCGTATGGTATGTTGATCCGGTACTGGGGCGCGGTCAGATCGATCCCGGCTTCGGCGAATCCGGTCTGCAAATTTTCAAAAAGATTCGAATAAATACGGGGCACCTTGCTAACCTCTTTTGTATAGGCGTTGATTTGGTACCGGCAGTAAAAATCGTCAAGCGCGGTTTGAAGGACAAAGGGCTTGGGCGTTTTCAGAATGGAAGTGGTTTTCAGCGCCGCGTCAATGAGGATCTGATGTACCTGGGGCCAGGGAACGGCGTAATTCATGGTAACATCGGTGTAGATGATAAGCCCCTCCTCGTCCTCGGCGGAAGAAGTGTTGTAGTTGGTAATCCCGGAACTTAAAATCATCGTGTTGGGATAAGTAACGTATTCGTTTTTGTGCGTTCTGATCCGTACTACCATTAGTGTTTTTTCTACTACAAAGCCGATGTTGTTCTGTATCTGTATGCGGTCCCCTATCTTGAACGGCCGCATATATGTGATCACCAGTCCCGCGATAAGGTTGCCAATGGCGCTGGATGAACCCAGAGAGAAAATAACGCCGATAAAAACGGACACCCCCTGAAAGATAGGCGAACCCGAACCCGGAAGATAAGGGTAGATCATCACTACGGTAAAGGCGTACACCAGAACCCGCAGAATGTTAAACGTAGGCCAGGCCCAATCCGCGTAGAAGCCGTTAATAACCAGCCGTTCCCGTTCAATCTGGCTTGCGAAAAATTTCAGGGCCCGCAGAACGTATTTGGTTACCCACAGGATTATTACAACCGTAATGAGGTTTGGTATGTAGCCAACGGCCCCGAAAAATATCTTCTTCAGCGGATTCAGGATGTAGCCAAAAAGGGTGGACGCCAGGTGCTGCGTCGCGGGAAAGAGGCTGAAGATGAGCGGCAAAGTGATAAAAAACTGAAAAATAGTAATAATGTACTTGAGTATCTTTAGAAGGAACTGAACAACGTTGAGAATCTGCTGGGTAGAAAGGAGTTTTAGTTTTTTGATGGTGAGGGGTTTGATCTTCTGCTTGCCCCAGGCAAGTACCTTGCCGGTGATCTTTTTAAAAAGTATCGCCCAGATTACCCAGATAAGCAGGGCCTGTACGGCGATAATCGCCAGAGCGATACCGATTTTTTCCAGCCAGTCGACAATATCGAGTTTATCCACCGCTTCTTCAATTTCAAGAAGGGTTTCTTCCGTCGATGCCGCGGCGGCGGCAATTCCCGGCTGTGATGGGGGGGGCGTTTCCCCGGCTTCCTGAATTGCGCCCGCCGCGCCGGGAATCTCCGACTGTGGCAAAGGGGGCGTTTCCCCGGTTTCCTGAATTACGCCCGCTGCACCGGGAATCTCCGGCTGTGACGAGGGGGCCGTTTCCTCAGCCTCCTGAATTGCGTCCGCCGTGTCGTCCTGCCCCAGGGCAAAAGGCAGGGGAAATTGCAAAAAAACAAACATCATCCCAATAAAAAAGAAACGAAACTTCATAAGCGTACTCCAAAATTTAAAATACGGCGATTGAAATCCAGGGATGAAAGGCAAACAAGGCTTGTGTCTCAGAATTTGACATTTTGAAACAGCCCCAGGCTGAGTCGATCTCAAAACCGGGTTAGGAGCTTGCGGGATTTTACCCCAGATGAGCCATTCCCTTAAACTCCTAGAAACAGCTTGCAATAGCTCCCTCGAGCGCGTCAAGATGGGGATCAATCAGGGCGATAGGATCGCACTGCCGGTGCAGCTGCTCAAGATTATAGGGAACCTTTATAGTTTGACCGGTAGTCTCTTTGACAAGAGCGGCTTCCCTGGCGGGATGCCCCGTGGCAAGAACCACGAAATGCCCCAACGGATCAAGGCGCAGGGCAATTTCTTCCGCAGCCGCGAAGGCCACCGCGCTGTGGGGATCAAGAAAAACGCCGTATTTTTTATACGCCTTCTCCATAATGTTCAAAGTAGCGGCGTCGGTCACCGACGCGGGATAAACCATGTTCCGCATAACCGCCGGCGCTTCTTTATAGAAAGAGGCCAGACGCTCGTAATTGGAAGGTACGGTCACGTCCAGCGCGGGGGATTTGGTGAAGATCACGGGGTGGGGGACGAAAACCTTACCCGCAATAAAATCCCCAAAGGCGTTATTCGCGTTCATGGCGGCGATAAAACCGTTTACCGGCATACCGAATTTCCACGCATAAAGCCCGGCGATAAAATTGCCGAAATTCCCCGACGGTACGCTAAAATAGAGATCTCCAATCAGGTTTTTTTTAACCCGGATAAAAGCGTAAAGGTAATAAAAAGCCTGGGGAATAAGCCGCCCTATGTTGATCGCGTTGGCGCTGGTAACCCCGTACCGTTCTGCGAAAGGCCGGTCGGTAATCGTCTCGATAACCAGCCGCTGGCAGTCGTCAAAGGTGCCCCGAATCTGGATAGGTATGATATTCCCCCCATTGGGGACAAAAGTCGCCGGGTCCAGCCCCCGGATCGGGCCCGAAGGGTAGAGCAGCACGGTCGTAACTCCGGGACGGTTCCTGAAAGCCGCCGCAATGCTTGCCCCCGTATCGCTCCGTGTGGCGCAAAGAACCATGGACCGGCCGTTGCTTTTAAGCAGTTCCTCCAATACCGCCGCGAGAAAGACAATGCCGAAATCCTTAAAAACCCCGGTAGGCCCGTTATAAAGGGTAAGCAGGGAGAAACGCTCGTCAAGCAGTTTAAGTTCAGGCTCAAAATCAAAGGCGCTCTCCGCGACCCGCGAAGCGGAAAAGGGGTTCAGCTCACCCTGAAGCAAAAGCGGCGCCAGAGTGGAAACCAGTTCGGGGTAGCTGGTTTCGGAATCCATGTGGAGGAAAAATTGCCGCATATCCATAACCGAGGCCGGAACATAAAGCCCCCCGTCCAAAGGCAGGCAGCGGAGTACCGCTTCTTTAAAACTTACCGGGGATTTATGGGAACAGGTAGATCTAAACTGCATGGCGATCCTTCAATATTCACAATTCATTCACAATTCAGGCAATTGAAAAGAGACGGTTTCAAAAGGCCGGCTTTCGGAACCATTTCCCCCTTACTTATAATGTAAACCTTTGAAACGCACGCGGCAAGCTTCTATATCGAAATTTGGACGCATCCGGCCGCGCCAGCGATTGGACGCGCCTGGACCGGGTTTTTCGGGGCTCTACAATGGGGAAAATTTCGTGGAGCTTTGGGGCAAAGCACCTGTAACACAACCGTTAAGTTCGCGCAGCGAACCCCGCCGTCGCCAACAACACGTCTGCACCCGCAGGATGCGCCCCGATGCTCTGATTACACTAAAACGCCTGATTACCCCACACTTACACAGCTTCCATAGCCAAGGAAATGTAACCTCAGATGAGACTGTTCCAAAATCCCGGTTTTTCACTTTTTTCGTATTTTTTCCTGTCCGATTAAAGCAAAACGGCGAGTCAATCCCATGTATATATTAGTATGAGAACACAAAGAATTCTGGCAGAAGATGTATGGTACGAAGTACGGACGGCGGTCAATAACCGCGAACCCC
>JAITEG010000101.1 GCA_031282145.1 Spirochaetaceae bacterium | reverse complement strand
CCTTAAGGGAGATAAGGGTGATATTCTGCGGCAGGTTGAATCCCTGCACGATACCCTTGCCCTGGCGGTCCTCGCTGAGGTAGCCCAGGCTGCTGGACACCGCGTCCGCCGGGGAACGGATCTGCAGGGGCCTGCCGTTTACCTTCAAGGTCCCGGCGCTTTTTCCCCGCAGGCCCATGATAGCCTCGGCCAGTTCGGTACGGCCGGCTCCCACCAGACCCGCGAAACCCAGGATCTCCCCCTTCCGCAGAGAAAAGCTGACGCCCTGAAGCAGGCCCTTAATGGTAATACCCTCCGCTTCCAGAACCACCTCATCCGCGGACCGGGGCTTTTTCGACGGAAATATCTGTCTGAAATCCGTGCGGCCTATCATCTTCCGGGCAATATCTTCCTCGTCCACCTCGCTTATGGTATCCACACTGATCAATCTGCCATCCCGAAGAACCGTCACCCGGTCACAGATCGTCTTAATCTCGTTTAACTTATGGGAAACAAAGATGATGGTAACCCCCTGAGCCTTGAGGTTCCGCATCAAGGAAAAGAGAATTTCCACTTCATGCCCCGTCAGGGTGGTGGTGGGCTCGTCCATGATGAGAAACCGGGCCTTAAGCATAAGGGCCTTGGAAATTTCCACCATCTGTTTTTCCGCCACGCTGAGTTTACTGACCAACTGATTTACCCCCAGGGGCATACTGAGTTCTTCCAACTGTTTCGCTGCCAGTTCCCGCATCGCGGGCTTGTCCAAGAGCCCCGAAGGCCGCCGGATTTCGTTTCCCAAAAAGATATTTTCATACACCGCCAGGGTATTGATCAGGTTAAATTCCTGGGGAACAATGGCGATTCCCAGGGACTTGGCGGTAATATAGTCGGGAATATCCACAGGCTTACCGTTAAGCCGCAAAGATCCCGAGGTAGGCTGGTAGATTCCGCTGATTATCTTGATCAACGTAGACTTGCCGGCACCGTTCTCCCCGATAAGCCCCATGATCTCTCCCCGGCGTATGCCAAAGGACA
Organism: Spirochaetaceae bacterium; assembly: GCA_031282145.1. Lineage (GTDB taxonomy): Bacteria > Spirochaetota > Spirochaetia > Treponematales > Breznakiellaceae > JAIRMO01. The sequence goes on along the minus strand of JAITEG010000101.1, from coordinate 2,699 downwards.
CCTCATCCAGGACTTTTACCCCGGAGAATTCCATCGTGATATGTTCAACGTGAAAAATCTCCCCGGAGGGCCCCTCCTCCTCCGGGAAACCGGACGCCAGCCCGGCGGCAAAATCCGCCATTTAATCCTTCTTGAGTGCGTCGTCAAAGGCTACGTTGGAAGGCGAAAAATCCACCTTCCGTACAAATTCGCAGGCCTCCTTGGCGCCGTATTCCCGTTCCATCCCGGAATCTTCCCATTCCACCGAGAGGGGACCCTGGTAATTGGCCGCGTTGAGCTCCCGGATGATGTTCTCAAAATCCACATCCCCGTGCCCCAGGGAACGGAAGTTCCAGCCCCGCCGGGTATCGCCGAAGGTGATGTGGGAGCCGAGGATCCCCGCCTTACCGTCCAGGGTTACCGCCGCGTCCTTCATGTGGACATGGTAGACGTATTTGGCGAAATCCCGGAGGAAGATATGGGGGGTTACCCCCTGCCAGATCAGGTGGGAGGGATCGAAGTTGAAGCCCAGGGTGGGCCGGTAATTGAATTCTTTGAGCAGCCGCTCCGCGGTATAATAATCGTAGGCGATCTCCGTGGGATGCACTTCCAGGGCAAACTTGATGCCGTATTTGTCGAATTCGTCAAAAATTGGGGTCCAGAGGGAGACGATCTCCTTAAAGGCGTCGTCGATCATCTTTTCGCTGGTCTGGGGGAAGGAGTACCAGTACTTCCAGACGGGGCTCCCCATAAAGCCCGTCACCACCGAAACGCCCATGTTTTTGGCCGCCGCCGCCGCGTACTTCATATCCCCGATAGCCCACTCCCGGATCTTTTCCGGCTTGCCCGCGTACTGGCTGGGGGCAAACCCGTCCAGCCGGGGATCCCAAAGGTCCCCTACGCACTGGCCCACCAGGTGGGTCCCAATCGCCCAGGTTTTAAGCCCGTATTTGGCGAGGAGCGCCTTACGATCCGCCGCGTAGGCGGGATCCGTCGCCGCTTTCTTAAGATCCAGATGATCCCCCCAACAGGCGATCTCTATCCCGTCGTAACCAAAGGATTTGACCTTTCCGCACAATACCTCAAAGGGCAGATCCGCCCATTGTCCTGAAAAAATAGTAACCGGCCGTGCCATAGCTAACCTCCTTAAAAATTAACCCAAACGGATCCTTTCTCTGAACTTTCCACACATTTACCGATAAATTTGACCCCATCCACCCCCATCTCGGCGTTGGGGAAATCCAAGTCCTCGCCGGTCAAGGGTTCCCCCGCCTTCTGCTTGTTTAGGGCGCCGATATAGGTCTTGTATATATTCGCCAGGGCCTCAAAATACCCTTCGGGATGCCCCGAGGGAATACGGGAGAAGGACTGGGCATGGGGATAAAAGGGATCCTTGCCCCGGGACAACACCGCGTTGGGCTGGCCAAAGCGGAAAACCTCCAGGTAGTTGGACTGTTCCTCGTTCCACTGGATGGCGCCCTTGGTGCCGAAGATCCGGAACCGGAAGGCGTTGTCGTAACCCGCGGCGATCTGGCTGGTCCAGAAAAGGCCCTTGGCACCCCCCTCGTATTCCAGCAGGATCGAGGCGTTATCGTCCAAAACCCGGCCGGGACCTATCTTGTCAAGCCGAGCCAAAAGGGACTTGATCCGCAGCCCCGTCACATACGAAATCATGTTCTCCACATGGGACCCCAAATCCCCCACGCTGTTGGATTTGCCCGCCCGGGCCGGGTCGGTCCGCCATTCGGCCTGCTTGCTCCCCTGCTTTTCCGCCGGGGCCAGGAGCCATTCCTGGGGGTATTCGGCGTTGATGAATTTGATCTCGCCGATTTCCCCCTGCTTAATCAACTCCCGGGCATGTTTTATCGTAACGTTCCCCGTATAGGTATAGGTTACCATAAAAAGGAGCCCCTTTTGTTTGGCCAAATCCGCCAGTTCCCGGGCTTCCGAAGCCTCAATAGTGAGGGGTTTATCGCAGACCACGGGAATACCCCGGCTGAGGAACGCCTTTGCCGCCGGATAATGGCTTATATTGGGGGTAACGATTACCGCAAAATCGATCTTGTCGGACCGCCGGGCTTCCTCCTCGGCCATTTCCTCGTAGGTTTTATAGAGCCGTTCCGGGGCAATCCCCAGATTCTTCCCCGTGGCCAGGGTGTTTTCCGGGGAACGGGAAAAACAACCCGCCGCGATTTCCGCAAGAGCGTCCAAGGCGATGGATTTACGATGCACGTCACCGATAAAAGCCCCCTGGCCGCCGCCGACCATGCCGTACCGGAGTTTTCCGGTGATCTTCGTATCAGCGCTTCCTTCGATCATTTTTGCCTCCATGGAAAAGATAAATAAAACGGTTTCCCTATAACGAAAGGTGAAATTGATTTTCTGAATGACCTGATTATGATAAACCCGCGGATCGGATCTGTCAACGTGTTTTTTTGCGGTTGTATACCTGGTATCTTTGCGGTTTCTATTGGTTATTAACCCTGCCGGGCAGGGAATTCCAAAGACGTAAGCGGGGAGAAATTCCCCACCCGGCAGGGCTTTAGTCGACACCCCCGGGGGATCTTTGTCCGCGTGGGGCCTTAGTCGGGGGGCGTTGTGTTTGCTTGGCATGATGGGGGGCCGGCTGTATGCGGGGTTTGGTGGCCCGGCCCTGGAAATGCGGAGTATTTCCAGGGCCGGCAAACTGTGCCGGAGCAACGGCGTGGGAATCAACAACC
>JAITEG010000058.1 GCA_031282145.1 Spirochaetaceae bacterium | reverse complement strand
GCCCTCCATTTCCACATATCCCCCGCATACCGCAGGCTTTACTCGTACTATAAAGCACCGTGGGGAACTTGGCGTACTATGCCCGCCCAGGGCCGCGCAACCTTCACGATAAGCGTACTTCGGTGGTGGAGTTTTGGCGGCATATATTGTCCCTCCCCCTCGCCGCCGGGCTTCCCCCTCTCAAAAGCAAATAGGAGGGAGTTGCTCTCTCCACTCCCTTTGGTCGTTCCGGTCGCAAACCCGTCCTTTAACGGCTCAAAGGGGGAGGGGCAGTCCCCGGCCGTAGCCGGGGGCCGTAAGGAAGAAAAAAACGCAAACGTCCATGTTTGCGTTTTTTCCCCTATAGGTCGGCTTCCTGCCTCTCCGCCAAAACTCCACCACAGCGGGGTGTATTCTGCCCGCCCGGATTTTCGTCTTCCCATCACGCCATGTGTAGTCAGCCCCACGGCTGGCGTAGATGAAGCCGCCTCCCCGGAAGATTGGCAAGATGTTACATTTACCGGCTATAACCACTAGACCGCTAAAGCGGACCGGCGGCAGTCTCCCCGGTGAAAAACTTATCCGCATTTCCACATACCGCTACACTTCTCCCTTAATAATGAAGCGATGAACCGTAACCAAAACTCCGTAAAAACCGCCCACCCCTCCGGGTAGGGCGGGTATTCTTCGAATCAGGCCATCCACAAATCGCAACGTAAGACCAAAGGTGGACAAGCGCGCCACAGGACTTGTGCAGGGTAAGAACGATACGACCACCGGGCTGCGCCCGGCGATCTGATGAGTTATCACCAGCGCACAGAAAAAAATATCCACCAATGTAGCATGTATGCTCTTGCTCCAAATTTCGGGAAACCTCTTATATATACTATTTTTCTATTTATTTCTTTTTTTTAGAAAGCATAAGCAAAAGAGAAAAAGAAATATAACAATAGGAAAAAACAAATATCAAAAGATAGTTCCCGATACCACGATTTTCAATGTAGGATACCATGACGCAAACCATGACAGGGGAGCGCACAAGCGTCATATTCAAAGCATATTTTTTCACGAAAGGGGGAGCGCGTGTCCCCACAAAAATGCCAGTTTTTGTACAACCTCACCATAATCACTGTCATGATAATTTTTTTATTCTTTTTGGCGTATCAATAAAAGAGACTGCCGCCGTCTCAATAGTATTCTATATCAACAGTGGCAGCCAGAAAATTAACCTATCATGCCTTCACCGTCCAACTGGGGAAGGGGCGCGGGGAAACCCCAAGCCCCAGCCGGGCAACGTTACGCCTGAACCGCCAAGTCCTGCCAGAGCCGGGCTTCGGAAGTCCGCTTCTGTATCATCCCAAGCTCTTTTAGGCGGATACCGAACATCCGTTCACTCGTAGCCATCTCGTTGTTCTCATCGCACCAGTCCTGATATGTCTGAAACAGTTCCCTTGCCCGGATTGCCACTCCCGGTCTTTGAACACAGCATTCTTTCAGGAAATTACCGATAACGTCCATCTCCCCCCGGTACTCGTCGGTGGCGTTAGTAATAACTGCCGGGACATTTAACCCTTGCTGTTTCCAGTGGAGTACCCCTTCAATCAGCCAGTTCAGAATACCGGACTTTTCCGCAAGCAGTTTTTGCTCAAGATACCTGTCCCGCTTGTCTTCGGTGATCCTCGTGGTAAAAGGAATGAGCTTAATCCGCCGCCAGATACCGTGGTCGGTTCCTCTGATAACCGGCTTATGATTTGAGGCCATGAAAATCTTGAAAGTCGGCACAAAATTGAAATACTCGCCGTACAGGAACCGGGCGGTTAAAGCGTCGTTACCTGTAACCTGTTTGATGAGATGTTCCGACAATCGCTTCCCCTGCTCGGTCTCAGAGGTGGTAACAAACCGCGCCCCCCTCAGCCGGGCTATGTCATTGGTAGCCGTGTCGTTATTCCGCTTCATAAATGTTTCGGCCCAGGTGGACAGAGCGTAATCACCCAGAATGTTTTGAATGACGTTGAGGAAGGTACTTTTCCCATTGGCCCCGGTTCCGTAGAGAATGAACATGGACTGTTCGCTGGTATCCCCGCTCACCGACCACCCGGCGGCGGTCTGGAGGAAGGTAATCAAATCAGCCTTGTAGTCCATGATCTCCCGGACAAACTGTTTCCACATCGGGCAGTCCGCATCTTTGTCGTAGCGTACCTTGGCTAATTTGGTGATCATATCCTCTTTCCGGTGGGGAAGCAGTTCCCCGGTCTTGAGGTCAACCGTACCGTTCTCCACGTTGAGGAGCCAGGGGTTTGTGTCCAGATCGTCAACCGTGGCGTTGAGGCACGGAATGTATTGCGCCGCCCTTACGGACGCCTCCCGCCGCCTCATGGATTCACTCTGGATGGCGTATTTCTCGATGTCCATCCGGTCCCGGTAATCGGCGGTTTTGTAGAGTTCGGCGTAAATGTTCCTGACCATCTCAAGCTGCTTGGTGTAGAGCAGCGCACCGGTGTCTATCTGCCAGTGGGTATCGTCCCATACCACCCATTTTTTCCAGGGGGCGATGTAGCGGATATCCGCGCCATACTCCCTGACCAGCCTTTCGGCGTTGGTTGAATCGGTGAACTGAAGCAGTCCCTTTTGAAGCTGGTTGATCCGCAGGTAGATCGCCTCGTCGCCGATTGCCTCAACCCTTCCGCCGTTTTGCAGTGTGTCATTTTTCATACATTCTCCTTGTGGGATAAAGATTATGTAGAGAATGTAAGGGGGTTAGGCGACATCACAAATAGGTAAAATGTGCAAATTTAGAGGAATCCTCTACTTTTTTTGACGTTGACGGGTAGTAGCGGCTTATCACAGTGTATGATAGAGTAATAGAATGGGCGGTTTTGATACCCTACTGCAAAAATACCGGGACATCTCCTTCTCCGAGCGGGACAAGGGCTACCGCTTTGAGCGGCTCATGCAGGCTTTTCTCAAAACGTACCGTCTTTACGACAATGAATTCCGCGATGTCTGGCTCTGGCCGGAATTTCCCTCCCGCAAGGATTTCGGCGGCAAGGATACCGGAATAGACCTGGTTATCCGTACCAAATTCGGCGGCTATTGGGCCGTCCAATGCAAGTGCTATAAGGCTGATGCCCGTATCGACAAGCCCACGGTTGATACCTTCCTTTCAACTTCCGGGAAAACCTTCTTTGACGTTGACGAACCCGGCAAGAAAGTCGGTTTTGAATACCGTCTTTGGATAGATACCACGCTGAACGGATTTAATCAGGAAGCGGAAAACACTATCCAAGGCCAGACTCCGCCTGTCGGCAAATTGGGCTATTACGACCTTGTACAAGCCCCGGTTGATTGGGCGAAACTTGACAAGGGCGTTTCAGGTGAAGGGGCCGCTGCAAAGAAACACTCACCCCTCTCCCACCAGCAAACGGCGATAGACCAGGTACACAGATATTTCAAGACCCACGACCGGGGGAAACTCATCATGGCCTGCGGCACCGGAAAGACTTTTACCAGCCTCCGCATAGCCGAGAACGAAACCAAAAAGGACGGCCTTGTGCTGTTTCTTGTGCCGTCTATAGCCCTGTTAGGACAAACATTGCGGGAATGGAAATTCCATTCGGTAAAACCCGTTTATCCCATTTGTATTTGTTCCGATGCGACGGTCAGTAAATCGAAAGACGATGTTTCATCAGCCGCTTTAACCGACCTCGCCCTTCCCGCCTCGACCGACAAAAAGAACATAGTCAAACAGTTTACCCATGCACGGCTTTCCCAAAAGAAAGACGGCGGTTTAATCGTGGTCTTTTCGACCTACCAGTCAATAGACGTTATTTCCGCCGTTCAGAAATCCATAAACCGCCAAAGCGGGGATTTTGTTTTCGACCTCATTATCTGCGACGAAGCCCACCGTACCACTGGCGTTACCCTTGCCGGAGCGGAGGAATCCGTCTTTGTAAAAGTACACGACGATGCCTTTTTGAAAAGCAAAAAACGTATGTATATGACCGCCACCCCCCGCATTTATGCGGAAGCGGCGCAAAAGAGGGCAAAGGAAGCGGACGCTGAACTCTGCTCGATGGACGATGCCGCCATGTACGGCGAAGAAATGTACCGTATTGGTTTTGGCGAAGCCGTAGACAAGAAACTGCTTTCCGATTACAAAGTCATCGTTTTGACCATTGCGGAAAACCAGTTGAGCGAGGAATTACAATCCGCTGTAGAAAACAGGACCGATAAAAATGAAGAAATAAAAACCGAGGACACGCTAAAAATCATCGGCTGTATCAACGCCCTTTCCAAAAAATCATTGACCGACCAGACCTTGTTTGAAGGCGTAGACCCCGCCCCCATGCGGAGCGCCGTTGCCTTCTGTCAGAATATCGCCGTTTCCAAAGCCACCGCCGAAGCGTTTAACGTGTGCCGTGAAGCCTATTTTGCCGCCATGACCGATGAAAAGAAAGCCGGGATTGTTACGGTAGAGGCCGGTCATGTGGATGGCACGATGGGGGCGCAGGTCAGGGAAGGAAAACTGGCCTGGCTTAAATCGGCGGACTCCGCCAAAAACGAGTGCCGTATACTCAACAATGTCCGTTGCCTTTCCGAAGGCGTGGACGTTCCCTCCCTTGACGCCGTCATGTTCCTTTCGGCGCGGAACAGCCAGATAGACGTAGTACAATCGGTAGGCAGGGTCATGCGCACGGCTCCCGGTAAAAAATACGGCTATATCATCATCCCCGTAGTGGTGCTGCCCGAAGCCGAGCCGGAAAAGATACTCGCCTCAGACCGCTTTAAGGTAGTGTGGACGGTATTAAACGCCCTCCGCGCCCATGACGACCGCTTTGACGCAACCATCAACAAGATAGAACTGAACAAAAAAAAGCCGTCAAAAATCGGCGTAACCGGAATCGACATCGGCGGCAGTACCGGTGACAACGATGCGGGAAGCGGAGCGGACTCCGGGGACGGCGGCAAGATCAAGAGCGAATTTGAAAAACAAATGGAACTGGAATTTGCCAAATTTCAGGGAATTGTCTACGCGAAACTGGTACAGAAATGCGGCACACGGCGCTATTGGGAGCAGTGGGCGGCGGACATTGCCAAAATCGCCGAAAGACATATCGAACAGATTACCGCTATGGTAAAACACGAAAAGAAAGCGAGAGAAGAATTCGACCGCTATCTTTCCGGCCTGCGGAAGAATATCAACCCATCGGTAACGGAGCAGGACGCAATAGAAATGCTTGCCCAGCACGTCATCACCCAGCCGGTGTTCGAGGTTCTTTTCGAGGATTATTCTTTTGTCAAAAACAATACCGTTTCAAAATCCCTACAGGGCATTATCGAAGTCTTAAACGAGAAAACCAAAAAAGAAGACGCCGAGAAGCTGGATCGCTTTTACGTATCGGTGCAAAAACGGGCGGAGGACATCGACAACGCCGAAGCGAAACAAAAAATCATTGTTGAGCTATACGACAAGTTTTTCCGTACTGCTTTCCCCAAAGTTACCGAAAAGCTGGGCATAGTGTATACCCCGGTTGAAATTGTCGATTTTATTATTCACAGCGTGGAGGATGTTTTACAGAAAGAATTTGGCCGCAGTATGAGTGATGAAAACGTCCATATTCTGGACCCCTTCACCGGAACCGGTACATTCATTACCCGCCTCCTGCAAAGCGGCATTATCAAGCCACAGGACCTTGAAAGAAAATATACATGCGAACTACACGCCAACGAGATAATATTGCTGGCCTATTATATCGCTTCCATAAATATCGAGAATGTGTATCATGATTTATTGAAAATTAACGAACCGTACAATGCGGTTTTTTATGAAGATGAAGAACAATATGTTGCGGATGTTGTAAAGTTTCCCGAAACAAAAAAAACAAAAAAGAAAGGGCGGGAGTACACCGCTTTTCCCGGCATTTGTCTGACAGACACCTTCCAGTTGGGGGAGACGGAAGAAGGGGAAAATCTCTTTAGCGAAATTTTCCCGCAAAATTCCGAGCGGGTTTTGGAACAAAAGAAAACGCCGCTACGGGTTATCATGGGAAACCCGCCGTATTCAGTGGGACAGAAATCGGCGAATGACAACGCGCAAAACCAGGCGTACCCGAAGCTTGAGGTACGGATAGCGGAGACCTATGCGGCAAGTTCCACCGCAACCAATAAAAATTCTCTTTACGATACCTATATTAAGGCTTTCCGCTGGAGTACCGACCGCCTTGATCCTGAGAATGGCGGGATAATCGGCTTCGTTTCTAACGGTTCATGGCTGGACGGTAACGCCCAAGCAGGTTTCCGCAAGTGCCTTGAGCGTGAATTTTCTTCAATTTATGTGTATAATTT
>JAITEG010000052.1 GCA_031282145.1 Spirochaetaceae bacterium | reverse complement strand
ACACTGACACAAGCGCCTGAAAGACAGTAAAAGATTTCAAAAAATTCATGGGAATGGACAAAAACCGGATTGTAACGGTCGCTTTTTTTAAGAAAGACGTTCCGGTTAAGGAACCGTTTAGGAAAGAGTAATTTTCTCGTTTTCATGGAGGAGCTGTCCGACGCAAGGAAACGATGGGTTATATCTTGGGCTGTCAAATCATAGCTATCAATTTTCCAATTTATCATGGACTCCCTGCTGATGGATTTGATGTGAGCCTTGAGCGCCGTCTGGTCATTACGCAGTTCATAGCAGCGCTTACAAAAGAGCTCCTTATCGGTATAGCGCCTCAGTTCCTCCATGATGGCAAGCGCTTCCTGTTTCATGGGGTAATTATCCCACAAATCACAAAAAAAGTCAATATATAGGTCAATTTTCGTCATTGTGCGTGGAATATATATGGATAGACAATAATAAGGATATTATCGCTTCTATACTGTTATGGATGCCGGTAATCAAAAATCACGGTGAAGGAGTAATATATGAAGGTAAAATTTGCCTTAATCGCTTTGGTGTTGCTGGGAGTTCTACTTCCAAACTTGTTCGCAAGGGGCGGGAGTCAAACCGCGGGTACGGCCGGAAAAACAACGATAACCGTATGGGAACACGAAAACAGTTTTGAAAACAGCCTCAAACAGGTGATTGCGGGGTTTGAAAAAAAATACCCCAATATCACGGTTAACTATGAACTCAAAACCACTGATTATTACAGTGTTCTGAATACGGCGTTATCCTCCGGGGCAGGGCCTGATCTTTTCTGGACAAACGGAACGGCTACCGGAAATATGGCGGAATATGTTAAAAACAACGCCCTGGTCGATCTCACGGGAAAAGTGGATTATTCCATTATGCCCGCCGCGGCCCTGAGTATTTCCGATATTGGGGGGAAATTATACTCCATTCCCTGGATGATGATGGATACCCGGGCCGTGTATTACAATGTGGATATGTTTAACCAGTACGGCTGGGCAGTGCCAAAGACCTTTGCTGAATTTGAGGCGCTGCTCCAGAAAATCAAGGATGCGGGGATTATTCCTATTTCGCTCTCTCCCCAAGACTCCTGGTCACTGCTCTTTGCTTTTGAGCCCATCCTTTCCGGTTTTGATCCCGCGTATACCAGGAGCTTGGCGAACTATCCCGTGTCCGTAACGGCCCAACCGGTCAGCGATGTCCTTACCAAGATGCTTGATTGGGCGGACAAAGGTTACTTCGGCGCAAACTGGCTTGGGGTAAGAGATAGCAGCGCCCAGATACTGGCCTTTACCACTGGTAAGGCCGCTATGAATATCGACGGCTCCTGGGCCGCTTCGACGATCAGTGAGAATAATCCCGCCCTGAATTACAGCGCTTTTTCCGTTCCGGCGGCGGACGGTACCACCGGTTTGGTGGGAACGCCGTCAAACGGTTTCTCCGTAAACGCCGCTTCCAAGAATTTGGATGCGGCCCTGCTCTTCGCCAATTACTGCGCGTCCTTAGAAGCACAGACGATATGGGTGCAAACCCAGGGCGGCCTATCCGCGACTCCCCAAATCAAGTCCTCAACCGCAATCGCGGACGCGATCAGCAAGAGCGGACAGGGCAATATTTATACATCCTGGTATGACGTACTCAATAAACATTCCAAGAACAGCGAGGCCTGTTCCATTTGGGATAATGACAGCACTAAGGTCTTTTCAAAAAATATACGAGTTGCTGATATCCTGAGGAGCATCGCGGCGGTAATGGATTAAGCGCTAAAGAGAAGTGGGGCCACTATGGAGCATGTTCTTCCCCCGGCATGGGAGAGACTTTATGAAAAAGTCTAAAAACTATATTTTTTTCATCACGCCGGGTTTAACTCTTTATACCGGCTTTGTGGTGGTCCCGGTTCTCTATGTTTTGTATTTGAGCCTGTTTGAATGGTCCGGATTGGGGCCGATGAATTTTATCGGCGTGGAAAACTTCAAAACCCTGTTTGTAAACAGCCGGGTAGCGCCGGAAATTTTTCATGCCCTGTTGAATAATTTGAAGTATTTATTGTGCGTATGGTTTATCATAACGCCTTTTCAATATATCGTCGCGTACCTCCTGTTCATCAGGATTCCCGCGTGGCGGTATATAAAGTTTATGATATTCCTGCCCTATGTCGTAAGTTTAACCATTATTAGTTTCTTTGCCACCCTGATCTTTGATCCAAACATTGGATTATTAAACAGGGCTTTGGAAAGCATGGGCATGGCAGGCGGGGCGTGGTTTGGTGACGTCCGCTGGTCCTTCAAATTATTGGTTTTTCTGATCCTCTGGCAGGGGGCGGGTTCCGGCATTATGATCTTCTATTCCAACATGCTGGATATTTCACGGGATATAATGGACGCTTGCAGGATTGACGGCTGTAAAGAATGGCAGCGCTTTCTTTATATTTTTCTGCCTCTTTCATTACCAGCGTGCGCGTCAATTATCACCATGAGTACTATCTGGGCGCTTGCCTTATTTGACCTGCCTTTTATTCTTGGCGGGTCTAACGGCGGGGTGTCAGGCTCCCTTGATTTCGTTAATCTGGTCTTTTATCGTTATACCTTTGGTACGGCCATGCGGGGAAAGTCGGACCTTGGATTCGGGGCTTCCATTTGCTCGATTATGTTCGTGGTTATGATGGTGATAACTTTTATTCAGAATAGAGTACTGTCAAGGTTTGAATATGAAAACTAAAGAGCATGACCCGGCGAGGAGGCTCATAAAGAACCGGCGGCAAGGCATTGAGATCCTATCCCCTTTTGCAAAAACAGTCAGAACAGTTCTCTCTGGTTTTCTGGTGATTTATACCGGTTTGATTGTCTTTGTGTCCATAGTTACCCTTCTTGATTCATTTAAGACAAAAACGGATTTGATTACCAATTTTACCGGCCTCCCCAAAGTGTTTTCTTTGGATAGTTATAAGGCGGTGTTGTTCGAAGACAATTTTCTGCTTTATTTCAGCAACAGCATGATAGTAACCCTGACCGGAACCGGTGGCTGCGTTTTTCTTTCTGCCCTGACCGCCTATGGCATCGCGCGATACGATTTTAAAGGGAAGGAGTTTCTTTCCAGTTATTTGTTCCTGGGCATGATGGTGCCCGTGCAGGTAATCATCCTGCCGGTGTTTCTGATTTTGAAGAACCTGCGGCTGCTTAATAATTTACTGGGCCTTATCCTGGTGTATATCTCTACCATATCCATGTGCTGCCTGGTGTTTCAAAAATTTTTCCATACCATTCCCAAGGCCCTGGAAGAATCCGCCCGGCTGGACGGGGCAGGAGATCTGAGAATCTTTTTAAGGATTATCATACCGGTATCCAAGCCGGTAATACTCTCAATGGCCTTGATTAACGGAATAATCCACTGGAATGATTTCTATATGCCCATGGTTTTAATCGGAAGTAGCGCGACGAAAACATTAACCCTTGCTATCTATCAGTATGTAGGGCGGTTCGCGAGATATATGAGTGAATCAATGGCAGCGGTGGTGATTACCTTAATACCGGCTGTCATTTTATACTTTCTGTTCTCAAATCAAATGGTGTCCGGCCTTACGGGCGGCGCCGTAAAGGAATAAACGAATATGGACGCTCCTTTTATTACGGCGAAAACGCCGATCCAATGCCCGGTGCTGCGCAAATCTTTTACCCTACGGGGAGGCGTCAAGGCGGCGCGTCTTTCCATCACCGGCCTGGGCCTGTACCGCGCCTTTATTAATAACAAGCGGGTTGGAAACGATTACCTTACCCCCGGTTTTAATGATTATGATGCCTATCTCCGTTATCAGACTTACGATGTCAGCACCTTGGTAGAAACGGAGACTACCATCGAAGTATATTTGGGTGACGGTTGGTACAAGGGACGTTTTGGCCTTAACGGGCACAGCGGCAATATTTGGGGCAGCACATATCTTCTGGCGGCGGAGCTTTCCATAACCGCCGAAGACGGCGGCAGTACTGTAATCAAAACCGATGAGACCTGGACAGCGGCCGAGTCCTTCATCCGTGAAACCTCTATCTATGACGGCGAGGTCCAGGATTACACGGTGGATTCAACGGAAAGCATCCCGTGCGAAATGGTAAAAACCCGTTATAATGTCATTCCTTATACCGGCGCTCCCATGGTTGAAAAACACCTCCTTAAACCGGAATTGTATATTTCCCCGAAAGGTGAGCGGATCCTCGACTTTAAGCAGAATATGGCAGGGGTCTGCCGCTTTTTCTGCAGCGTTCCAAAAGGCGTGACCGTAACATTGCGCTTCGGCGAGACGCTGCAGGACGACTGTTTTTATAATGCCAATTACCGGAGTGCAAAAGCGGAATTTGTATATATATCCGATGGCAATACCAGGATTGTTGAGCCCTATTTTACCTATTGCGGCTTCCGCTATGTTAAAGTTGAAGGCATTGAAACAGTGAATCCCGACGATTTTTCCGGTGTGGTTATTTATTCGGATTTGCCTGAAACGCTACGGGTAGAAACTTCCGATCCCAAAATCGACCGCCTCATTCAAAACGCGGTTTGGGGACAGCGAGGCAACTTCCTTGACGTTCCTACGGACTCTCCCCAGCGGGACGAGCGGCTGGGGTGGACAGGAGACGCGCTGCCCTTTTCCGGAGCGGCCTGCTACCACATGAACTGCCTGCCGTTTTACGCGAAGTTTCTGGACGATCTCCGGGCCGATCAAATTATGTATTACCAGGGGAATATACCCATGTACAGTCCATCCCTTAAAGGTACCCCGAAAAATGGCGGCGCGGTTTGGGCTGACGCGGCCGTTATCGTATCCTGGAATATTTATACCCACTATGGGGATCAGGAACAATTACGGAAAAACTATCCCCTTATGCATGATTATGTCGAAACCCTCATCGCCAGCGACATCCGCGATAATACCGGGCACCTTCTTATTAACGACTTCACCTTTGGAGACTGGGTCGCTCTGGATGGCGCAACCCCCACGAGCGTTATGGGAGGCACCGATACGACCTTTATCCGGAGCGTTTATTATTACAACAGCGTCAGTATTTGCGGCAAGGCCGCAAATGTGTTGGGATTTCAGGATGATGCGGGGCGTTACGCCGCCCTGGCGGAACAGATTAAGGCGGCGATTCTAAAAGAGTTTTTTACGGAAAGCGGAAGGCTTGGCCTCGAAACCCAGACCTCTTATGTTCTTTCCCTTTATTACGGCATCTATAAAGACAGGGAAAAAGTGATTGAAGGCTTTAAAACGCGGCTTGCGAAGGATTTATACCGCATTAAAACCGGCTTCACCGGAACTCCCCTCATGCTGTCTGCGCTCATGGACGCGGGTATGGTAAATGACGCCTACCGGATCCTCTTTAACGAAACATTTCCTGGCTGGCTCTACGCGGTGAACCTTGGGGCAACAACGATGTGGGAACGCTGGAATTCCCTGCTTCCCGATGGCCGCGTCAACGGTACGGGCATGAACTCCCTGAATCATTACAGCGCCGGTTCGGTATGCGAAGCCATTTATTCGCGAATCGCCGGTTTACGCTGCGCCGCGCCGGGCTGGAAAGAAGCGGTCATCGCGCCGCAGCCGAATTACCGGCTCAAGCGCATCAGCCTTGAATTTGCTTCGCCTGCCGGGACTTATAAAACGGCATGGGAAATCCATGGGGACAACAGCTTTGAAATGCAGGTCACTATTCCGGCAGGCGCACGGGCGGTGATTATACGGCCCGGACATCCGGAACAGGAACGCATTGAAGCCCGCGGCGGCGACTATCAGTACCGGTACACCCCAGTATCAAATTTCCTCTATCCCTTTTCAAAAAAAACCCCGGTCCTTGACCTTTTTGCCAACGAAGCGGCCAGAGAAATAATAATGAAAAAACTGCCACGTTTCTGCGAATGGTTCAGCAGAGAAAATGAAGAATTTTCGAGTTTCCCCCTGGAAGAAATTCCCGGCCTGGTCGAAAAATTTGGCGATAGGGTCGAGGCGGTAGAAGAAGTAGATGCCCTTCTTAAAACTATAGCCGGATAGAGGGATCCCATAAACCGGCTATGACGCATCCCCCGGAGGGCTGCGGCGGACAATGAATTCCTCCCGGGAAGTCCAGTGACGTTCCGCGGCGGCGGCGCGTTCCAGAAAAACCGCCTGGGCCCTGACAGGGGGATCTTCCGGCGGGGGGGTCAGGGGGATCCAGGCGCCGTCCGGGGTCAGGAGCCGGGCCTGGCAGTTGTCCTCGAAATAGGTTTCCAAAATAGTATACACCCGCCTTTTCAGTTCCTCCTGGATCACCGGGAACATCAGTTCCACCCGCCGTTCCAGGTTACGGGTCATCCAGTCGGCGCTGGAAAGAAAAAGTTCCTCGGCGCCGCCATTGGCAAAATAGAAAATCCGGCCGTGTTCCAGGTAATGATCCACAATACTCACCACCCGGATATTTTCCGAAAGTCCCGGCACCCCGGGAACCAGCATACAGATCCCCCGCACATTGAGGAAGATCTTAACCCCCGCCTGGGAAGCGCGGTACAGGGCGTCAATCACCTCCTTATCCGCCAGGGCGTTCATTTTTGCGACAATTTTTCCGGGATATTCCTGGCTTGAGCGTTTTGCTTCCCGTTCTATACGCTGTAAAAGGGTGTCTTTCAAAGCGGTAGGGGCGACGATCAGGTTTCTGGTCCGCAGAATCGCCGAATAACCGGTGATCCGGTTGAAGATGAGGCTTGCGTCAAAGGCAATATCATCATTGGAAGTAAAGATCCCAATATCACCGTATTGTTTTGCCGTCCGGTCGTTGTAGTTTCCCGTGGAAAGATGGGTGTAACGCCGGATCCCCCCGCTTTCCCGGCGGATCACGAGGCTTATCTTGGCGTGAACCTTGAGCCGGGCCAGGCCGTATACCACAATAACCCCGGCTCTTTCCAGACGGTTGGCCCAGGAAATATTCCGTTCCTCATCGAAGCGGGCTTTGAGTTCCACCACCGCGGTTACGTGTTTTCCGTTCAGGGCGGCTTTCTCCAGGGCCTTCACAATGGGCGAATCCCCGCTGGTCCGGTACAGGGCGGTTTTAATGGAGATCACCTGGGGATCCGCGGCGGCGTCCTGAAAAAAACGCACCACCGGATCAAAGGATTCATAGGGCAGGTGGAGCATCACATCCCCCTGATTGATCCGGTCCCACAGGGGTTCATCCCCGGTAAAGGCGGGGTTTCGGTAAATCGCCGGGGAGGCGCTTTTTAATTGCTCAACCCCCCGGATCGATCCCAGTTCCGAGAGGGTCCTGAGATCCAGGGGACCGTCAATTTCATAAAGATCCTCCATCCCAAGTTCCAAGCGGCGGGCCAATTCGTCCCGGAGCCGGACGCTGCCCGGAGAATAGGTCATCCGCACCGGCTTGGAAGTTTCCCGGCCCACCAAAACCTCTTCCATGGCCTCAATGAAATCTTCGTCCCGTTTTTCATCCACCGAAAAATCCGCGTCCCGGGTGAGTTTAAAAATCATGGTTTCTTTTACCCGATAGCCGGGAAACAGATATGCCCCCCAGGTGATGACCATGTCATCCAATAGGGTCCAGCGGATTTTTCCGTCATTTCGAGCGGGAAGCCGGACTATCCGATCCAGGGCCGAGGGGATACGGATTATGGCGATGGGTTCATCCCCGGCTTCACCGGCAAGGAGGAACGCCACATGGATCCCCAGGTTTCCGATGGAAGGCAGGGGCTTATCATCCTCCACCCGCAGAGGGGTCAGAATGGGCAGGATATCCCGGATGAACCGGGACTCAAGATAATCTTCCTCTGATTCGGAATAGGCCCCGGGCCGGACCAATTCCAGCCCCCCTTCGGCAAGGGCGGGAAAGATCTCTTCCCGAAGGCAGTCGTACTGCCGCTTGATAATGGACCGGACCTTTTTTCCGGTTAGGTTAAGGATATCTTCCGGGCCCAGGCCCGAAAAATCCGGGGCAGCCCCGGCCCGCAAGGCCCGTTTCATCGCCGCCACCCGGACCATGAAAAATTCGTCAAAATTTGAAGAAACAATCGATAAAAACCGTATCCGGTCCAGGGGGAGGAGACTCGGCCGCAACCCTTCTTCCAATACCCGGCCGTTAAAATCTATCCAGGAAATATCCCGGTTGAAATAAACCGCTTCCATTACGTAAGAACCACCTTATATCCAAATACATCCTGAAACAAATCGGCCTTTTCTTCCAGCCCCCGGTGCTCCAGGCTTAAATCGTAGTTCCCCTGGGTATGGAGGACCAGGGTCTCGGTCTTCCGTTCCAGGGTGATGTTTTTTATATGCTGGGAATGGCCCCGGTCCAGGGCGTCCGCCACCCGGAGTATGGAGGCCATTTTAAGCACCAGGATCCGATCTTCCCGCTGAAGGGCGATATAGTCGATGTCCGTTGGAGAGGGGGGGGCGCCCCGGTGGTAACTTATCACATTGGCGATAAGGTCCAATTCCTCCCGGTGGAGGCCGAAGATCTCCGAATTGGATACAATGTACTGGCCATGCTTGTGATGGGAGGAACTGCGGATAAACATGCCCACATCGTGGAGTATTGCCGCCGTCTCCAGCATCATCCGTTCCCGCCGGTTCATGCCGTGTTCCCGGACCAGGGCGTCGAATATCACGAGGCACAGATCCGCCACATGCCGGCTGTGGGCCTCATCATAATGGTATTTTCGCCCCAGGTTGACCGCCGAGGCAATGACCTGAGAAAAAAACTCCTCCTGCAATTCCGGATCTATCCCCTGGGCCAGGTCTATCAGCAGCCCTTCCCGGATGGAGATCGAAGGAACCACCACTTGGGCCGCGGAGGTCCGTTCCAGAAAAAGTTTGTACACCGTAATGCCGGGAATAAACCCTTCGGCGTCTCCAAAGGGTATGTGTAGTTTCTGCACACATTCCTCGACGCTGTAATTTTGTATTTCTTCCACAAATTCAATAAAGGCGTCCCGTTTTATGATCCGGCAATTCGGGTTGAATTCGGTTCCCCGCTGGTCCGCCACCAGCCGCACGTCGGAACCGGCCACCACAAAGGTCCTGACATAGGACAGATCCATTTCGGAGCTTAAAAATTCCGAAGTGTTCTTGACATTTTCATTTAAAAAACGCTCCTGAAACCGGGCGGACCCCAAAACAAACCGGGACTGTTGATCGATAAAGATGGTCCCCAGCTTAAGGCTGTGGGCGGATACCATCTTGCCCCGGCGGAGGAGCATAATCTCCGTGGAACCTCCGCCCACCTCGATGATCATGGAATTGGCCCGCCAAAACTGGGGGAGATCATTTTTGAGGGCATACCGCACCGCCAGGTACATCAGGCGGTTTTCCTCAATCCCCTCAACAATACTGAGCCGGAACCCCGTTTCCTGACGGACCCGGTCCACAAACACGTCCCGGTTCCGGGCCGCCCTGAGGGCGCTGGTGGCGATTACATGGATATCCTCATCCTTTATATCCCAGCCCCGGAGGAGTTCCTTAAAATTTTGCAGCACCGAAAGACATTCCAGAAAGGATTCCCGGGATATACGTCCGGAAATAAACACATCCCGCCCCAAGGCCACCGGTTTACCCGCCCGGTCCAGGATCCGCCATTCGCCGCCGCCGGCAATTTCCGCCACTAAAAGCCTGATCCCGGTAGAGCCAATTTCCAGCACCGCGGTAAGACGGGTTTCAGTAATCATGCATAATATCCTATTATTGGTTTGAGTATACCGGAAAGGAGGGGAATTTACAAGACAACAGATCCTTAATAATGCGGTCTTTATGGAAAATCTATCCGTATTTCAGATTTGAATCGGCACACAAAAAGGGGAACT
>JAITEG010000213.1 GCA_031282145.1 Spirochaetaceae bacterium | reverse complement strand
TATTCAATAACCGGCAGGGAGGTAGCCATACCCTGGTTTCCGCTTCCCGACACAATGATGACCGGCATTTCGCAGCCGTTCATGCGGGCATCGGACCCCGCAGCGGCGGCCGCTTTCGCGCGCACCTGAATATGGGTGCCGTAGTTCTTAAGCAATACCTTGCCGATATTCGCCCCGTAATCGCGGCGAAATCCCTCCGTGGAAATTGCGGAATTATATTCAATTTGACGATCTATTATGGAACGCACATCGCCGATATCAACGGTTTCCGCAAAATCCAAAGCCCCCGCGATGTTTAACCGGCTCCGGTCTGTTTCCTCAGGCTCCTTCGAGTCGGCCTGCTCAAAGATGGATTTACCGTTTTTTTCAATAAGCGAAATATTGGTATGAAAATCGGTGATCCGTACCTTTGCCGAAGAAGCATCCGCAAAGACCGTGATGATAATATCGAATATCTTGCCGTTTTTTGCCATCCGCACGTCCATCGGCGTATTTTTCAGGAAGGTTTTGACTGCTTCTTTCTGCGCGGCGTCAACAGCGGCTATTACCTCAAGTTTTTTGTCAGCCTCTCCCGCCACAATACCAACCGCCGCCGCGGCTTTTATCCCTTTCAGCCCGCCGGTATTCGGCACTACCACGCTTTTAACGTTTTTTATTATGTTGCCGCTGACTTCTATTAAAACCCGTTTAGGAAGAAGACCCAGGGTATCGCGGGCGCATGCTGCCGCAAGCGCAATGGAAACCGGCTCGGTACATCCCATAGCGGGGATCAATTCTTCCCGTAAAATTTGCAGATAATTTTCATAGCGGGGATCGTTTTTGTCCACTTCTTCCTCCGGTAGTTTTTTTTACTTTCTTGTCTTTAATCATAATCAACCTTTTTAATAATAGCAAACAAATATGGTATTTTCTAAAAAAAGTTTTTGTAAAGCATATAATACAAATGTATTTACTAATAATTGATGTTTTCCAAATTGAGCTGATTGATCCGTTACGGTTTGTGGAATTGCCGCATCCCTTATGAGCGCCTTGTCAGCGGATTCCAATTAATGATAAAATGTTTTTTAATCCTTTCAAACAGAGGCGGACCATGTTGTATCGTACCATAGGAAAAACCGGTATTTCCGCCGGGGTCATTGGTCTTGGCGGCGGTTATCTGTCGGATAAACCCTATACGGAGGTGGAAGGTATTCTAGGCACCGCCATGGATCAGGGGATCAACCTCCTGGATGTGTTTATGCCCGGCAAGGAAGTCAGAAACCATATCGGCAGGGCCATCCGGGGGAAGCGGGATAAGATCCTCATCCAGGGGCATATCGGATCCACCGATATCCATGAACAAAACGACGTAAGCCGGGATCTGGGGACTTGCAGGAAATACTTTGAAAGCCTCCTTGAGGATATGGATACGGACTATATCGACTTTGGAATGTTCTTTTTTGTGGATACTCCCAAGGATTTTTCCGATGTGTTTGAGTCGGAACTTTTAACCTACGCCCAGGACTTGAAAAAACGGGGAATAATCCGGGCTATTGGGGCAAGCTGTCACAACAGCGTTACCGCCCGCCGGATCGTTGAAACCGGGGTGGTGGATCTGATCATGTTCAGCGTCAATCCCGCCTTTGATATGACCCCCGCGGAATCAGATATCTATGAACTGCTGGACGATGTAAAGCTCAAACAAAACTTCAAACTTCAGATTGAACCAAGCCGGGCCGCCCTGTACCGCCTTTGTGAACAAAAGGAGGTAGGTATCACGGTGATGAAGACCCTCTGTGCGGGAAAGCTCCTTTCCCAAGACCTGAGCCCCTTTTCCCGGCCCATGACCGTGGCGCAATGTATCCACTATGCCCTCACCAGGCCAGCGGTGGTGAGTACCCTCATCGGCTGTAAAAGCCCGGAGGAGGTTTTGGACGCGGTGGGTTATTTTGATAAACCTGAAGCCGAACGGGATTACAGTACGGTAATTGAAAATTACCAGGGGAATTTCCGGGGCAACTGTATGTATTGTAACCACTGCCTTCCCTGTCCGTCCTTTATCGACGTTGCCACGGTAACCAAATACCTGGATATCGCCGCCTTAAATCAAGGGCGGATCCCCCCCACGGTGGTACAGCATTACAGGGCTCTGGACAAACACGGCTCCGATTGTATAAGCTGTGGGAGCTGCGAAAAACGCTGTCCCTTTTCGGTTCCGGTGATCCAAAACATGCAACGGGCTGTTGAGTTTTTCGGCCAGTAAAAGGGAAACCGATATGGTCAAATTTGACGGATCCCGATTATGAACCAAGTCCTGGAAATTATTTCCCGGGAAATAAAAAACCAAAACAGCCGTTTTGTGTTTCCCTCGGAAACCGCCTCTTTGGCCTGGGCGCGAAAAATAAACGCCTTTACCGGGGAACGTTCCGTGGCCGTCAACCGGTTTCTCGCCTGGGACCGGTTCAAGGAAACGGCTATCCGGGCCGGGACGAGGGAGGAAGCGCCTGTTTCCGAAGTGATTCGAAAACTCTTTACCCACCGGTTGATCGAAAAAAACGCGCGCCTTATGGAGGCCGCCGCCGGGGATCTCAATACCGCTTCCACCCCAAAAACCGGGGACTTCCCTTTTTGTTCTCTTATCCCCCGGGAATTCGCCGAACAAGGGAATATCTTTGTTCAAGAGATCGCGGGTATCCTCCCCTCCCTGGCCCTGTTAAAAAGCCGGCAGGAACAAATCCCGAATTTTGTTCCCGACGAAGAAGACCGGGATTTCGCCCTCCTGGAAAAAGAATACTCCCATTTCCTCAAGGAATACGGGCTTTTCGAACCTTCCTGGGAAAAACCGCCCCTGGGAGATAAGACTTCGGTGTATTATATTTTTTTTCCCGAAGCCATCGAAGATTTTTCCGAATACGCAAAACTCCTTGAGGGGGAGCCGACCATTCATCTGGTCCATATAGCCAATCCGGGGCCGCGCCCGTCTTTGGTTTTTTACGATTCCCAGCGGGCCGAGATTCGCGGTGTGGTCTTGGAACTCCGCCGGCTCCACGAAGACGAGGGCATCCCCTACAATGATATGGCGTTGAGCGTGGTGGGACTGAAAGAAACTGAACCCTATCTGTTACGGGAACTATCCCTCTACCACATCCCCTTTCGCCGGAGAACGGGGAAAGCCCTGGGGGAGTATGGCGCGGGGAAACTCTTTTCCCTGATCAATACCTGTGTGGCAAATAACTTTTCCTTTGCCGCCCTTAAGGCCCTGCTTCTCAATGAACACCTGCCCTGGGAAAATCCGGAGCGGAATGATGAATTGATCGAATTCGGGATAAAAAACAACTGTGTTTCCGGGTTTGTTGACCGGGGCCGGCCGGTGGACATTTGGCTTGAGGCGTTCCGGCGTTCCCCGCGGGAGGAACAGCTTAAGGGTTATTATGAGGAGCTGAAAAACCATCTGACTTCCCTTGCAGCCTCCCGAAGTTTTCGGGATATCAGGAACCGGTATTTTGCCTTCCGGGGACGGGTCTGGGAAAAATCCCCCGGCCCGGAACGGATCCGGGAGGTCTACCCCGAGGCGGCCCATCCGGCTTCGGTCTTTCCGGGCTTCCTTTCCCGGGATAATTGTACCGACGAGGGGGACGCGGTATTGGCCCGTTGTATCGAGGAACTTTCGGCCCTGATCCGGCTTGAAGAGGAATACCCCGGCCTGGTCCCGTCTTCCCCCTTTAGTTTTTACCTCGATATATTACAGGAAAAGCAGTACGTTCCCCAAGGACCCGATGGGGGGGTAAATATTTTTCCCTACCGGGTCGCCGCGGCGGCCCCTTTTTCCTGCCATCTGGTCCTAAACGTGACCCAAAGCGCCGCGACGGTGCTTTATGAGCCCCTTAAGTTTCTGCGCCAGGACAAGCGGGATAATTTGGGGGTTCCCGATGTGGACGCCTCCCCGGTTTTTTTCCGGCTTTATCAGCTTGATCCCATCGGGACCTTTCAGCCCATAACCCGGTTCAGCGCGTCGGAACGGACCTTTTCAGGCTGGGCCATACCCCATAGTTACTTTTCCGGCAGCCTTGAAACCGCGCCGCCTCCGGGGGAAGATCCCTTTCTCCAAGAACAGGAATGGTGGGCCGGGAATGGGTATGTTCCTGACGCGGCCCGGCTCTCCCTTCAATTCCCCCAGCGGCTTTTTCCCCTGCAAAAAAAGGGCTTTGACCAATGGCGGACCACCCTGTGCGGGCGGGAAACCATAGGCTTCGATATCCTCCATGGGCCTTTTCCCGTCGGGGAGACCTATACCCGGATGCTCCGGGAGCGGATCCATGCCATACAAAAAAAACATGCCCCGGAGGACTGCCTCAAGGTTTCCGCCACGGACCTCAATAATTTCTTTTATTGCCCCATCTATTGGCTCTACGAAAAGATCCTTGCGGTCGAGGGTTTTTCTCCGGAGGCAAAACTCCTGGACGACGCATCCCTGGGTCTACTGTACCATGAGATCCTCAAAAACCTCTTTGCCCGGATCCGCGAGGAGGACCGGGTATTTACCGCCGCTCATCTGGAAAAGTACCGGGAATGGATCCGCCGGTACACCGATGAGGCCGCCCTTGGTTATCCCGCTTTTCAGGGGCCCCTGGCGGTACCCCTCCTGGTGTCCCAGTCCGCGGCCATCGCCAAAAGACTGGGAAGGCTCCTGGAAATTGAGGCGAAATATTTTTCCGGATACGCCGTGGCGGAACTGGAATGTTCCCTGGAAATGCTTACCGGGTACGCATTCCTGAATGGGCGGCTTGACCGGGTTTCCCTTTCCCCGGATGGGGAGCCCATAATCATTGATTATAAAACCGGCGATCCCCCCTCAAAAAAGGAAAGTACCCATGCCGAAGACGCCCCCCTGAGGGATTTCCAAATGCCCATGTATACCAGCCTTTACGAGGAAAAAACCGGCCGCGCCGTGGGGGGGGCCTTTTTCATGAGTATCAATCAGCGGGAGGTGACCGCGGTCATTGGGTCGCCGGGCGGAAAAAGAGGTCATACCCGGGAGGCTTATCAGGAAACCCTGGACGCCTTTTACCGTTATACCGAAAAATTTTCCGCCTCCGTGAATGCCCTGAATTTTTCTCCGGAAAGAACGGAGTTTCAGAAGTGTTTGGACTGCGACTATAAGGCGGTGTGCCGGACCACCTTTTCGCTGAACCCCCGGGAGAAAAAACATGGCCGATGATCGGATTCTTGTGGAGCTTGACGATGAACAGCGGGAAGCGGCCACAACAAAAACCAACGTGGTGGTCGCCGCCGGGGCGGGGTCGGGCAAGACCAAGGTGCTGGCCGCCCGGTATGCCTGGCTGGTGATGGAACGCAAGTACCGGGTGGGGGAAATTCTTACCCTCACCTTTACCAATAAAGCGGTCAACACCATGTACAGCCGCATCTACGGCCTGCTCGCGGCACACCAGGACAACCCCGAGGCCGGCCGGGGGATCCGGGATTTTCATAAAGCCCAAATCTCCACCCTGGATTCCTTTTGCGCCCGGATCGCCCGTACCGCGGCCCGGCGTTACGGTATCAGATCGGATTTTGTGATCAATGACGGAGGAGTGCGGAAACTTGCCCGGGATGCCGCCCTTCCTTTCGTGCTGAATCACCGGGACAACCGGTCCCTGCAGCTTTTGATGGCGGACCGGAAAATTCGGATCCTGGCGGAGGAACTTTTTGCCGAGGTGGTGGTCAAGTATAGTCCCCTCAGTAATCCCCTGGATTTTAATTCCTTTAAACAGGCCCAGGGCGGAGAACTTCTGCGGCAATGGGATAAAAAAACCAGGGAAGCGGCGGAGCTGACGGCCACGATCCGGCGGGAACTGGAGGAAATACCTAAAAAAAGCAACAGCTTTTATCTGAGAATCAACAACGCCCTGGCCGAACCCCTCCCCCCTGTTCCGGATATCCGGCGGTTGCTGGAAAAAAGCGGCTTTTTGCCCGATACCGGTGAAACCGCGGAACAGGATGAGGAGAAAGCGCGGCGGGAAATAACGCGTTATTTTGAATACCTCTTTAATTTGAAAGTCCAGAGCCACCAGGGGGGCAATGGGGCTGAATTTGCCCCGCTCAAAGAAACGCTCAATGAACTCAGGAACCCCCTCTATGGGGAACTGGAGTCCCTGGCTAATATGGCCCTCCAATGCGGCCTCATCGCCGAAGTGTTTCCTCTGATTGATGAGTTTCAGGAACAGTTCAACCGGCAGAAGCGGGAAGCGGGACTGCTCAGCTTCCAAGACCTTGCCCACCTCGCGGTGGACGCCCTTGCCCGGTTCCCCGACATCAGAAAGGTGTATAAGGATATGTTCCGGGCAATCATGATCGATGAGTTTCAGGACAATAACCGTTTGCAGCGGGATTTGATCTTTTTACTTGCCGAAAATCCAAACCGGATGGAACCGGGGATACCCCGGGCGGAGGAACTCTGCCCGGACAAACTTTTTTTTGTGGGGGATGAAAAGCAGTCGATTTACCGTTTCCGGGGGGCGGATGTTTCGGTGTTCCGCAGCCTCGCCCGGATCCTTTCCGGTGTTTCCGGGGACAAAAGCAGCCTCCATCTGATCCACAATTACCGGTCCAAACCCTCCCTCATCGGGGCCTTTAATTTTATTTTCGGCGGCCTCGCGCCGGAGCCTTCCGGGAAGGCGGACAGCCCCACGGGCGTGGGGGTGTTTCTTTCCGCGGACGGGGAAGGGCTCCCGGATAGGGAGCTGGCGGATTTTGAGGCGTCCTATAGCCGGATCTATCCCTCCCCATCCCGGGCGTTTGATCCTGAAGACCGGGAGGACCCGCCGGTTTATTTTTGTTTTCTTGATAAAGACCGTATTCCGGAGGATGATCCCGGGGGCACGCCCGGGGCACGGCCCGGGGAGCTTTCCGCCCCGGATCTGGAAGCAGCCTTTATCGCCGCCCGGATTCGGGAGATGGTCGATTCAGGCTACGCCATTGAACAACGGGAATCGGGGAGCCAGGGGGCTGTCACCAAACGGCCCTGCGCTTATGGCGATTTTGCAGTACTTCAGCGTTCCTATACCCATCAGATCGCTCTGGAAAAACAGTTCAAGGTCTTCAACATTCCCTTTACCGCGGACAAACCCACGGGGCTTTTTACCGATGCCCCGATAAACGACCTCTATAACCTGCTCAGGCTGTTGGCATATCCCGCGGACCGGATGGCCTACGCGGCCCTGATCCGCTCGCCCTTTATGCGCTTAAGCGACCTGACCCTGTCGGTATGCATGCTGCATGAAGGAGGACTTCCCTTTGACGAAGCCCTGGACAGCCTGGTCCCCCCGGAGGAATTGGCCCTTTACCGTGAGGCCCGGAGGCACTACCATGCCTGGACCCTGGCGGCCCGGGAGCTGTCCCTTACCGCCCTCTTAACCAAGCTATGGTATGAAGAGGGGTACCGCTACGAAACAACCTGGTCGGCCTCTTCCCAAATCTATGGGGAACTGTTTGACCTGTTTTTTGAACTGGCCCGGCTCACCGAAATCCAGGGAGAAACCCTGGTAGATTTTGTCGATTACCTCTCGGGACTTATCGGGGGGGAAGAAAAACTCGACGAGCTGGATGTTCCCGCGGAAAGAACCATTGGGGTGCGGATCATGTCGATTCATAAAAGCAAGGGGCTGGAATTTCCCGTGGTTTTTGTTTATTACTGCGGCGGCAGGGGAGCGAATACTACCAATGTACAGCCGGTATATTTTAATGAAGAATTCGGTATCACCTTGAACCTGCCCCAGGCGGAGGAACTGCCGGAAAACAACGGTAATTATTTTTTTAACCGCCAAAAAGAGGAGGAAGGGGCAAAAAAAATCGCTGAACTGCGGCGGCTTCTCTATGTGGCCATGACCAGGGCGGAAAACGCCCTCTTTATAACCGCCACCCTGCCGGAACGAACCGCAAAAGAAAAGGAAGATTTTAAGGCTGAAGATGAGGACTACACCCCGGAGCGTCTCAGGGAACGGCTGCGCCAGCTTTGCGCAACAAGGGAAAATAAGCCCATCGCCAGTTTCCTCGACCTGCTCCTCCCAATCCTGGCCGCTCAAACTGGGGCCGAAGCCGCCGCTTCCGCGGCCGGCCCGCCCTTTTCCATCCGGGCCATTCCCGTGGTTTCCCGGGAGGAACTGGGGAAACGCAGCGGGTCTTCCGGCGGGACCGGCCGTCCGGCCGGGGCCTCAGCGGCGGCTTCCCCTGCGGAAGCGGCGCAGGCGGCCGCGGCCTTTTATGCCGGGGCATCCCTTACCGCCGAACCGGACTTACGTTCCCGCTTTATCCCCGCGAGCAGCCTGCGCGGTCCGGACGCGGATCAAGCCGGCTCTGATGAGGATGAACTCAGCCGGCTCCTCAAAAGGACGGGCCTGGACCCAGCGGATTTTGGCGCCCTGGTTCACGAGCTGGTGGAGGCCCGGTTTACCGGACGGAAGCCTTCCCTCCGGCTCCTTGCCGCGTTGGATGAAAAAAACGCGCTCCGTATTCAAACCGCGGCCCGGGAGATGGAGGAACGCTTTTTTGCGTCCGGCCTGGGACAACGGAGTTTACAGGCGGCATACCGGGAAACGGAATTTCCCATCATCACCTTTTTAACGGTCGGGGGAAAAACCGTTACTATCACCGGTCAGATCGATCTGCTTTTTGAATGGGAAGGCGTCATCCAGGTGGTGGACTTTAAAACCGATCGGTTCGAGGACCCGGATCACCACCGGGGACAGCTCACGGTTTATGCCCGGGCGGCGGGGGATATCTTCGGCAAACCGGTCCGCAGTTGGCTCTTTTTTCTCCGTACCGGCCACGAGGCGGAACTTACCGGCCGGATAAAAGACGGGGATATAGAAAAGATCCTCGCGGCGCAGCCTGCACTTTGATTCGAAAGTCTGGTTTAATACCCCGTCGAACCTTCGGTTCACGTTCTGCCGCGGGTTATATAAGGAAACGCGCAGAAAAACTTGACATAAATCCACTTAAAAATTATTCTATAGATATAAAATTTCATGGAGAAAAAAATGAATTTTAAGGGTACAATAATAATAAAGCAGGAAGAAGAATGGTTTGTCGCAACTTGTCTTGAAAATAATATAGCTTCACAAGGAAAAACAATAGATGAATCAATTGCAAATTTAAAAGAGGCAATTGCGTTGTATTATGAAGACGAAAAAGAAATAAAATCACTACCAAATGATCAAATATATATAACCACATTAGAGATGGCAATATAAATATAATGGGAGATAAATATCCCATACTTCGGCCGAATGAAATTATCTCTGCATTATCGAAAAAGGGATTTGCCTTCAAAAGCCAAAAGGGAAGTCATGCAAAATATACAAATGGACACCATACAATAGTGATTCCAATACATAATACCGTTGCGCGTGGAACATTAAAAAGCATTCTGATTCAAGCAGGAATAGAACTGGAAGAATTTATGAAATTATTGTAATTTGAGCTTGCTCCAAAAACTGAAGTTTTGGGTCATAGGGAGTGGGGGCGCCGCCCGCTTGCGGCGCGGTCCCGCACCCCGCCAAAGCGAACGCCATCCCGATGACGAGCAGGCCTGAGAGAATCCGCGCGGCCATAATCCCATACATCTTCTTCATACCCGTTTCCCCCTTTTCCTTTTTACTTCCCCGGCACCGCAATCAGCGTGTCGTTCGTGCTGCCGATGTCGCTGCCGCCTCTCTGGGGGACGCCGCCTTTGGTGTACGTGCCGCCCGTGCCCCACTTCGCCGTGCCACCCAGGTTCAATGCCGCGTTTGCCTGCGAGGTATTGGCATTGCCGCCTTC
>JAITEG010000148.1 GCA_031282145.1 Spirochaetaceae bacterium | reverse complement strand
CTTTCCCTGTCCTTGGTTCCGGTGAGTTCCCGGTACCCCCAGCGGAACCGCCGGGAGCTTACCCTTGCTCTGGGACTTTTTGAAAAACGGGAAGGGCTGGAGTTCGGTTCTCCCCTCTTTCTGGGGCCTGCCACTGCTGCGGCGATCCATGACGCGGTAAACCTGAAAAAACCCATTCTGGACCGGTATGTAGCGGTGGGGGGCTCCGCGGTTAAAACCCCCCAGGTGATGAAGGTGCGAATAGGTACCCGGATAGGGGAAATTTTCGCGGAATGCGGCGGTTTTATTGATACGCCCCAACGGATCGCCACCGGTTCTCCCCTGCGGGGACGGACCGTAGTGGATTTGGACGAACCGGTGGTTAAAACCACTTATGGGGTATTTGCCATTTTAGAAAAGCATTTGGGGGGTACCGCCGTTAGAAATTGTATCCGGTGTGGAGAATGCCGGGTGGTATGTCCGGTAGGATTGGATCCGGAGGTATTGTTTAAAAGTATCCATACCAAACAAAAGGGGGGGGCTGTCTGGGAACGGGCCGGGGAGTGCCACGGCTGCGGTTGTTGCGAAGTGGTGTGCCCTTCCCGGCTTCCCTTAAGCACCACCATTGTGAATTCTATTTATGGGGGAAATCCCGATGTTCCATAAGGATGTGGTACTCTTGCAGAAACCGCAAATAAATCTCGCCCGTTCCACCGCATCCCGGATGTGGCTGGTGAGTCTCTGCGCCGGTATGACCATCCTCCAGTCTGCCTTGACCGATTCCTATCGTTCCCTGATTATCGCCCTTACCGCGGTGGTTTCAGCGGTTGCCGTGGAATTGTTGATTTTCCTTAAAACAAAAAAATTAACCCTGGGGGACGGAAGCGTCGTTACCTCGGCATTGATTTTTTCACTTCTTTTGCCCAACCACATCCATCCGGCCATTGCCGCCTTCGGCGCGGTTTTTGCCGCCGTCGTGGTTAAAAGTAGTTTCGGGGGATTAGGAACAAACTGGGTAAATCCCGCTCTGGGGGGCTGGTTTTTTATCCGTTTTTCCTGGCCCGTCCTGTTTGATACAGCCTTGAAGGGTTCTCCTCTAACCATACTCTCCGAGAGCCTCAACCGGGGAGTTTTCGATCCCCAGGGTTCTCCCATGGGTATTCTGGAAATGAGCGGCGCCGCCGGCAGCGCTCTGGATCATACTCTGAGTTCATTTTTAAACAATACCATCTTTTCTATAACCCATACGGAGTTATCCGAAGGGTATATGGAACTTTTTGTCCTTACCCGGGAAGGGCTTATCGCTGATCGGGGTATTGCCGCTTTTCTCTTGGGGTCCATCATAATTACCGCGTTCCGGATAGACCGTTTCTGGGTTCCTGGGGTGTTTTTAGGGGTTTATGTTTTTCTAGTTAGGATCTTTGGCGCTTTACCCCTGGGAGGGTCCCTTGGACAGGGGGATCTGCTCTTCGGTCTTTTAAGCGGCGGTACCCTGACGGCGGCTTTTTTGTTGGCCGCGGATCCGGTGACGGGACCAAATTCGAACATAGGGGCCGTTATTTCCGCCGTGTTATTGGGGTTTCTTACGTTTCTCTTTAGGTTTAAGGGGAATGAACCCTATGGGGCTTTTTTTGCGGTATTTCTTCTTAATGCCCTGATGCCCCTTATCCGGAATATGGAAAATCGGTTTCTTCCCCGGGGACGGAGGGCGCCATGGGAGGGATAAAATTTAAGAATATTTCAAATTTTAAAGAAGTCGGTATTTTGGGAGGATGGTTATTGGGGATCTTCCTTTTGGGAGGATTATTATGGTACGGTACCCAGGGCGCCCGGGCTACGGTGATGATCCGGGCGGTAAATATGGTTTTAGAGGCCCGGGAGGATCCCCGGCGTTTACAGGCGCCCCTTTTTCCCCGGTTAATTCCGGAACAGGGAAACTGGTTTTCCCTGGTTGATGCCAGGGGAAGGGCCGTGGTTTTTTCGGTAATTACCGATGGTACCTTGGTCTCTTTTGCCGCTATGCTTTCCCCAGAAGGGAAGGTGGAAGATCTGGTTCCGTTGACCGGCAATTCCCTCCGTATGGCGGATCGGTTGTCTCCGGAAACCATGAGGGTCTATGTCAGGCGTATTGAGGCGGCGGAGTTCCGGCTCTCCTCCCGGGGAGAAAAAAAATGAAAGAAGCCTATAAAAATCGTTTGTTTGGAGGGATCCGGGCGCCCCTTTCTTCCCTGACCGATATGGTTTTTCTTATCATAGCCTCCGGTCGTACCGCCTTTGCCCTGATAGCCCTGGGAGCCCTCGTATGGGTTTACGGTATGACCGTTATTGGGATCTCATTAGGAAAACCAATTATTCCGCAAAAGGGGAAAAAAATCCTTCATGTTTTTTTATCCGCCTTTTTCGGCAGTCTTTATCTGATGATCCTGAATTTTTTGAATCCCCTGCTGGCCTTGGAATGTACCCTATTCGTTATCCTCGCGCCGGTATCTTGTATCAGCTCGGAAATAATAAACCGGGTGGAATCCATGGAACCGGAGGATGCCCTGGCAAAAACCCTTTTGGAAGCCCTGGCTTTGGGGATTTTGATAGTCGCCCTGGCCCTAATCCGGGAACCTTTTGGGTTTGGTTCCCTTTCCATCCCCGGCGGGACCTTGGGTATTATTGAATTGTTCAACCGCGATACCGGGGGAATCATCCCCTTACGGATAGTTTCAAGTTCCTCAGGTGCCTTTTTATTGCTGGGTTACGGTATGGCCCTTTTCCGGTTTTACCGGAAAAGGGCTGACAAAGCGGAGCATACTGAATGAAAATGTTGGGGCCCTTGGGAATATTATCCGGTCTTTCCCTTAATTTAATCCTCCAATTTGGCTTGGGAATTCAATCCATCGTATTTGACGACGAAAACCAGAAAAGGGTCTATGGGTTTCCGATTGCCCAAGGGGGGATTCTTTTTTTGTCGATTCCCTTTTTGTGGTTTCTTTTTGTCCATATCGTAGCTCCCCTTTCCCTGGGTTTTCTTGGGGTTATGCTTTTTTTCCCCCTCAGCGTGTTGGTTTGTATGGGGCTTGAGACCGCGGTAATCCATTTTTTCCCCAAGGCCTTGCCGAAAGACAAGGTGTTTGCCCCCCTCTCCGCCGATAACGGACTCATCCCGGTCGCCCTGGTGATGATCCTCTGTCTGGCTTCTTCCCTGGGGGAAGCGGTGGTTTTATCCTTGGGCTTTTGCGGCGGGGTACTTTTGGCAACCCTGATTCTCAAAGAAATCCGACGGGGTTCTTCTCTGGAAGCGGTTCCGGCGATCCTCCGGGGGCTGCCGTTGACGTTAATATCTATGGGGCTGCTTTCTCTGATCTTTTCTGCCCTCGGGGTCGTTTTTATTAAATTTTTTGAGTTTTAATGAAGTATGGATCGGACCTTTGGGGTGAGGTAATTTCAACGGTTAAATTTTTTGGATCCATTTTGTCAAAGAATCTTTTCAGAGTAAAAAAAGTAGTCTAAAATTAAAGATAGTATTTGAAAATATAGGGAAAAAGGTTCATGGCGTATAAGCCCGGTTTTATTTTTGGTTCTCATAATCATATTCCCTATGGAACGGAGAATGATGAATTTGAGCGGATCTATACGGGTAAATTAAAGCCTTTTATCTCTACCTTGTATCAATATCCGAATATTCCCGCGATACTCCACTATTCCGGCGTCCTTTTGTATTGGATAGAAAGGAACCATCCGGAATTTTTTATGATAATTTTGGATCTTATTTCCCGAAAACAGATAGAGCTGCTGGGGGGCGGTTTTTATGAGCCCATGATGACCCTGCTTCCCGTGGCGGATAAAATCGGTCAAATTGAGATGCTTACCACCTATATCAGGAAACAGTTCGGCAAGCGGCCCCAGGGCTGTTGGCTTTCGGGATCCGCCTGGGAACAAAACATGGCCGGCGTCCTCAATACCTGCGGCATGGGCTATACCTTTTTAGAGGACGCTCTTTTTTACCGGGCGGGTATTCGGGCCGAGGAAGCCCTCGAGCCCTATATCAGTGAGGATCAAGGGAAGCTGATTACCGTTTTTCCCCTTTCGGGCCGGTTACACGCCGAATTACGGCATAAAAAGGCGGCCCTGGTGTTGGAAACCTTTCTTAAGGAGTTGCCGCCTGATGCGAACCTGTTGGTTTCCCTGTTTCCTGAGGGGATCCTGACGGAGGGGAAGGCTCCCCAAAAATATGAGGCTGGGCTGCATCAGTTGTTTGAAGCCTTTTCCCTGGCAATGGAAACCTCTATTGAACTTACCCTGCCGACCCGGTTTCTCAAGACCCACCAGAATTTTGCCAAGGTTTATTTTCCCTGTTCCGCGTCCCGGCAATTTTTGATTACCTATCCCGAATCCAACGGCATTTATTCCAAAATGATGTTTACCCATGTGCTCATCAACCAATTACGAGGAGACAAGTCCCGTAAACGGAATGCCCGGGAAGAACTCTGGAAGGCGCAGGGGTATAATACCTATAACCACGAGGGGGACGGGGGGATTTATTGTAATACCCTCAGGAACGCCGCATATAAGGCGCTGCTGGAGGCGGAAAAAACCACCCGGGAACAGGGCTCTTTTATCCCTTCCCTGATGATCTTTGATTTTGATTTGGACGGCGAAGCGGAGTATCTTTTTCAGGATAAAAATATCAATTATTATATCAAAACCCAGGGGGCGGGGGTTTTTGAGCTTGATTACCTTCCCAAGGCGTGGAATTATCTGGATACCTTTGCCCGCCGCCGGGAACCCTACATGGACGAATCGTCCTTTGAGGACGGTTACCGGCGGGCCGCTTTTTTGGATCGCCTCGTGCCCCGGGATTTTACCCTTCAAGACGCCCTCGAAAACCGGTTTGCCGATTCCCGTTTTTGCGGAAGTGAAAAGTATCAGGTATCTGAAATAGACAAGGTCCAAAAAAAGGCTTGTTTCCGGCTCCTTCCTCAGGAGGGCCTGCCCTTTGGAACTTTGGAAGTGGAAAAAAGGTACCACCTTAAAATGGATCTCCTGACCCTGTATTATTCCCTGATAAATCGGGGTTTGGAACCTGAGGAATTTAAATTTATACCCCAGGCTGATTTTTCTTTTCCCGGCGATGGAGCGGCCTTCTTGCGGATCTTTACGGTCAATGCCGGGGAGAAGAAGGCGGTTTCCCGGGAAATCGGGGAGTTTAATCATATCACGGGTATTGAATTCCAGGATGTTCAAAACGAAACGATTGTAAACCTGCTTTCAAACCGGCCCTTTGATCTGTGGCTCATCCCCATCCGTACCCGGTGCCGGATCAGTGAAAAAATGACGGATCAGTATCAATCTACCTGTATTATGCCCATACAGACAATTTTCCTGGGTCCGGGTGAACGATTTGAGACCGAATTCCGCCTGCGTATATACCACTAAGGGCGATTCCAATGGGGGTGAACATTAACGAAATCCTGTCGCAATATGAAAACTTCAACCGTATATGACGTCCAACCGATTACATTTCGGCGGACAACTATAATTTTCCGGTGAGTTTATGCCACGCCTTTTATGTAGAAGACGTCCCCTGCGGTGTCCGGCACTGCAATTCCTCAAGAATTCATCCCGCTATGCGGATAAAATGATGTTATAGGTATTATTGTATAACCGATCCCCGTAATGCCTCATTGAAAAATCGAACCATAGCGATCCCTTGACTTTAAGAGGTAATTTGGTAATAATTGTATTAGTTATGAAACAAGTGGGTTCATAAGGGTTTTTAAAGAAAGTGAGTCTGGCGGATCGGTTGATAAATAAAGAAGCAATCGCCTTTACCGTAGCAGGTGGCGTATTGAAAGGGGATCTTTCCGGCGACGTAAAAAATTATAATGGGATAAAACATATGATGGGAAAAGGTGCCGGATGCCAAAATTATTGGGTTTTTATCCTTGGTTTTTTTTTGCTCGTGCCTTGCGGGGCGGCCGCTCAAACACCTCCTCCTGGCCCAACCGACACGCCGGATAGTCCTGTGGCGCTCATGACCTTTGTGGGCGACGATTTTGACATAAGTGCTCAGTTCCAGGAAAGTGTTACCGGAGAAGTGGATGCCCTTGGAGGATATAGTATCCAACCGGTAAGTGCTGAACGGTATCCTGAAAGCCGTAATTTTTCCCCGGACCAGCCTCCGGAACCGATATATCTGGGGGACACAAAATACGTATTAACCGGTGAATATTATGTAGACTTGGATGATCTGCAGCACTTCCAGCTCTGGCTGTGGAACAGCAACAGTGGATCCCTGGTATATACCGATGAAATGGTTTTTGAAGATATGGAGGAGGCGGAAGGTTATTTACCCCCCATGGTAAGCTGGATTTTTTCTCACATACCGGTGGAACAGCGGATAGCTGTGGTGGAAAACGTCACGGAGAGGGTATCTCAAAGGGATAACGAAGCGGAAGAAGATAGCGGCGGGATCCTGCCTTATAACCGGCGGTTCTTTCTTGGCGTGCGAGGGGGGGGATTATTTAATAGTACGGTGCCCCAAACTTCCGGGGATTATGAAGGGGGGGTGAGTCAGGGCTTTAGCGGTGAAGGGGCGGTATTGGCGGAGTTTCGTATTTTCCGTTTCTTGGGTGTCCAGGCGGAAGCGGTATTTATCTACGATACCTTTAAGGCGGCGAAAAAGACTCAAAAAGTATTGGAAGTGGTCCGTTCTACCGATACCTTTAGATCGATGTCCCTGATATTCCCCCTGCTCATAAAGGTACCCCTCGAGGTTGGACGCTTTACCCTTTCTCCTTTTGTGGGCGTCTATTATGCGATGCCCCTGGGGAGGATGAAGATAGTGCCCAATGATCCGGATGAAACCAGCGGCTTCTATACTTACAAAATCGATCCGCCCTTCGGCGTAACCCTGGGAATCGATGCGGGTTTACCCATAGGACCTGGAGAATTATTTGCCGGTCTGCGTTTTAACCAAAATATTGGTATGACGAAGGTACAAAACCAAAACAGAATGGAATATACCCGGTACCGGATAGGGTTATCCTTGGGCTATGAATTTCTTATTTGGAAACGGCGGTAAGAACCTGGGTAACCACGGACAAAAGCAGGCGTTTTACCTAAACGGTCCGTGGTTAAAAAATCCTATGCATTATCAGAATAAATCCTTTTCTTGCCCCCCTTTTTAATTTATCCGATGAGGCTGTTTTATAAAACCAAATGAATTTCGGAGCCATCTCATATTTTTCCTATTGTGATTGGTTTTGTTTACTTGTGAATAATCTAGTATATTTTGAAAATGATGTCAATAACAAAAATATTAAGAAATAAATGAAAATAATCGTTGACTTTTGTTTTTGGTTATGGTAAAATCGCATTTAAATGGAAATCCGTTCATTAACGGATAATAAGGAGAAGCAAGATGAAAAGAACCTTGGGAGTAAGTTTGTTGCTGGGGATGTTGGCGTTGTTCGCGGTTTCCGCTGTTTTTGGTGGCGGTTCGGGGGACAAGGGTAAAGCTGCCGTTGATTCGGGTCAATTCAAATCCCGGACGCTGAAAATGCTTTCGATTTGGGATAATACCGATCCGAAGACCGACGGTTATTTAATAACGGAACTTTCCCGCGAATATGGGAAAACCGTCAGCGGGTTTGACCTGGATTACGAATACGTGAGTATCACCGAACTGGATCAAAAGATCGCTGTCCTGTTGGCAAACAACGATTTGCCGGACATTTGTGTTTTTGAGTCCGGAAGCCGGCTTAAACCGGTCATTGCGACGGGCCAGATCCTTGATATGGATAAGACTTTCCGGGAACTGGGAATCCGCGATTGCCTTGACGAGGGGGCGGTTTCCCTTTTGAAAAATCTCGTGGACAATGTGGGGCTTTATGACCTTCCCCTCGGGTTGAACATGGAAGGGTTTTGGTATCACAAGGGGCTGTTTCAGAAAGCGGGCATCACAAGCACCCCGAAAACCTGGACCGAATTCCTCGCGGTGTGCGAAAAGCTTAAGCAGGCCGGCATAACGCCGATTGTCCAGGGCGGAAAGGATCAGTGGCCCATGACCCGCGTCCTGAATGGGTATGTTGTCCGGAGCATTGGCCTTGACGCCGTAGGCGACGCGGTCGGCGGCAAGACGAAATTTACCGATGCCAAATATGCGGCCGCCGCCCAGATGTTCGCCGATATGGCAAAAAAAGGGTATTTTGTTGAAGGTATGAACACCATAGATCCTTCTACCGCCAGCGCGATGCTGATGAACGGCCAGGCGGCGATGAAATATGATGGCAGCTGGTTTGCCGGTAATTTAAACGATCCCGAGCAAAATCTTGCGGGTCCGGATGGAATCGGTTTTTTTAATGTTCCCCTGGTTGAATCAAATCCTGCAGGCGGCACCCTGGATGATTACAGTATGAACTGCGGTAATATCCTTATGTTCTCCTCTAAAAAATATGACGCCGCCGTCGCCGATTGGATGAAGTATGTATTCCCCCGCTACGGCGATTACGCAATGCAGAAACTCGGCGCCTTCAAGGGTTACAAAATAACCCAGATGCCCGCCAACCTGCCGGTTTATACGAGGCTTGTAGCCGATACCCTTTCCAGCGCCAAGGGTTCCTTCCTCTGGTTTGAGGCAAAAATGCCGGTCAGGGCTTCCGAGATGGCCCAAGAGAATATTTCATTGCTTTACAACGGCGAAATGACTCCCCAGCGGTATATGGAAATCCTGCAGAATTCCCTGAGATAGGAGGAAATAGCGGCGGCGGAGCCTTGTTAAAAGCGAGCAGCCTGTTGCGCTTGTGGATTTTTGCACCATCAGTACCGCAAAAATCCCGATTAACCGGCGTGCTTTCGGAGTTTGCAAGGTAAAAAATCGCCTGTCAGGCGATTTTTGGGGGTTTTACGCGCGAAGCGC
>JAITEG010000147.1 GCA_031282145.1 Spirochaetaceae bacterium | reverse complement strand
CATAATAATCCCCAGCCGATAAAACTCAAATAAAGACCAAAAAGCTTACCCTTATATCCAGCCATTATTTTCCGGCTTTGAGTGATTGCTTCTAATGCTCCAATATTGGGATTATCCTTCAATATATAAAATGCCATAGAGTAACTAAGACTTTTTATAATCCCGGGTATTATCAATAAACAGGTCCAAAGCATAATGAAAACACCTTGAAGTAAATATAACAGAAAGCCAGAAGCAAATTGGTTAAAACCTTCAAACAAATTTTCAAGTTTTACGGTTTCACCACGAGATTTTTTCAAGAAATATCCCGTATAACCCAAAAGCATGGGGCCTCCTATGATTAAAGGTCCAACGAAAACCAGTGAAGAGAATCCAAGAATGATACTAAAAACGAGGAACATTCCCACTGCCGCAAGCCAGGTTCCCTTCAATTGGGCTCTTGCCATTGTCCGTAATTCGGCATTTTCTTTCATAACAAACCATCCTTATATATTTTTTCCATCAGCAAACGCTAAGGAATGCTCATAATTTCTTATATTACCATTAATTATAGAACAGGTCTATAAAACCGATTATGGTAATTTTCCATTGAGAATAACATAATTTAGCAACTCCAAATTTTGCCTTGCCATTCCTTGACTTTGTACATTGTCAACCCAGTTAAAATGTAAAAAAATTGTTTTTAAAAAACATACCTGCAATAGTGGATAATGAAACCGTATTCCTCTCCATAATTTGCCCTTCTTAATGAAGATAATTTCATTATACACATTTTTTAATTTTTGTCAAGTATTTTAAAAATAGTAGCTCCTATGTCGCATAATTGCATATAAGTAAAATGAATAAAAAAATATACATGTATATATTTAAATATAGTCTCTCGGTGCCCTAAGGGTAACAATAGTGGTAAGAGGCACTGATAATCCGATTGTCATAATGATTACGCGTGTTTTTATTGTTAGACATAAGAACCGTTTGTTCTGCCTAAGATGAACTTGCCGAAAATAGACCAAGCTGATAAGGCGGTATACCAAAGACCCAAGGAGAAGAAAAGGGAAAAAGGAAACAGTATACCAACGAAGAGAAAGTGAAGATCCTCCGGGAAGTGTTGGAGGACGGCAAACCGGTGAGTCAGGTGGCAGAGGAGTACGGCGTTCACCCGAATTTGATTCTGAATTGGCGGAAGCAGTTGTTCGAAGGAGCACCGAAGATTTTTGAAGTCAGGCGGCCTGACATTGTCGGGAAGGCGGGGGAACGGAAGGCTCAGGTGCTGGAAGGAAAGCTACGGGAGAAGGACGAGGTATTTTCACCAATCAATATAACCACTCAAAACTATAGCACCATTATCCCCGGGACAACTGTGCTTGCCCATGGATGTTGGCGTACTCATCCCGAACAACGATTCGATACGGCTTCTGGTGTATATACTGATATTCGTACTACTTTGTGTGATGTTCTACGCATACAAGGAAGGGATCTATTCAAGCCGGGGGATAGCCAAGGCATGCAGACAAAACATCAATTTCATGTATCTGTTAGACGGGAACGGTGCGTCGAGCCTCGGGATAAGTCAACGGATTTCGCAACCATGTTTTAGGACCGGTGGTGGATCAGTACGAAGTGAGGCAGTGGAAAAAGGTTGCGGGAATCCTGGCAGCGCTGAATACGGGCTGGGGAGACGGTTTCTGACCCGTGGGAAGGGCGGAGTGATGGGGGAACTGTTACTGGTATGTTTTGGATATAATGTGAATAAGCTGTACCACAAGATACAACAGGGCCGGTACGGTACCTGGCAACATTCTTTGAAGCAAGCCGCATAAACCCGGGGGAGAATAATCGGAGGTATGTTAAGGGGACCGGTCTGTTCCGAATATAGCAAGGGTGGGTCAAAGCCGGCGGGTGTCCCTGATTTTCAAGAGAAGGATGTTTTTTGAGCCTTCGGCAAGTCGGGCAAAAAATCTTCGTATTCGTTCTCAAAAAAGACCCCTGGCGACTTCATTTACAACCCCTTGATGATTTCATCAATGGTTTTAAAGAATGCCGTTATTTTTGGTTTCAGTTCTTTACCCCAGTCACTATCATTCGTATAGGCCGACAGTATCCTAAAGGCGGTAACTTGAGAGCCATCCACCTAGCCCGGGTAAATAACGGGGAGGGCAGGGGCTTTTCTTTTGAGCCGGGACACATAAAAACATAAACATCTAAACCGGATTTACGGAGGATCTGGAGAAGATTTCCATTAAAAAACTTCAGGTAAAATCATGCGCCGCCTCGGGAAAGAGGCCGTTCGAACTCAAACTACCGGATGACTCCGACTTTGAGGAATCCCGCGTTCAGCCGTCCGCAGTGGATCCCCTGGGCGGCCGCCTCCTTTAGGGTGGCACCGTCCCCCAAAGCGGCGGCAAGTCCGGCGGTAAAGGCATCCCCGGAACCAATGGGATTGACCGGTTTTACCGGCTCAACAGCGCTTTCAGAAAAATGATCCCCTTCGGCAAACCAAACGGCTTGGGCCCCCCGGGTAAGTACAATCCGGCAGTGGTATTTTTCACAAAGTTCCCGGCAAATTTCCCGGATCCCCGCTTTAACCCGCTTTTCATCGTCCATAATTTCATTATTGCGGATCAGATCCGGCGCAAAGGTTTGGGCAAATTCAAACAGGTTCGGTTTAATCAGATCCGGACGGTATTCCAGGCTGTGAAGCAGATCCGCACCCCGGAGATCCAGCATCACCCCCTTGCCCTTCTCTTTGGCGCGGCGGACCATAAGCGGGACCAGCGTGTCGGAAAAGCCCCGGGCTTTGGTTCCGGAGATTATGACCAATCCCTGATCAGGAAGGAGTTCCATATACCGGTCCAATATCCGCTGTTCTGTCCCGGCATCCACCGGTTCTGATTCTTCCACCAATTCGGTAATGCTTTCATCCTCATCATTTATCAGGGTATAACAAAACCGTATGGGACTCCCGCTTTCCACCCACTGAACCGTTATCCCGTCTTGCCGACACATTTCCAAATAGAGGGACCGGGTTTTTCCCCCAAGCTGGGTGAGATGGACGGCGGGTTTTCCCAATTGGGTTAACACCCGGCAGGTATTTGCCCCTTTCCCGCCAATATCCAAACGGTGATTTCCGGTTCTGTTCACCGTATTACCCACTATCGAAGAAAAACAGAGGGTTTTTTGAAAAGTCGGGTTCATACATACCGAGAGATAAGAGCCTGGTTTCATGCGATTCCTTTAATTTTTACGTTGCTTTTTCAAAATTTGACCTTTTGAAAATCCCTCAAGTTTTTACCCCAAAACTCCCGGGGTTACCTTGAACCAAAAGCGTATCTTAAAGTACTGTATATAAACAGATGATTCGATACAATAGGGAATCCGTTTCAAAGCCCGGTTTGCCTTGGGACAGCCCTGAGGTTTTATCGTAATGGGAGAAATCAGCATGGCGGAACCGTACAAAAGGCCCAGTTGGGATGAATATTTTATGGAGGTCTGCGATGCTATCGCTAAACGGGCCACCTGTGACCGGGGAAGATCGGGATGCGTGATTGCCAAGGACAATCAGCTTCTGGTAACCGGCTATGTGGGCGCCCCTTCCGGGCTACCCCACTGCGACGAAGTGGGACATCAGTTTAAAAAGATGGTCCACGAGGATGGAAGTATTACCACCCACTGCGTCAGAACCGTTCATGCCGAACAAAACGCTATTTGCCAGGCCGCCCGGCGAGGTATCGCCATCGCGGGGGCCACCCTGTATTGCCGAATGACCCCCTGCAGGACCTGTGCCATGCTGATTATTAATTGCGGTATTGTCCGAGTGGTCTGCCAGCGGCGTTACCAGGATGCGGAGGATTCTGAGGCCATATTTAGCAAAGCCGGAATACGGTTAGAGTATGTTTTTGACGAAATTCAGCGATATGAATAGGCTTTGATATCGGATAAGGGCCGAAATGCCTCTTTAAATCTCCTATAATACCGGATAAGGACTCATTCCATGGCAATACGGTAGCGCAGGTAGATTTCTTCCAGGCTCCTTTGGGGACCCGGGGCGGATATCCGTTTGCGAAAGGCCGCTGTATCCCTTCGATCCACATAAAAATCATAAATAGCCCGGGGATCAGCGTTGGTTACCTCGGTATATGAGGGTTTGCTCCCCAAAAAGGAGCGGATTTCATCATAATTAACCGCGCTTACCCCAAAACGCCTCAACCGGGAACGGACTTCGATGATTTCTTCGTAGGAGAGACCGAAAAGAAATTCCTCCAGAGCCCACCGGGTTTCATCATTGGCCGTCTGAGATACCAGAAAGTCCCGCCAATCCTTCTCCAGATCCAGGGATATCCGGATCAATTCGCTTGCTCCGTCCATAGTTCCAAAGCTGGGGGGAGTCACATCCCGAGCCGCCCAGAGGGCCTCCAAGGCCGGGAAATGCTGTACCGATCGGGGGTCGGTTCCACTGTCCCATAAGGAAATGAGGTCGTTAGCCAAACGAAATTTAATATCCCCGGAAAATTCGGGATCGGCTAAAAACGATAAATAGACCTCCTCGGCCATGATAGTACAAATAATCGAAAAGATAATCCGCCGTATCGGGGTATAAAACTGATCCGTCCCCTGGACCAGAATGGAAAGCAGGGAAAATGCATGGGCCTTGGCAATCAAATAGCTCCTGGTGGCAACGATTTTTGTGGGAATATGAAATAACCGGGCCGAAGGCATAAAATCACAAAGGGCTTTTATAAGCTTTTCCTCGTCCCGAAATACTCCCCGCAGGGTATGGGCTTCCCGAACCGAAGGAAAGGAGGAAACCGCCTCTCCCAGGGCCTTAAGGCAAATAAAACGCTCTCGGACCAACGCCGCGTCTGCGGGAAATTGTAAATCCAGATAGGCCTCTATCTCCCTAACCAGGTGTTCTTCAGTTTCTTTTAATTCAAGCATGAGGAAGTATTTTCCTTTGATTTTATGGGAACCACCCGAACTTCAGTTTTTAGCGGTTTCCTCATATAAAAAACGATATAAATAACCCTATCCCGCAAAGGTTGATAATTCAAGTAAGGAGGACGTAAATTTTCGTTTCCAATACCTATTGACCATTGCCTATGTGCCTAATATACTATTATTTTAGCGTTTTGTAAAAGAGATATGGAACCGGAAAGGCCGGTATATTGCTGTTTTTTCTATGATCCGGGGGTGCACCGGTTTCGACTGGTACGGTTCGGGGTACAGGTTGCAGGTGGAGTGCCGAGCTCCTAACATTCGGCAACAATTTAACTGCCGACTACGACAGTTACGCTCTCGCTGCATAAACAGCGGAACGCGGAAACCGGCTCCGCCGCCTTGAGGGGCCGAATTTCCGTCGCAATCAAGGCTGGTCAAGCCCCGCTTTCGGACGGGGGGCGACGAGATAATTCCGGAATACGGATGGGCCGCGGGCCGCAAAGCTAAGCTCATCCCGACAACATAAAATGCGGCTAAACCTGTAGAGATTTGTATTTCGCGTATTAGGACGCGGGTTCGACTCCCGTTATATTAAAAGAACATACCCTGTGGCGGAGGGTATTAAACCGGACTCCCAATAATAAAACAAAATACACCCTGTTTTTGAATCTCGTTACTATAAATTTCCCGATTTATCACCCTTTTTGTTCAAAAACTGAGAAAAAATAGATTTTTTTGTACAAAACCAAAAATAATAGT
Organism: Spirochaetaceae bacterium; assembly: GCA_031282145.1. Taxonomy (GTDB): domain Bacteria; phylum Spirochaetota; class Spirochaetia; order Treponematales; family Breznakiellaceae; genus JAIRMO01. The sequence continues at coordinate 2,247 of JAITEG010000147.1, read as the reverse complement.
AGTATATTATGATTACTTAACCAATTTGAGGAAAAAATGCTTGTGAATTATCCAAAAGCGGACTATAAATCTCATATAGTAGGGAATTAAAAATGCCGATAATGAATCAATATGAGGGTTCAGAACAGCTTTTTTTATCTCCTTTTATTTTCGGTAGTATTATTATCCGCCGAGGAAACCGTTCATGTGATACAAAGGGGGGATACTATTTATTCTATAGCCCGGTCTTATAGGGTTAGGATTGAAGATGTTTTATCCTTAAATGGTATGACCGATACGGATGTCCTCCGGATTCAAGTGGGACAGCGTATAAAAATACCTGAAACTCGTCTTCAAACTCCCGTACCGGCGGCCTCGGCGGCGGCCTTTACTGAGCACCGGGTAGCTAAAGGGGAGACCTTTTATGGAATAGCCCGAACCTATGGTATCACCCTCAAGACCCTTCGGGATACCAATAAGATCGCGGAAAATTATGTGTTAAAAGCCGGAGATGTATTGCGTATTCCCCTTCCGGCCACGTCCGATATTCCGGAAAGTCCCGTGGCGGCCCCTTCGGGAGGGCGGACGAATCAGGGATCGGGGATAGTTACCCGTTCAACGGAAACCCGGCAGGTGGACGCTTCCATCAGGTGGCCGGTGCGGGCCCAAGCGGTGTCCTATATGACCGGGAAACTCAATGGGGTAGTGGTTTTAGGGGAGAAATCAGAATCTATACGGAATCTTGTTTCGGGGACGGTGGTATCCGCAGGACCATATCGTGGATTTGGCAAGGTTGCGATAATACAGGTTACAGGAGGTTATTTGTACGTATACGGCGGTTGTGAAAGTCTTTCGGTAAAGGCAGGCGATAAGGTCGCTTCAGGGACGGAACTAGGGAAGTTAGGTATTGATGCGGTATCCGAAAAACCACAGTTGTTTTTTTTGGTATACCGGAATAATAATCCCATAGATCCAGCCCGTGCTCCCAGAGCCTAAGGTTCCTAAATATTTTCACAGATAGTTTCAGCATATAAAAATATAGCTAAAGCCTGAAAAGGGTGGTATTATGGCAAGAACGGTATCTATTTTGGGGAAAGGTAAACAGACAGGTAGAAAAGGGGTTTTACATCCTATGAGTGATGCGGGCATGGAAAGAAGCCGTGCAAAAAAAAGAGCATCGGAGCTCCCAACAATAAAGAATCCAAAGAAATCGAAAGCTTCCAAAGAAACGGATCCTTTGGCTCTTTATTTTAAGCAGATTTCAAAATATCCGCTATTGACCGTGCAAGAAGAACAGTCAATCGGTGAACAGATTGTGGTATTGCGGCAAAGGATACAGAAACTTGCCCAGGAATACGAGGAAAGGGAAACCGACGGGACCTATCAAAAAGAACGTTCCACCCTGGAAAATTTACTGCTTTTGTATAAAAACCGGATGATAAACTCTAATTTGCGTTTGGTCGTTTCTATCGCAAAAAATTACCAGCATCGGGGTTTATCCCTGCTTGATCTTATTGATGAGGGTAATATTGGGCTCATAGAAGCGGTAGAACGATTTGATTATACCCGGGGCTGCCGTTTTTCAACCTATGGCACCTGGTGGATCCGGCAGGCCATCATTAAAAGCATCGCCGATAAGGGGCGGGTGATCCGGATCCCTATCCATATGCTGAACACCATAAAAAAGTGTTATTTTGTGGCCAAACAATTAACCCAGGATTTTGGCAGAGATCCAAGCGAAGAAGAGTTGTCCGAATATTTGGGGGTATCCGTTTCCAAGGTAAAGGAGATTGTCAAGCTTTCCCAGGAAACCACAAGCCTTGATACCATTGTGGACGATGGTAATCTGACCCGTCTTGCGGATCTTATCAAGGATGATACCATGGAAGAACCTTTTGAACTGGTTTTTTCCATGACCCTGCAGGAAACCATGGAGGATATCCTTTCCCACCTTTCGGAACGGGAGATGAAAATCATCCAGCTCAGGTTTGGACTTACCGGAGAAGGGCCCCTTACCCTGGAAGAAACGGGCAAACTTTTGGGCATAACCCGGGAACGGGTCCGGCAGATTCAGGAGAAGGCGACCTTTAAGCTTCGTAACCTGAAGCAGCTCTATGAATTGCGGGAGAATCCATAGCAGCCTGTTGCACTTGTGGATTTTTGCACCATCAGTACCGCAAAAATCCCGATTAACCGGCGTGCTTTCGGAGTTTGCAAGGTAAAAAATCGCCTGTCAGGCGATTTTTGGGGGTTTTACGCGCGAAGCGC
>JAITEG010000256.1 GCA_031282145.1 Spirochaetaceae bacterium | reverse complement strand
GTCATCGGAAAAAATGTCAAACTCTATCAGGGGGTAACCCTCGGAGCCCTTTCGGTAAAGAAAGAAGAAGCCGACAAAAAACGCCACCCCACCATCGAAGACGACGTCACCATCTATTCTGGGGCTACCATCCTCGGGGGGCGGACGGTCATCGGCCGGGGCTCCACCATCGGCGGCAACGTCTGGCTCACCGAATCCGTCCCCCCTAACACCATGGTCTACACCAAAGCCGCCCAGGAACTAAAGCCCCAGCCGCCGGCGGCCCGGTAGCCCCGTCCGCGGGAGCGCGGAGACGGTAAAAGGCCGCATGGCGGGAGCCCCAAAAGGGGCCGCGGGGGGGACGCAGGCCCTCCGTCCCCTCTAGCCCCCGCCGGGGGGCTTGGGATACAATGGAGGAAAAGGGGGGATGGGGTGAAGATAGCCTTGGTACATTATCACCTGCGCCGGGGGGGGGTGACGTCGGTACTCTATAATCAGGCCGCGGCCCTGGCGGAGGGGGGGGATGAGGTCTTGATCATTACCGGGGATGCGCCTCCGGCGGATACCCCGTTTCCCGGGGTGTGCATCAGGGAGTTGCAGTATGACCGGCCCGGTACACCGGCGCGGGATGCGGGGGAAGCCGCCCGGGACCTGGCGGATGCGCTCCTCCGGGCTATGGAAACCCATTGGGGCCTTCCCGCGGATATCATCCACGTCCATAACCCCCTGATCCAGAAAAACGCCGCCCTGGTACCTGCCGTGAATATCCTCCTGGGCCGGGGGCTTCGTTTTTTATTACAAAACCACGATTTGGCCGAAGATTTCAGGCCCGATGTATACCTGGCCCATGACGAATACCCGGCTAATTGCCACTACGCGGTGATTAACAGCCGGGATTATTCTTTTCTTCACCGGGCGGGACTCAAACCCGAGGGGCTTCATTTGCTGCCCAATGAGGTGTCCCCCCTGGAGGCCGCCCCCGCGCTGGAGCGGTCCCGTTACCTCTATCCGGTTCGGGCCATTAAGCGGAAAAACCTGGGGGAGGCCCTGTTTTTGTCCCTGTTTATTCCCGAGGGGAAGACCATAGCCATTACCCTTCCCCCGACTTCCGAAAGGGACCAGCGGATCTATCGGTTCTGGGTCGCACTTGCGGAAGAACTCAGGCTGCCCATGGAATTTGAGGTGGGTTCCACCGATGCCTTTTCCCGGCTTATCGGCAGCGCCTATGGGGTTATTACCACCTCGGTCAAGGAGGGGTTCGGCTTTTCTTTTCTTGAGCCCTGGACCGCGGGCCGGGCGGTACTGGGCAGGCGGATCGATTATGTCTGTAAGGATTTTGAGGAAGCCGGAGTAGGGTTCGATTTCCTCTATTCGTCCATCGATATTCCCATGGTTTATATTTCCCAGACCATGCTCCGGAAAAAAATGGATCATACCATAGCCGGGGTTTATGAGGCTTTTGGCCTTGAACCGCCCCAGTATATTATCAAAATGCTGAACGATGAACTTTTTTCCCGGGATAGACTTGATTTCGGCCGTATGGATGAGGAATCCCAGGAATATATCATCCGTACCATGGTTTCCAATGAGGCGGTGTTCCGGGATATTGCGGAGGTTAATCCTTTTCTCACGGCGCTGGGGGAGTGGCGGCCCGACGAGGACCTTATCCGCCGGAACCGGGAGGTCATATCCGCGGTCTACGGCAGGGAACGGATAGGGCAGAAAATACGGGACGTTTATCAGGCGGTCTATGCCACTTCGGTGGTTCATAAAATCTCAAAAACCATGCTTCTGGAACTGTACCTGGATCCGTTACGTTTATCCTTAGTTGAGGTGGGAAATGAATGATGCCCGGCGGAATGATTTTATCGCGCTTATCCGGGACGCCTCCTCCCCCATAGCCCCCGCAAAGCCCCCGGAGCTTGGCCCGGCCCTGGAAGCGCTTGTTTATCCCGGTGCCTCACCGGGGAAAGGGAGGCCCATCGGGGGGATCCGGGCGGTCCTTTTCGATATCTATGGGACCCTTTTTACCTCCGCCGCCGGGGATATAGGTTCCCGGGACGGGTATCAGCGGGGAACTGAACTTCCTGAGGGAGTTATAATCCCTCAAGGAGTTAATTTCCCTCAGGGAGGTTTGGACACCCTGGCCCGGGAGTTTGTTCCGGGCTGTACCGGGGAAGAACTTGCGGAATATTTTCGGGAGGAAGTCCGCCGTTGCCATGCCCGGCTTCGCCCCCGGATCCCTTACCCGGAGATTAAGGTCGAGGAAATTTGGGCGGCCCTGTTCCGGGGAGCCTTGGCCCGGTATGGCGGGACCTCTGGTGATCCGGAAGAATTTGCCCTCCGGTATGAACTGGCGGTGAACCCGGTGTTTCCGAAACCCGGCATCCCGGAACTTTTTGAAAAACTCACCGGCCGCGGAATGGTTTTGGGGCTCGTCTCCAATGCCCAATTTTTTACCCCCCTTTTATTTGAGGCCTTTTTTAACCGATCCCCGGAAGCCCTGGGCTTCGATCCAGGGCTTCTCATCTATTCTTTTGAAATGGGGGAAGCAAAACCTTCACCGGTCCTTTTCAAAAAGGCGGCGGACCGGCTTAATTCCCGGGGTATCGCACCGGATAGGGTGCTTTTTGTGGGGAACGATATGCTGAAGGACATCTACGGCGCCGCTTCCATGGGCTTTAAAACCGCCCTTTTTGCCGGAGACGGCCGTTCCCTGCGGCTCCGGGAGGGAAACCCCCTGACGGAAAAACTCCTGCCCGGGGGTATCATCCGGTTTTTGTCCGATATCCCCGCCATGATTGGCTGCTAACTCCCCGAAGGCTGCTTCTTCCGGGAACCTTGGGTAAACCATGGGTTAATAAAGCATCCCCCCCTGCCGAAGATTAAAGAAAATGAATGGAGTGGGGTGAGAATTTGTCTTCTCAAGAGATGCGGGAGCTGATTTTTAAGGTGATCACTTCGTGGCAGGTTATCGCGGTTACGGTGGTCCTGGTGATCTATTGTTTTTTAATTAACGCCACCGCCCGGCTGAATCGCCAAACCAAGCTAAAGCTCCCCTCCATTCCTAAAAAAAGTAACCGGGTCCTTCCCCCTAAGGAATCGTCGCCGAAGGAGGGTGACGGTGATGTGGATGAGTTAGGAATTGAGGAGTAGCCCTTTTACCGGTTTAGGAGCGGTGTACCGGTCCTTGCAGGGTCAATTTGTCTTTCCATAAAAAATTTTTTATGCGCCGGAGCTTATGGTCCCGGAGGAGTAGGTTAATCGCCTCTTTGGCTTCTTCATCGGACCAGGACAGGGCAGTTTGGGAGAGCGTCTCGGCGGCTTCGTCCAGGGTATACCGCCGGCGGTTCTTGCGGAAAAAGTCCAGCAAGGCCGCTTCTTCCCGAAGGCTGTCCCGGGCCCGGCCTTCGCAGACATCACAACAGGCCGCCTCCGGGCTTTCCCCCTGGCCTTCATAGTCCAGCAGCCCCAGGAGGGCCTGCCGCCGGCAGAAACTTGAGTTTTTGGCATAGGTCATAAGCGCCCGGAGCCGGGCCTTATCTACGTGCGTTTTTGCCCTTCTCAGGGCCGATTCATCATCGGGACCCCAGAGCAGGATCGCCTGGGACAGGAGTCCGTCCCTGCCGGCCCGGCCCGATTCCTGGAGGTAGGCTTCCACCGATGGGGGACAGTCCCGATGGATCACCGTCCGTATGTCGGCCTTATCCACCCCCATGCCGTAGGCACAGGTTGAAACTAATATCCCCCTCGGGCTGTTAAAAAACCAATCTTCGGTTACGGTTTTTTCTTCCCGGCTTAAACCTGCATGGTAAAACCGGATCTCCGAATCCCCCAATTCGTTCCGCAGGTATCGGGCCAGGTTTTGGGTACCCGGCCGGGAGGAACAAAATACAATGGCGGGCCGTTCATATTTTCGGAGGAGATCCCGTACCGCCGCCTTCCGGAGCATACAACCTAGGGCGGCGTACCGTATATTACTCCGGTCCGGGTTGCCGATAATCCGGTGTGCCCCCTTTCCCCCAAAAACATAGGCTCCTATCTTTTCCAGCACCGGGGCGGATGCGGTGGCGGTAAAGGCCGTAACCAAGGGCAAGCTGTCCCGCAGGATGTCCCCCGGAGCCCCTCCTCCGGCGGCGTCTATGATTTCCCCAATTCGCAGGTAGCTGGGCCTGAAACTCTCCCCCCATTCACTGACACAGTGGGCCTCATCTATTACCACATGGATGATCTTAAGTTCCCGGAGTTTCCCCATCACCTGGGGGCTTAGCAATACCTCCGGATTAGCGATGATAAACCGGCCTTTTCCGGAGTTTACTTTTTCCCATATTTCCCGCCGTTCCGCAGCGGTCTGGCCGCCCCGGAGCAGGAGGGGTTCAAAATTCCGCTCCTTGAGCCGCCTTTCCTGATCCGCCATTAGGGACAGGATGGGGTAGATTACCAGGGTGGGGCCTTCCAGCAGCATGGCGGGGAGTTGGAAACAGAGGGATTTGCCCGCTCCGGTGGGGAGGATCACGATCTGTCTGCCAAGGCTTAAGCGATCCTCTTCTCCGGGACTCGCCGGGTTTTCCCCGCCATCCCCCTCCGTTGCATCGGCGGACCTGGGGCCGCTCTCCCCGGATTCCTCCGATGGGGAACATTCCGGCCAACGGACCGTAAGCCCTGCCGTCTGGGCCGCTTCCAGGATATTGGTGATCACCAGCCGTTGATAGGGAAAAAGGTACGGGAGCTTAAAAAGCCGCTTCACCGCGTCCCCCAGGGGATCCGGGGCCGCTTCGGCCATAGCTAATGGCGATTCTATGGGGTTCATCATATATACCTATGGCGCGGAACCGCGGTTTTGCTTTAACCGGGGAAGAATTTTTGGTAAAAAAGAGTTCCGGAGGGCTATACCCGCTTGAGACTGTTGCAAACCCCACCGGGATTGGGAACAAGCTCACTTATCTTTCTAATTTCGCGGACAGTGAAATATTTTGGCGGTAATTACCAAAATGTTCTCCAAAAAGGTTGATCCCTCCGGGGTATTCATTATCTTCTTTTACCCCGATCTTGAATGAGATATATTCGCCTTCGGAAACACGAAGCTCCTCCAGGGTTAAATCCGACGACTTCCGGCCGTCACCGAAACAGCCCTGGGCGAAGATCTCCAGACGGTGGAGTTCCCCATATTGGGTGGAAGTGTCCGGCCACCAATCGGGATTGTAGATACCCCGTTTGCCCCCGTAATCTCCGGCGCTACGGAAGGTGAAGACCTCCTGGTGATTTATCCAGACCGTAATATCACTGGGCCACTCGTTATCGTAACCCGGCGCTTCGGAGCAGGCCTCAAAAGAAAAGGACAGTTCCCGGATCTTTTCGGATTTAATAAAATGGTTGGAAAAACGGTACTCCAGAAATCCGGTGGTAAACCAAATAAGCTGGGCGTGGATACGGTTGGGACTGTAAAAGGCGTTCTCCGAATCCTCAATGCCGATAAAGGCCCGCCGCCCCGCAATACCGCAGGGCTTGGTCACGGAACAGTCAAAATAATTTCCCAGGGGCATGCTATAGCCCACATCCCTTGAGGGTTTATCACTTTCTTTCCGGTGAAACAGGTTAAGATACACATCTTCCGCGAGGATGGCGCATATTTTCTGGGCCCCCCGTACCCCCGGTTTTTCCTGGGTAAAGATCAACCCCGCCTCCTCCAACACCCGTACATGGAGGGCAGCCGACGAAAGGGGAAGCTGAAACTGCTCGGCCAACTCACTGATGTTTACCCCGGATTTTTCCACCAGGGCATACAACATCTTAAGCCGTACCGGTGAAGCGAGGGCCTTTAAAACCACCGCCGATTTTTCAGGTTGATATAAATCCAGATTGATACGGTTCTTCATCCGCCGCCGTTAGGACCTGTGCTGAAAATGCTGTACATTTGATTCATGCACAGCTCCTCGTAAAGCTCTGAATACTGAAGTTTTCAGAGATTCTTATTGCAAATCCGGTACCGGACACTCACCTTCCGTTGGTTTATCTCCTTAAGAACAGCCGGATCTACTTTAAAATTCCTATCCATATCCATAAGGCCGTTTATCTCCTGCTGGACATCGGTAACTTGAGTATAACAGTACCCGCAGATCCGGTCAATCTTCTTGATGGCCGTGGTAATGGCGTCGAACCGGCGAATAAATTCTTCCCCGGTGTTTACTTTGTTTCCATAACCCCAGCCCGCGTCGTTGTTGTTAAAGGCAATGCCCCCAAATTCGCTGATGATGATGGGCTGCCCCCGGTACCCGTAGTCCTGGGCAAAGGCGGATTCGGCTTGGTTGTGGTATACCAGGTTATCCAGGATCTCCTCCAGGTATGCGTCATACCGCTCGAAGAGATCCTCCCCCCGTTCCTCGTAATCGTGGAGGGTGATGATATCCGAAACCGTATGTTCCCACCCGTCATTGACGATCACCGGGCGGTAGGGATCATAGGATTTGGTCAGATGGTAAATCGCTTCGGTAAAATGCTGCTGAAGGGTATTAGTTTTTATAGCCGGAACCCCCCAGGATTCGTTAAAGGGGGTCCAGGTGATTATCGAGGGGTGGTTGTAGTTCTGCGCTACAATTTCCATCCATTCCCGGGTAAAATTGGTGACCGCCTGGTCCCGGTATTCGTAGGTTGCGGCCATTTCGCTCCAAACCAAAAGACCTTTCACATCCGCCCAGTAGAGGAAGCGTTCATCCTCGATTTTCTGATGTTTCCGTACCCCGTTGTATCCCGCGGCCAGAATCTTGTCGATGTCGGTAATGAGGGCTTCTTCGTCCGGCGGGGTCAGGTGGCTCTCCTTCCAGTCTCCCTGATCCAGGATGAGCCGCTGGTACAGGGGCGCACCGTTGAGGAGTACGTTGGGGCCGTCGATCCGGATTTCCCGCATGCCGAAGTAGGAGAGGACCTCGTCCAGGGTATTTCCATCCTTGAGGAGGCGGAAACTGATGTCGTAGAGCCGGGGATTGTTCGGTTCCCAGCGGAAAAATCCCCACTCGGTGATACCGGTATTTACGAGGTCCACGGTCATTTCCAGGTGCGGTTTGGTTACCGGGATACGGAGGCTGGTAATGGGGGTTCCCTGAAAGCTAATCGCCGCTTCCAAAAACCGCGGGGAGGAAGTTTTTTCCGCCATCGCCCCTCCGAGATAGGGGGAATGGACCTCGGCTTCCAGGTGCAGTTTTCCCTCTGAAAAAAGCGGGGTGAGCTTAACCCGCGCGATGTGTTCCGCCGGAACATATTCCAGCCAGAGGGTTTTCCAGATCCCGGTGGTTTGAATATACCAGCAGCCGAAATTCTTGTTCTTCCAGCGCTGTTTGCCCCGGGGTTGGGTAGTAGCAAAGGAATCCTCCACCCGTACCGTAATATCGTTTT
>JAITEG010000248.1 GCA_031282145.1 Spirochaetaceae bacterium | reverse complement strand
ATGGAACAGGCGTTTTTATATGACCATCCACCGCTGATCGTGGAAAACACCATCCACCCTGGATGCCTGCCGGGGATCTATTCCTTTTTAAGCCTGAAAGGCGGCGATAGTATCGGCCAATCGATACTGAAACCCGCTGAAACCAGTGACGCCGCCATACTGCGTCTATACAACCCGACAGATCAAAAACTATCCACCATTCTTGAGGGACTTTTCCCGGATGCGGCAGTTTACCATTGCAGCCTTGCGGAAGAACAGGGGCAGCCCCGGAAAGAAGGAAAAAATGGTTATCCCCTTGATCTGGGAGCTAAAAAAATAGGGAGTTTTATATTAGAAAACCCTTCCTTTCCCCGGGGAGTATTCATATCCATACCAAGCTTTTCTTGGGCGGTCCTGCCGAAAACAGAAAATGAAGCAACCAGGACTGTTCCCCCGCCATCAGTAGTCTGGAAGGATGTTCAGCAAGAACGCCACAGAGCGGCCCGGCTCTGGAGTAAACGGGAAAAAGTACTGAACCTGCTAAAACAATATCCACCCAAGCAAAAAATTTCCGCGCAGGAATTACCGGAATCCTCCACGAGGGCTCAAGGGGTAACTTCCGCCCGGACTGCCGGACTTATGGCCAAAATAGAAACCTTAAATCGAACCTTTTTGGAGGCAAAGCTATCGGCACTGATGCTTGAAGAAACATGGCGCAAAAACCAGGGAGAACGACCGGGGGGGAGCAGCAGAATGACCGAATTACCGGAAGAATTACGGGCCACTGCGGCGGAATTGCGCTTGGCTCGAATCGCCAAACGTACCGGGGATATCCTATATGAGTTGGCGGCAAAAGGATCTAAAACCAACAACCCCACGGCAGAGCCGGGTATGAAATTCTCAACATGAATGAAGAACCCAGGAGCAAGTCGAAGCAAGCTTGCCTGCCGGTATCTTCGTTGGATAGGAAATTTATGGTACTCTCCGCCGCGAACCGGTGAGCAGGTTCTTGGGACCATACCCCGTCCGCTCTGCGGCCGGGAGCCCTTTATTTTCTCCCCCGGAGGTGCTATATTTTTGCTATAGGAGAACGCCGATGTCCGATAGCGATAACTTATATCAGAGTCCGCAAACCGATGTTAACGCGGTAAATCCCCTGGCCCCTACGGGGAGGCTGACGGAGGCCATGATCTTGTATTTAAAGGGAGCTTCCCCCTGGCTGCGGTTTTTGGGGATCTTCAGCTTCATCACTACCGGGGCGATGGTATTGGGAGGGGTGCTTATTACGGTCACCGGGTTCCTGGGGAGCGGCTTCCTGGCTGAGATGCTGACCAGCGAAGATATGGGTATTGCCGGCGGGGTCATCACCGTTATGGGTATCTTCGTCATCATTATCGGGGTTATATGTTTTTTCCCCGCCCGGTTTACCTATAATTTTGGGAAGAAGATTAAGAACTTCCTCCAGAATAATTCCCCCGAGGAACTGGAACTGGCCTTTAAAAACAACAAATCCCTCTGGAAGTTTATCGGAATTGTTACCATCATCTACCTGGCCTTCGTGCCGGTGATGACGATAGTTTCGATTATCGTCGCCCTGAGCGCCGCTTTGTAATCCGCCGCTTTGAATGTTCCGAGCGATTCCTCCCTGGGGGTAGAAACCCCCGAGGGAATAGAGATTATCCTCTACCCCGCGGGGCTGCTTATCCGCGCCTGCGCCTATGCGATTGATATGGGGATTCAAAGTATTTTGGTGATTGCCCTGACCATAAGCGCCGGCATTTTGGGACAGGTGTTGGGGCTCTGGTTCTTTATGCTCCTTTTGTTCGCCATCAACTGGTTTTACCAGGTGATCTTCGAACTCTTTTTTAAGGGACAGAGCCCGGGGAAACGGATCCTGGGGCTCCGGGTGGTAAGCGGGGACGGTTCCCCCATCAGTCCCGGGGCATCTTTCCTGCGGAACCTCCTGCGTTTCGCCGACACCTTTATGTTTCTCTACCTCATCGCCCTGCTGTTTATGACCCTCAGTTCCGGATTCAGGCGCCTCGGGGACTGGGCGGCGGATACCCTGGTGGTGTATACCGCCAATTCCCGGCCGCCGGCATCGCTTGGGGCCTGGACCGCGGACGTAAGCGCCCCGGAGGGGAGTTCCGGGCAGAGCCCGAAACTCTTGTCCCTTCCGGTGATGAGCTATGAGGAAAAGCAGGCGGTCCTGATGTTCGCCCGGCGCTATCCCCTCCTCTCCCCCGCAAGGGGGGATGAGATCGCCCATACCTATGTGGCGTATCTGCGGGAAAAAGCCGACGCCCCGGGCCTCACGGATTCGGAGTACCTTTTGGCGGCCGCCCGTATACTCCAGGGGGACATCCGGTGAACGGCGTAAGGAGAGCGTCCGGTGAATGAGCAAAATTTTATCCGGAACCGCAAGCAATTCTGGGACGAGTTCGAGGCGGTGATAAACGGCGGGGCCCGGGAAATCCGAAGCTATGCCCGCCGGTTTCCCCGGAGCTTCCGGGAAATAACCCAGGACCTTAATACCGCCAAGGCCCACGGCTTTGATCCCGCCCTCGTGAACCGGCTTAACTACCTGGCTTTAGAGGGGAACCAGATCCTTTACGGCGGCCGGTCCTGGTCCCTCAAGGAAGCCGCGGATTTCATCTTTCGGACCTTCCCGCAAACCATACGGGCCCAGTGGCGGGGGCTGGGAATAGCCCACCTGATCTTTTACGGGCTGGTTTTCTTTTTTTTCTTTTTATGCCTCCGTTTCCCTCCCCTGGTGTATGAAATTATGCCGGAATCCCAGGCCATGGAACTGGAAAGGATGTACAACCCCGCAAGCGGCTATTATCTTACCCCCCGGGATGTCAGTTCCGACGCGGATATGTTTGGCTACTATATTTATAACAATATTTCCATCGCCTTCAGGACCTTTGCCGGAGGAATTCTCGCGGGGGCCGGCAGCCTCCTCATCCTCTGCTTCAACGGGATCTTTCTGGGCGCCGCGGCTGCCCATATCGTCAACCAGGGCTTTGCCTCGACCTTTTTCCCCTTTATCATCGGCCATAGCGCCTTTGAGCTTACCGCCATTGTGTTGAGCGCCCAGGCTGGGCTGCTCCTGGGGTTCCGCCTCCTCGTGACCGGAAGGCTTTCCCGGCGGGCGTCCCTCAAGCGGGCGGGTAAAACCGCCATACCCCTCATTACGGGGAGCGTCCTCTTCCTGGTCATCGCGGCGGTAATCGAGGCCTTCTGGTCATCCCGGCACCTTATGTCCCCGGTAATCCGGTACGGCGCCGGAGCCACCGCCTGGGTTCTGGTGATTGCGTACGTTACCCTCGCGGGCAGGGAACACCCATGAAAGCCGTCTTCGAGGGGAGCCTCACCCTCAGGCAGCGAAGCGGCTGGGAGGCGGCGGATTCGGGGCTGCTCCTCTGGCGGAAGAGTCTTTTCGACTTTATCCCTTTTTTCGTCCTGCCCTTTGTTCTCATAGCCCTGGCCCTCACCCGGCTTCCCGCGTCACTGCGGCTCTGGGCCTTCGGCATCCTCTGGTGGCTCAAGCCCTTTTTCGACCACCTCATCCTGGGGGTGGTTTCGGTACGGTTTTTTGAGCCCGGTGCCCGGATGAAGCGGCTCCTCCGGGGGGTGGGCCGCACCCTGGGAAAGGGCCTGGCCGGGGACCTCCTCTGGCGGCGCCTCAGCCCCTGGCGGTCCGCCCGGATGCCGGTGCGCCTCCTCGAGGGTCTCACGGGAAAAAAAGCCCGGGAACGGCTGGGGGACCTGGAAGGGCGGGGCCTTAATTTCGGCATATTCCTCACCCTTTTTTCCCTGGTTCTGGAATACCTGCTCCTGGGGGGAGAATTGGCATTCACCCTTATGTCCCTGGAGATGTTCATGCCCGGCCTTTTTTCCTCTTTCACCGAATACTCAGGGGGCCTGCGGAGTTTTATCTTTTTTGCCTACGGCTTTAACTGCCTTCTGGTTGAGAGCTTGTATGTCTGCATGGGTTTCGGCCTCTACCTCAACAGCCGCATAGAACGGGAAGGCTGGGACTTACAGCTTTTGTTTCAGCGCCTTACCACCAAGAGCAAATAATAAAGAGCAGAGAGCAGGGAGCAGGGAGCAGCGGAAAAATTGTAAAACTCCTTTACAAAAGGGTATACAATGACTAGAATGGTATTATGTTAATGGTTGGCATCAGGGATTTGAAAAATCAACTTTCTCAATATCTTCAGTATGTCAAGAATGGGGAGAAAGTAATGATTACCGAACATAATAAAATCATCGCGGAAATCTCTGTCCCTGTTCAAGATAAAAAAGATACTGTCTCCTTAGTTGAGAAAGAATTGGAGCGATTAAGCAGCGAGGGAGAAATTATTCTTGCAAAAAGAAATAAATCATACGTAAAATTACCTGAGACAAAAGAAAACATAGATTGGGAAAAAATATATAATGAGACCCGGGCAGACAGGGTATGACCTTATCATATTTTGATTCGTCGATGGTTTTGGCGATATTACTTGAGGAGGCAAGGAAAAAAGAAGCGTATGAATACTGGCAAAATTCATCTATAAGGGTTAGTTCAATATTGTTACGAATAGAAACGGTAGTGAGTTTAAGAAGAACTTATGAATATTATAAAAATAAATTAGATGATAATTGGTTAATAGAAAAGTTAAAAATATTGGATGAATATCTAAATGAAGTAAATTATAGAATTATTGGCACGAAAATTGAGCGGGAAATATATTTAAAGAAAGAATTGTCGAAATGCAGATCATTGGATGCGATTCATATAGCAACCGCATTGAAATTCCGGGAAATGACTAATGTAGATATTGTCCTTTACACATTTGATAAAACGATGCATGAGTTAGCGGAACATTACAGATTTAAAACAAACAAATTATAAAAGCCGGACTGCACATAACAGCACAGAGCAGGGAGCAAAGGTAAGCTCTCTGCTCTTTGCTCTCTGCTCTTTGCTCTCTGCTCTCTGCTCTTTGCTCTTTGCTCCTTGCTCCTTGCTCCTTGCTCCTTGCTCCTTGTTCCTTGTTCCTTGTTCCTTGTTCCTTGTTCCTTGTTCCTTGTTCTTTGTTCCTTGGTTAGGGGATGATCGCGCTGAAGAGGGGCCCGAAGGGGCCTTCGCCCTTTTGGCCGCCCTTGCTGTTTTCGTAGCGGAGGCAGAACCAGACCGTCTTGCCCCGGTCTTCCCCGGGGAAGTTGAAACGGTACTTCTTCCGCCGGGTGAAGGTCGAATGGGGGAGGTCGTCCCCGTTTTG
>JAITEG010000028.1 GCA_031282145.1 Spirochaetaceae bacterium | reverse complement strand
TTGTGTTTCCACTTCCCGGAAAAAAGATAGCCGATGATCACCAAAAGAACCCCCGCGCTGGCTACGGGAGCGCCGAGGCCGACCCCGAAAAGCCCCCAGCCGGCGCTTACCCCAAAGAGGTAGCAGACCGGCACCCTGAGGAGCACCGAGGAAAAGATACTGGTAATCAGGGTAAAGAGGGTGTGCCCCCCGCCGATGAGGAAGCCGTTGATACAGAAAATAAAGGGGATGAGGAAGAAATCAAAGCTGAAGGAGCGGAGGTAGGTCACCCCGTCCCGGATCATGTCCGGGTTATCCCCAAAGATCCGGAGGATCTGGGTGGGAAAGAGCCGGACAAAAATGAAAAAAAGCCAGGATACCACCACGGAGAAGGCGGTACCGACCCGGCAGGTCTGTACCGCCCGATCCAGCCGCCGGGCGCCGATGTTTTGGGCGGCCATGGCGGATATGGAGGCGCTGATCGCCAGGGTGGGCATAAAGGCGAAACTGTTGAACTTGCCCACGGCCCCCACCGCCGCGGAGGCGCTTACCCCACCGACGATGTTCACAATGGCCGTGATAAACAGGAAAGACATGCTGGTGACGCCGTTTTGTATACAGGTGGGGAGGCCGATCTTGATAATCCGGCCCAGCTCTTCCCCGTATATTTTGAAGGATGACCATTTAAAATCGAACTGAAAGCCGTTTTTCACCATATACCCGATACAGAGGAACATGCTCAGGGCCTGGGAAATCACCGTGGCCAGGGCCGCGCCGAAGGCGGCCCAGTGAAAGACCGCCACAAAAATCAGGTCCAGGATTACATTGGTGATACAGGCGATAAGCACGAAGTAAAAAGGGTGCTTGGAATTACCCATCCCCCGCAGGATGGCGCTGAGGGCATTGTACCCGAATATAAATACGATCCCCGTTACGGTGACCCACAGGTACCGGTCGCTTTCAACATACGATTCCGGGGGAGTACGGATGAGCCGCAATACCGGCCCTTTGAAGATGAGCATCAGCACCGTGATCAGGAGGCCCAGTCCCAGGAGCAGGGTAATAATGGTGGCGGTAACCCGTTTGAGCGCCATCCGGTTCCCCGCCCCCACGTATTGGCCGATGAGGACCGTGGCGCCCATACAAAGCCCGATAACGGTATTGGTCAGGATAAACGTCACCTGCCCCCCAATATTAACCCCGGACATACTCTCGGTACCGCTGAAATTCCCCACGATAAGCATGTCCGCTACATTATAAAAGGATTGGACGATATTCGACGCCAAAAAGGGCAGGGCAAAAAGCACCAATTTGGTAAGTACATTACCCCGGGAAAGATTATTTTCAATTTTCGCCATAAAAAAATAAACCTCGATAGCTCAAAAATAGGGTAAACCGCAGAACCTGAGACCGCTAAAAACTTCATTTGTCATTTGAAAGTATAGGGTATTCTAAATTCCGGCTTGACAATCCACTCTCATTTGTTATATCCTAGATCGGTAATATGTACTAGACATTAAACAACGGTAAGGGGTGGAGCGATGGATTTGATATTGCGGATAATCCTCCCTCTTGCCGGGTTAACCTTAGGCTGGACCATTCGATGGCTGTATGCCAGATTCCAACTTACGGCGTCGGAACAACGCGCCGAACGTATTAAACAGGATGCGATAAAGGAAGCTGAAGCTAAAAAGAAGGAGATACTTCTTGAAGCAAAAGAACAAGTTATTCGCGAAAAAAACCAGCAGGAGAGGGAGACTCGGGAACGCAGGGCTGAGTTGCAGCGGTATGAACGCCGTGTTGTGCAAAAAGAAGAAGCTATAGAAAAAAAGACCAGTCAGATAGAAAAGATTGAACAGGTTCTTGCTGATAAAGAAAAGAACTTACAAGGCAGGGAAAAGGCGATAAGCCTTGAGGAGGAACGGTACCGTTCAGAGCTGGAACGTATTTCCGGTCTGAGCACTGAAGAAGCGAAGGCTCTTATTATTCAGGATTTGGAAAATGAGGCTAAACACGACGCCCAGGGGCTGATCAACAAGATTGAGCAGGAAGCCAACTTGGCGGGGGAGAAAAAAGCCCGGGATATTTTAGTCTCCACCATCCAACGGCTGGCCACGGAAGTTACCGGGGAAGTGACGGTAGCTACCGTTACCCTGCCCAACGACGAGATGAAGGGCCGGATCATCGGCCGGGAGGGGCGGAATATCCGTACCCTGGAGACCCTCACCGGGGTGGACATTATTATCGATGACACCCCCGAGGCGGTGGTTATTTCGTGTTTTGACCCGGTTCGCCGGGAAATCGCCAAGGTTTCCCTGGAACGGCTCATTGTGGACGGACGGATCCATCCGGCCAGGATCGAAGAAATTGTTACCAAGGTGACCAAGGATATCTCCCAGAAGATCTTTGAGGAAGGGGAGAAGGTTCTTTTCGATTTGGGGATTCACAATATCACCCAGGACGCGATCCGTGCCTTGGGACGGCTCTATTTCCGCAGCAGTTATGGGCAAAATGTCCTCTACCACTCCAAAGAAGTGGCGATAATCGCCGGGGTTCTGGCCGCCGAGGTGGGCGCAAACCGGGAACTGGCGAAACGGGGCGCCCTGTTTCATGATATCGGCAAGGGGGTTGAATCTGATTCCGACTTGAACCATGCGGAAATCGGTATGGACATGGCCCGGAAGATGGGGGAAGACCCCCGGATCATCAACGCCATTGGGAGCCACCACAACGACATGGAACCCTCCTGCATTGAGTCGGTGCTGGTCCAGATTGCCGACGCCATTTCAGCGGCCCGGCCCGGAGCCCGGCGGGAGACCCTGGACAACTACATCAAGCGGCTGGAAAACCTGGAAAGCATTGCCGAGGGCTTCACCGGGGTGGAAAAGGCCTTTGCCATTCAGGCGGGCCGGGAACTGCGGATAATTGTCAACAACGAAGCGGTCAACGACGAACAGTCCCGGGACCTCGCCAAGCAGATAGCGAAAAAGATAGAAAACGACCTCCGTTATCCCGGAAGGATCAAGGTAACTATCATCCGGGAAACCAGAGTTATAGAGTACGCCCGCTGAGGCACCCAGGGGTTGACCCCACAAAGCCGCGGGGCCCCAAAAACAGTCCTCCCTATCATACCCCGGAGTTTGCTCCGGGGTATGATTTTTTATAACGACTTCGCGGCTATGCCAAAACCAGCCGAGTTTTGGAACAAGCCCAGTTTCCGCTAAATTACCGGTATTTTTTTCTTTTTTTATCTCGCTTCTCTTGACATGAAAAAGTAAAGTCCTTAGGATAAACGCATGTTTCTTTATATAGAAACATATAAGATTCACTAAACTAAGGAGAAGACCATGGCAACAAAAATCCCGACCCGGCTGTATCTTGCGGAAGATGAGCTGCCCCAATACTGGTACAACCTGCGGGCCGACATGCGGGAAAAACCGGAACCTATTTTGCATCCTGGAACCCTGCAGCCGGCCACCGCCGCAGATCTGGAGGCGGTATTCTGCAAAGAACCGGTTAAGCAGGAACTGGACGAAACAAACCGGTATATAGCAATTCCTCCGGGGCTCTTGGAATTCTATAAGGCTTACCGGCCGGCGCCCTTGATCCGGGCCCGCTTCTTGGAAAAGGCTTTGGAGACCCCCGCGGAGATCTACTACAAGCATGAGGGGACCAATACTTCGGGATCCCATAAGTTGAATTCCGCCGCAGCCCAGGCCTATTTCGCCAAAGAAGAAGGCCTCACTTCCCTGACTACCGAGACCGGCGCGGGGCAATGGGGCAGCGCCATGGCTATGGCCTGTGCCTTTTACGGCCTGGACCTCACCGTGTATATGGTCAAGGTGAGCTCCGAACAGAAGCCTTACCGCAAAGCCCTTATCGAAACCTATGGGGCAAACCTGATACCTTCCCCATCGAATACCACCGAGGCGGGTCGCAAGATCCTGGAGAAAGACCCCAACACCGGCGGTTCCCTGGGCTGCGCTATCTCCGAGGCGATTGAGACGGCGGTAAAGACCGGTAAGTGCCGTTACGTATTGGGGAGCGTCCTCAACCACGTATTGCTGCACCAGTCGATTATCGGCCAGGAAGTGAAGGCCGCCTTTGACAAATACGACATTAAACCCGATATCATCATCGGCTGCGCCGGGGGCGGTTCAAACCTCGGTGGCTTAATTTCGCCCTTTATGGGGGAAAAGCTGGCGGGTAAATCCCACATCCGTTTTATCGCCGTGGAACCCGCGTCCTGTCCCTCTTTTACCCGGGGAAAATACGCCTATGACTTCGGCGATACGGGAAAAACCACCCCGCTGCTCAAAATGTACACTCTGGGTAACGGTTTTATCCCCTCGGCGAACCACGCGGGGGGCCTCCGGTATCACGGGATGAATTCGGTGTTGTCCAAGCTCTACCGCGACGGCTTCCTGGAGGCCCGGGCGGAGGTACAAACCGATGTGTTTGACGCGGCGGTACGATTCGCCAAAATCGAAGGGATCCTGCCCGCCCCGGAATCCTCCCACGCCGTCAAGGCCGCCATCGACGAGGCATTGGAGTGCAAGCGGACCGGTGAAAAGAAGACGATCCTCTTCGGCCTCACCGGAACCGGGTATTTCGATATGACCGCCTACATGGCCTACAATGCCAAAACCATGGGGGATTACATCCCCACCGATGCCGATCTGGAGCGGGGGTTTGCCACCCTGCCGGACATTCCCCAGAACAAGGGCGTATAGCGCCAACCGGTCCCGCCGCAAAGCTTACACGCGGGAGCGTGCAGAGGATATTAGACCCTTCAGTACGAATAACGGGCGCCGTTAAAAACTTCGGTTTGCAGCGGCGCCCCCTTTCAAACAACCCATTCCATATCCGGGTCCAGGGGAAAGAGGGGCCGCGGGACCTTTTTATAGGGAATCGTTTCCAGCACTTCGTTGGAACAGCCCCGGGAAGTGGCCATGATGGCCCGGGCCGCGACGGAACGGAAGCAGGGCTCCAGGTATCCCAACTTTACCACGACGAGGCAATAATCGGCGGGATTCACCCCCAGGGCGGGGAGGAGTTCCGCTTCCCCAAAGCCTATGTGCCTGGAGGTGAGGGTGATCCGTAAATTGCGATGGGAGACCAGGACCAGGTCCGCGTGAAAGGGGCCGAAATTTCGGACTATGTTTTCGACCCGCACCCGGAGGGGTATTTTCCGGCCGTTGAGGGTATCCCAATTCCCGCCGACGGTCAGGTCAAGCTCCGCCCCGGTTCCGGCCTTGCGGCAGGCCGCCGTGGCCGGGGCGTCGTAGAAGCCGCTGTAGAGGAGGGGGGTGGGGAGCTTTTCCACGGTGTCGAGGGTTTCCAGGACCCGTTCCAGCATATCCGTCGCGTCCCCGGCGGCCCCGGCGGTGGGGTTGTCCCCGGAATCGGAGACAAACACCGGCCGTTCCCCGGCTTCCAGCACCGCCCGGTAGGCGACGGCCAGGGCCTCCCGGGGGCCGTAAAATTCGCTGCGGAAACGGAAATCCCCCCGCCGCTCCCAAAAGGCCGCGGCCAGCTCCCCGGCGGCCTTTTCAATGCCGGAGGCTTCCGTCCCCGGACCGTCCGCAAAGCCTGAAACCAGGGCGGACACCCCGTTATGCTCGTCGTCCGCCCAGGGAAAACCCAGGAGGAAGGAGGCCGCGAGGATTCCGGGCCGTTCCTCGAGGCGGCGGCACGCCTTGATGAGGGACGCCATGGGTTCCGCCTCGGATTCGGACTTTTCCCCGGCGATAAGCATGGGAACGCGGCGATAGGCCGTGGCGAGCTTTTTCCCGGTTTTGAGGGCCGCGAGGAGCATCCGGGCGGCGTGGGCCCCGGTCTCCGGGCAGTCTATGTGGGGGGCGGTCTTGTACCCCACAAAGGCGTCCGCGCCCCGGAGCATTTCCGCCGTGACCGTGGCGTGCATATCCAGGGCGCAGGTTACGGGGACCCCCGGGAGGAGTTCCCGCAGGGCGCCGAGGAGATCCCCCTCGGCGCAGCCCAGCCCCTCCACCTTCATGGAACCGTGCAGGGCCAAACAGACCCCATCCAGGGGGCCCCGGGCCAGGGCTTCCCGGGTCCGGTGGATAAATTCCTGCTTGAGGCTATAGTAAAAGGGCGCGGACACCACCCCGTTGGGAACCGCCCGGGCAAGCACCGCGGGGACTATTTCAGCCCCCGCTTCCCGGAGGGTGTTGATGATGCCGGTGGAAGCGTAACCGGGCAGCAGCCCCTTCCCGGTTATTTCATCCCCGTAATAAACGACAAAATCCTCGGGCCCCGTGATGATGGGGTTGAGGGTGTTGGATTCGTGGTTCATGCCGCCTGTAAGGATACGCATGGAAATCTCCTCTAATCTTCGATAATCTATAGGCTTCTATCATTTATTATAGAAGCTTTCCCTAAATATAACGCGGCGGCGGAGGCTTTGCAATTTTTGAGGAAACGGTTGAATTACCCCGGGCCGCGCCCTATACTAAGAAAAGGAGGGTTTGTATGGAATCATTTCAACCTATTCCCGCGGAACGGCTTGCCCATTATACCTGCCTTAAAACCAAGGGCCCCCTCGCCATCGACGGGAACCTGGAGAAACCCCAATGGAAGGCGGCGCCGAAATCCCGCCGCTTCGTGGACCTCGTCAGCGGGGAGCCCGCCTTTCTCGATACCCGGATGGCGGCCCTTTGGGATGAAAAGAATCTCTATATCGCCTATTGGGTGGCGGAGAGCGCGGTCCGGGCGTCCCTCACGGAACGGGATTCCTTTGTCTGGTTTGACAACGACGTGGAGGTTTTCCTGGACGGGACGGACTGTTATTACGAGCTGGAAATAAACGCCTATAATACGGTGTACGAGGTCTTCTTTATTTATCAGGACGCCCTCAAGCGGGAGAGCCGGTTTGACACCCCGGAATTTGACCTGCTCAGGCGGAATGTGGACGTGTTAAGCGGGTTTCAGGATTATACCCGGTTCGGCAAACATCCCCGGGGCAAGCGGTGGGCCTTTATGGATTATGACTTCCCCGGGCTCAAAACCGCGGTACAAGTCCAGGGAAAGATCAACGATCCCTCCCATATCGATACGGGGTGGACCGTGGAGATAGCCTTTCCCTGGGAGGGAATGACCAAACTGCTCCCCGGACGGCAGTTTCCCCCCGCCCCCGGGGACCAGCTCCGGGCGGCCTTTTTCCGTTTTGAGGCCCTGCGTTACCACGGGAAAAATTCCGGCGAAAGCATCGGTTGGGCCCTGAACGAACACGGGGTCTACGACTCCCACATCCCGGAGAATTTTTCCTTCCTCCACTTTGCGGAGACGGCGGCTACTGACTGACAAATTCCGCTCCCCGCTTCTCCTTGACCGTAAGGGAGGTCAGGGACAAATACAGGTAGGGGTATCCGTTTTCATCGTAACTTTGCAGTTTTCCCACCGCTTCCACCCAGGCGTCTTCTTCGGGGTAGCTCCGGCCGCCGGAATTGTCCCAAGCCACCTCAAAGCCCGCGTTTCCGTCGTACCCGCAGCAGCCCGGTCCGTAACGGATAACAAAACAATAGCTGTTTTCATAACCGATTTCGGACTTAAAAAGCCCCTCCAGTTTGATGGTTTTCCCCAAATAATCCTCCGGGTTAAGGTACACGTCATTGGTTTGGGCGATAAACATCTTTTCCTTTATCTCGATTATGCCGTCCGGGGATTGGCTAGCGGACCCTTTTTCCAGGACCCCATGGGTTTTTACCACCTCCACCGGGGACGGCTCCCCGGAACCAAGGTCAAAACTCCCCAGGGTGTTCTCCGCCGCGGCGGAATAGCCGGGGATGATCACCGATTGGGTCCCGGCCTGGTTTTTTGGGGCGGGACCGGTACGGTTTCCGCAGGCGCCCAGGGCCAATAACAGCAGCATTATCCCCGGCAGTTTACCGTACCGGGAGCTAACGGCGCCGCTGACGGCCGGAAGCAGGCTGATTCTTTTCATCGTTGAACGCTCCTTTTAAGAA
Organism: Spirochaetaceae bacterium; assembly: GCA_031282145.1. Classification (GTDB taxonomy): domain Bacteria; phylum Spirochaetota; class Spirochaetia; order Treponematales; family Breznakiellaceae; genus JAIRMO01. The sequence continues at coordinate 22,462 of JAITEG010000028.1, read as the reverse complement.
CTTTGATTCCCCAAAATACGAGGAAAGCCAGTATATTGATGATCACCACACTGGCTCCGGTGGGGGTGGCGTAGACATAGGAGATCACCACCCCAATGAAAAAACAGATCACCGAGACCAAGGCGGAACAGATGGTTACGGTTTTAAACTGCTTGCACAGCCGCATGGCGGTAAGGGCAGGGAAGATAATCAAGCTGGAAATGAGCATGGCCCCCATCATCCGCATCCCCAGCACGATGGTGATGGCGGTAAGGAAGGCGATCAGCATATTGTATACCCCGGTTTTGGTACCCGTGGCTTTGGCGAAGGTTTCGTCAAAGGTAACCGCGAAAATTTTATGGTAAAAAACAATAAACAGGAAAAGGACCGTTACGGACAGGATTATGCTTAAGGTGACGTCATTTTTATTCATCGCCAGGATACTGCCGAAAAGGTAATTACAGACATCGGTGTTCATCCCGGTGGTCATGGAGATCACCACCACCCCCAGGGCCAGGGCCCCGGTGGACACCATGGCAATGGCCGCGTCCCCTTTGATGATATGTTTTTCACTGAGCCGGAGCAGGAGAAAGGCCGCGCTTACCACGATGGGAATGGAAACCGCGAGGGGGGCGGCGTTCATCGCCGTGGCCAGGGCCAGGGCCCCAAATCCCACATGGGATAAACCGTCGCCGATCATGGAGTACCGCTTGAGGACCAGGCTTACCCCCAAAAGAGAGGCGCAGAGGGATACCAGGAACCCCACGATAACCGCCCGAACGAGGAACGCATACGAAAACATTTCGATAAAAAGATCGATCATACCGGCTCCTTGGGGACGCCCAAAAATTGCTTTCCCAGGGGGGACGCGGCGTATTCGGCACTGGTCCCGAAAAAAAGCTGATCCTTTTTTAGGTGAAGGATATGGTTGGCATAATTTACCACCCCGGGGATATCATGGGAAACCATAACAATGGTGAGCCCCGCCTCCCGGTTGAGCCGCCGCAAGGTCCGGTAAAGTTCCACGGTAACCACCGGGTCGAGCCCCGCGGCGGGTTCATCCAGGACGAGGAGCTTTTTACCCGCACAAAGCGCCCGGGCGATGAGGACCCGCTGCTGCTGTCCTCCGGAAAGCTCCCGGTAACATCGGTTCCGGAGTTCTCCAACTCCCAGGGCGTCTAAATTTTCATCCGCGATCCGTTTATCCTCCCGGGAATAAAAAGGCCGAATCCCCCGGCTGCTGAGCCGCCCGGAAAGAACCACTTCGTGAACCCCCGCGGGAAAATCCATCTGCGCGGCCTGGTATTGGGGAAGGTAGCCGATTTCATTTGGTTTAAGCCCCTCCAAGAGCAGCTTACCTTCCTGGGGGGCTTTAAGTCCCAGGATACCCTTGATCAGGGTACTCTTACCGGAACCGTTTTCCCCGGTAATCCCCAGGTAATCCCCCTCCGCTACGGTAAAATTGAGCCCCCGTACCGCCGGGTTTCCCTCGTAAGCAAAAGACAAGTCCCGGCACTGAATGAAGATCATAACTTAAAATCCAAGGCAACCATTACTGCCCGCTCAGGGTGAAATTGAGGAATTTTTTTATCGGTAAAGTTCCGTTCCATATATAAAACTGCCTTCAGCATCCGCTGAAAAACCAAAAACAACCAGCCAATTCCAGGAGCAGGGGGTTTTTGAGACGGCTTCATTCTATACATAGCGGTAGAAAAAGACAAGTAAGCCAATCTGAGAACTTCAATATATCCATATTTTTCTCCTTTTTGTTCCTTAAAAACAAATGTAACCGTCCTGAAAAAAAAACTTGCCAACTAAAAACTTCCATGATATCATAAGAAAATGTAATCGATTACATTTCTTAATCTTTTTTATGGAGGAATTTGGTATGAAAAAGGTATTTCAGGCATTGGTTGGGGTGATCTGTGTCTTCCTTCTTTTCGCGGGCTGCGACCGTTCCGAACCTGAAAAAAAACAGGAAGGGGCAAATATAGCGTTATTGAACGCTTCAAGCGGAAACGCGTGGAGAGCCCAGATGGAAAGCGAAATGGCGGAATTGATCAACCAGTATCAGTCGGAGGGTCTGGTTCAGAGTTATGCCGCCTACTCGGCAAATGATGACGCCACAGTCCAGTCACAGCAATTGAGCCAGCTCGTGAACGCCGGGGATATTGATATTGTGATTATCAACCCTGTTTCGGCAACCTCCCTGAATCCGGTAATTGACCGGGCACTGGAAGCGGGAATTATCATCTTGGGGGTTGATTCGGTCATCGCCCACCCGGATGTCGTTACCCTGGCAACGGATCAATACAAATGGGCGGAAATCCAGGCGGAATTTCTGGCGCAAAAACTTGACGGCAAGGGTAAAATTGTAATATATAACGCGATCGCCGGTTTTCCCGCCAGCGATACCCGCGAGAAGGCCTTTGATGATGTTATCGCGAAATATCCCGGTATTGAGGTACTGGGGAAAGTCTACCATAATTGGGACGAAGGTCAGGCAAAACAGCTTACGACCACGATGATTTCGGCCTATCCGGTCATTGACGGTATTCTGAATCAGGACTGTTCACCAGGTATTATGCAGGGTTTTGAGGAAGCGGGAGGCGATATGCCAAAAGTTATCACTAGTGATGGATCCCTTACGTACCTCAATATGTGGAACGACTATAATTTGAAAAATCCTGACAAATCTTTTGAGGGAATCATCGTCGGTAACCCGCCGGGAATGGGCTGTTCTGCGATTAAAATAGGTCTCGGTCTTTTTGGGGGCAAGAAATTCGCGGACGGTGTATTGACCGAATCGGATGGAGGCAAGGCGTTTCTCTTGGAACCGGTTCCGGTCATCACCAATGAAAACCGGCAGGAATGGGTTGAAAGGACAAAAAGTATGGACGTTTCATATACCTTTTCCGCGGTGCTTACTGACAGTGAAATCGCGGCCCTGTTCCAGTAGAGTATATGCTTAAAGTTGAGCATTTAAAAAAGAATTTTGGAACCGTCAAAGCGCTGAGGGATGCGTCTTTCAGCATGGGGAGGGGAGAAATACGAGCGCTGCTTGGTTCCAATGGTTCGGGAAAAAGTACACTTGTACGGGTGTTATCCGGCCTCAACAGGAAGGATGGGGGAAAAATATACCTGGATGGCGTTGAAGTAAATGTTACATCACCGAAAAAAAGTTTTCATTTGGGATTTTCAATGGCCTACCAGGATTTGAGCCTGATACCAAAGCTGAGTGTCGCGGACAACATGGTACTCGGCAAGGAACCCGGAGGAAAGGCAGGGAACATCAGGCGGGCTGAGGTCCTTGCCTTTGCTGAAAAAATGATAGCCGACTTGGGCATAAACGCATACCCGAATACGATAGTATCGCGCTTGGATTTATCAAACCAGAGCCTGGTGGAAGTGGGGAAGGCGCTTTACAGAAATCCCCGTGTGCTGATCCTGGATGAAATAACGGCATCAATGCACAACGATCAGGTACAGCGCCTGTTTTCTTGTTTGAACAAACTGCGTGAAGGGGGCTTGTCGATACTTTTTGTGTCCCACAGATTAAAAGAGGTGTACGATTTTTGTGAGACGGCGACGATACTGCGTGAAGGCGGAAGTGTCAAGGATATCAGACTGGAAGACGCAGCCGAAGGTGAATTGGTATATCATATGACGGGGCACCAGATGGAAAGCGGGGTCAGGAATGAATCGGGCGGCATTCCGGACAAGCCTCTTTTGCAAATTGCCGATTTGTGGGCAGAAAACGCCCTGCGCGGAATTTCACTGGATGTGAAAAGGGGGGAGATTGCCGGCATAGCGGGCCTGGAAGGACAGGGTCAGCGGGAGTTTTTGCGCGTCTTGTACGGGGCGGCAGGCCGCTGGAACGGAAGTATTCTGTTTGATGGAAGGCCGCTGAGACTCAAGTCTCCCGCCGATGCTGTAAGGAAAGGGATAGGTTTCATATCCGGTGATCGTGATCGGGAAGGTGTTTTTGCGGAACGGAGCGTATCTGAAAATATCTTCATCGTACGAAGTGCAATGAAAAAACTGTTGGGTCTTGTCAGTCCGAAAAAATTGTCGAAAGAAGCAGAAAATGTCATCAGGCAGTTGAATGTCATAGCGGCGGGAACGGGGGTTCCCGCCAACAGCCTTTCGGGGGGAAATCAGCAAAAACTGGTGGTTGGAAGATGGTTAATCATGAAACCCCGGCTGCTTTTGCTTGATGATCCGACAAAGGGCGTTGATGTCAAAACCCGATCCGAAATCAACACGATATTGCGGGAAATGACAAAAACAGGTGTTTCCATTATTTTTTCTTCAAGTGATAATGAAGAACTTTTGCACGTTGCCCATAGAATATTTGTCTTTTATGAAGGAAAAATATTCAGGGAACTCGGTGGAAGCTGTCTCGACGGACAAACCCTCACATCGGCCATGCTTGGCATGAATGGAAGCGGCACATGAATATTAAACCTTTAACATGGACCACCGGCATATCGGGTTATGTTTTGCTGGCCGGCGCCGTTGTTATCAATATCATAATGCAGGGAAGCAGATTTTTTTCGGCCCCGAATTTGAGTTCGCTTTTTAGTTCCAATCTGCCGCTCATATTGGCCGCACTGGCACAGATGATTGTAATGTTATCGGGCGGCATTGATATTTCCCTGGGGAACATAATAGCATTGGTGAATGGTATCGCCATTTTGACCACAAATACCTTTTATTTCCCCGTTTTTGCCGGCTGGATGATTGCCCTCATGGCCGGTACCTTCGCGGGGCTGGTAAATGGCCTTGTTATTTCGTATCTGCGGATACCGCCGCTTCTGGTTACATTTGCTATGTCTACGTTGATCCGGGGCGTTGCACTCATCGTTCTGCCAAAACCAGGCGGTACGGTACCGGTGGGCCTGTATCGTACTTACGCGGGCAGGATACTTGGCATACCTACCGCCGTATGGCTCCTTGTTCTGGTAGTACTGCCGTTACTGCTATTCGCGAAATTCAGATTTAGCAGGCACCTTGTGGCTGTAGGAACAAATGAAAGAAATGCGTATATTTCCGGAATTAATGTAAACAGGGTAAAGGTGATGTCTTACGTATTGGGCGGATTCGTCGCCTCTTTGGCGGGGTTGTGCTTGACCGCATTTACAGCTTCAGGTGATGTGCGTATCGGAGAGAGTTTTGCGCTGCAGTCAATAGCGGCGGTGATTATTGGCGGTACCCTTGCCGGATCCGGATGGCGGAATTACATTGGCGGTACGGTGTGCGGAGCAGTATTCCTTGCTATTGTAAATAATATTGTGTTTTTTGTTTTTAATGCCATTGCAAGAAATAATCCCGGCATACAGATATCGACTTTTTATCAGCAATTGCTTTCAAATCTTATTATTATATTCGGCCTGGCAAGCGCGGTATTAACCAACAGCAAACAGAACAACGGCGGGAAATAACAATGAATCGGCAGATAAATAACAAGATAAACAAACTTGCTTCCAAGCAGGCTATTGTCCTGACGGTTGTTGTAACAGTATTGCTCATAATGGGGAGCATGATAAACAGGCGGTTCCTGATGCCCATGAATCTGGCAAATATTCTTACACGAGCCGCATTACTGGGATTTATAGCCATTGGGCAGACATTGGTAGTTATTTCGGGAAATAACGGCCTCGATCTTTCCGCCGGCGGCATGATGTCTCTAAGTGCCATATTAGTGTATACTGTTATGAATGGCAGAGACGCCTGGTTCTTGCCGTCATTACTGATTGCCTTGTCCACGGGAGCGGTATTCGGAATGTTTAACGCCATTGGTATTGTGTACGCGAAAATACCGGCACTGGTAATGACCCTGGCTATGTCCAACCTGTTAACAAGCGTACAACAGCTTTTTACCGGGGGCAATCCGACAGGGGCGCCGGCCCCTCTGGCGGTACGCATAGCTACGACAAAGGCGCTTCCGTTTTTGCCATGGTTGACCGTGGTATGGATTGCGGTTGTCATACTGATGTATCTGTTTATGTCCAGAACGTCTTACAGCAGGCAGCTTTACGCAACCGGTTCCAATCAAAATGCCGCTTTTTTTGCCGGGGTAAAGGTAAATAAAATACGGGTGCTTACTTATACGCTTAGCGGTATCTTGAACGCATTTGCCGGGTTCTGGCTCTGTGCATATAACGGCGTATTGTATGTAAATGCGGGAATTTCTTATGTGATGCCTTCCGTGGCGGCAGTGGTCATTGGCGGCACGTCCCTCGCCGGAGGCAGGGGAAACTATCCGGGGACCGTGGCAGGTGCGATCATTCTTACTATGATTAACAGTCAGCTTGTAATGCTGGATACCGGTGAAGCGGGCAGATTCATAATGAATGGAATAGTTCTTTTGGCCCTGTTGGCTGTATATACCCGGGGCCCTTCAATAAGGCAATAGAGTTGCGAGACAACCAACCGGGTTGTTAAACAAGTCCAATCATTATTTTAAGGAGAAACGAAGATGTACAAGATCAAACAAAGCATGGATTCTGTGAACTATGGCGGATATTTTCATACCGGCGGCCCGCTCGACATGAAACAGATCATAGACAAGGCCGCTGGTTTCGGGTATGAGGCAGTGGATATTTGGCCGCACCGGCCCCTGATGTCGCCCCAGGATTGGAACAGGCAGCAGCGAAAGGATCTGCTGGCCTACGCATCGGACCGGGGAATACAGTTTGCGGCTCTGGACGCATGTACGAATTTTATGCGTCCCGAACATATTCTGGCGCCGCGGTATGAAAAAGAGATTGCTTATTTAAGGGAATGCTGCGAACTGGCGGTAGACATGAATTGCCATACGGTAAGGATCCTGCCCGCGTTTATAGGGTATTTTTGGGGAGAATATTATAACAAAGGTTATTGTCAAACCGCCATGCAGTCGAGGACGCTGGAAGTTTCCACGCAGGATGATTATCTGAGGGAATGGGAGAGTGTAAGGCAGGGGATACATGATGCGGGATTGATGGCGAAACAATTTGATGTCGTGCTTGCCCTTCAGGGACATCCGCCTGTTATCAACTGTGTGGCGGATCTTTTCGACATGGTGGATGAGGTAGGCCTTGACAACATAGGTTTCGGCCTTGATCTGCCCTTGTTTGATCATCCGGGCAATGAGGAATTCATTGTGGAGACGGTCCGCCGGGCAGGCAAAAAAATGTTTCATTCCCATACTCTGGGAAACGGGCTGCGGTATGGTCCCTGCGATGTGGTATACGCGACGGAAGAGGTTGTGCCGGGCGACGGGCTGGAAAACTGGATTCCTTTTTTTAAAACCTGCAAAGAAATAGAATACAAAGGATATTTTGCGTATGAACAATGCGCCCCTTTCCTGGTCAAGGGTCACAAGAAACCGGACGTTGCGGTTATTGACGCAAGACAGAAAAAAGGGTTTGATTTTATAAAATCCCTTGAGGAAAAAATATCCTGATTGATGACATTCCGGAAATCCGGCGGTTCATTCGGCAGGGTTTCCGGAGCTTGCAGGTTTGAATATGACAAATATCCAGAGAGTGGCACAACTCGCGGGTGTATCCGTTGCGACGGTATCCCGGATGATCAATAATACCGGCAATGTTACATCAAAGACGAGAAAAAAGGTTGAACGTGCGATTGCGGATCTTGATTATGTTCCTAATATGCTCGCCAGGAATTTTCGCACCTCCAAAAGCAAGTCAATACTGGTTTTGTTGACAAGCATATCCAATATGTTTTATATGGAAATTGTACATGGCATAAGTGAATGTGCAAATTCAAACGGATATGACATTTTGCTGAGTGAAACGGACGGCTTTCTGGACAAACAGATAAAGGGACTTGAAAAGGTAAAGAATCATATAGCCGATGGGGCGGTAATTCTGGAATCCACCATTCATGACGATGTCCTGCTGTCCATGGAAGAAAAATATCCGGTGATTCAATGCTGTTCGTTTAATGAGGAAATTGATCTGCCCTACATTATTGTTGACAACGAAAAGAGCGGGGTGCTGGCAGCGGAAGAATTAATCGCCGCGGGCCGCAGAAAATTTGCCTTTGTCGGGACAAATGACCGGTCAATGTATAATCGAAAACGCAGAAGCGGATTTTTAAAGACACTGAGAAACAACAAAATCAGCGAGGAAAACATTTTCGTGATGAATTCTTCCCTTGGTTTTGAGGGAGGCCGGTGTGCCGTAAGGGAACTGAGGGACCGGAATGTGGACAGCTTTTTCTTTGTTTCCGATATGCAGGCCATCGGCGCCATGCGGGAGTTCTTCGAAAACGGCGTCAATGTTCCCCGGGATGTTTCAATAATAGGACACGATAATCTTGAATTGTGTGATGTGGTAATCCCCCCCCTTACTTCCATAAGCCAGCCAGCCCGGGAAATGGGAAGCGAGGCGGCGAAAGTATTGATCGGCCATATACAGGGCGGTGAAAAAATTAAGGGGTACAAAAAGATATTCCAGCCGGAACTTGTCAAAAGAGGGTCTGTTTAGAAAAAACATACCGGTAATCCGCCCGCGGTCCGGCTCTTCAAATGCCCGGTTACCATACTCCCTGTTTTTGCAGCCTGTTCATTTCATCACCCACACCGGCGGCAAAACCGGCCAGGTTTTCAAAAACCTGGAAAAGTCGTTGGTATTTTTCCACATTTTCCCGGACCGGTTTTTCGATGCTGAGAGGCTTGTGAAAGGACCCGATCATACCGTAACCCTTCCACAACCCTGCCGCATTGGCGGCCAGCGCCGCCGCCCCCAGCGCCGCCGCCCCTTGATCGACATTGGTCTTGACTATGTCCATGCCGTATATGTCCGCAAAGATCCGCCGCCACAGGGCGCTTTTGCTGCCGCCGCCGCAGATAAGCATGGCCTTGTCCAACCCGGTGTGGAGTTTCAGAATATCCAGCGCGGCATTTAAGGCCATGGCGATCCCTTCCATGGAGGCCCGGATCAGCTGGGCCCTGGTGGAGCCCAGGGAAAGGCCGATGAACGCGCCGCGCATATTGGGGCTTGGCTCCTGGGCACTGCCGCCGGCTAGGCTTGGGTTGAAGATTATCCCCCCCGAACCCACGGGAACACTTTCGGCCAGTGCATCCATTTCCTCAAAGGACAAATCCGGAAACATGGTGTCCCGTACCCATCGGTATGAATTGCCGGCAGAAAATATGGAAACCGCGCTGGTATAGCGGCCTCTTTGGGCATGGGCAAATACAAAGGGCCGGGTTTTTACATCCAGAATGGGTTTCCGGGAATTGACCGCAATCCATGACGAGGAGCCGAGGGAGGTATACGCTTTACCGTCCTCCACTCCCACAGCGCCCAGGGCCATGCACATATTGTCGACTCCGCCGCAGGCAACCGGCAGTCCTTCGGGCAGGCCGGTTTGCGCGGCAGCATCTTTGGTAACCCTGCCGATCAGTTCGTCTGATGGTGCTATTTCCGGGAAAATAGCGGGATCAATGCCGGCCGCCGCAAAAAAATTCGGCTCATAGTTCCAGGCTTCCAGATTGAAAACCCCAAATCCCGAAGCGTAGGAGGGGTCGGTACACATGCGGCCTGTCAGCATATAATTGACAAAATCCTTTGAGCCCAGCACCTTCCTGGTGTTTCGGTAAACATCGGGCAGATGTTTCCGCATCCACATTAATTTCATAATCGAATAACATTCCGCGGGATCTCCGTTGCCGGTGATATTGTACCAATCCTCGTAGGAAACATTTTTAAAAAAAATGTCAGGCATATCATCCGCCCGCATGTCACACCAGATGGGGACTGATTCGGTTATCAAATTCCCATCCTTGTCCATGGGAGCCGTTACCAGGGAGTGGCCGCTCAGGGCAGCGCATATAATTTCCGAAGGCCTGACACCGCTTTTTTCAAATAATTCCCTGGTTGACATACAAACGGCCTTCCACCAGTCTGCCGGCCGTTGTTCGCACCATTTGTCATGGGGGTAATATGTTTTACAGGATAAAAAACTTTCGCCGAGTATGTTTCCCCCTTCGCCGATTATTGATGCCTTGATGCCGCCGGTTCCCAAATCATAGGCAATGAGACTATTCAATTTAATCCTCCCCGTTTTTATTTGTGAGCGCATATAATTCTTCCAGGGTGGTATTGCAGGGATCCAGCTCGCGGATCTGCCGCCCTTTTCGCAAAACCAGAATTCGGCTGCACATCCCAATCAGTTCCAGAAAGTCCGAAGATATCAATATAATCGCCGCGCCTTTTTTTCTCATTTGATTTAATATGTTGTAAAAATCAACCTTCCCTGCCGCATCAATATTTTTCGTCGGTTCGTCAAACAGTATCACATTGGAATTTGAAAAAAGAAGCCGTGCGATAATTACTTTTTGTTTGTTTCCGCCTGAAAGCAAATGGGGGTATAATGAAATATCCCGGGGGATAATACCCATCCGGTCAACTATATCCCGCGCGTAGATTTTTTCCGACACATCAGATAAAAGCAATCCTTTCGCTATTTTCCGCAGATTGGATATGATTACATTTTCACCGATGCTGCTGAATTTGAACATGGCTTCGTCACAGTTCTCCGGAACCGTACCCATTCGTTTTGTATAGGTGCCCTGGTCAACGTCAAACATTTCTATAAAAGAGCCTGTATTGCCGGATCTGTTAAAGATCGCGTTTACCAGGGTTGTACGCCCGGATCCCACCAGTCCCGCGATGCCTAGAAGTTCTCCCTGATACAGCTTAAACGAGACATTTTTCAATATTCCGGCATTGATGTTTTTAACCGAGAGTACAATCTTGCCCTTTTCTACCGGCAGGTACGGATATTTAAGCGTCCTGTTGTTCCCGAACATCAATTCCGCCAGCGGAAGCCTGCCGGCTTCATCTATGGTATATTCTGAAAGATTACCGTTCGTATCAAAAATGGAGACACGATCACAATTCGTCTGAATATCATCAAGATTGTGTGAAATGAGTATGATACATTTACCGTCCGCCCGCATCTGCCTGAGAATGGCGAATATGTTTTGTGTTTCAAACCAGGTAAGGGAGGCGGAAAATTCATCCAGAATCAACACCACCGGATTACAGGCAAGAACACGGGCAATGTTGACAAGCTGAAGTTCTCCTTCCGAAAGCCTGCGGATTTTTATGCAGGGTTCGATATCCAGCCCTGCCTTACGCATAATATTTCTGGAAAATTCAATCATCTTCGCCCGGCCGGGCATAAAAACACTGTTTCCAAAGAGCTTTTTTTCGTGTCCGTATATGATGCTTTCATATATTTCCAGATCGGGAAACAACTTCGGGTTTTGTTCGACCATGAATATGCCGAGGTTTTCCGCTGTCCGACGATCGGAGATGGCGGTATTTTCAAAGGAAACACTGCCGCCGGTGGGGGACAGGGCGCCGGACAGGATAAGACCCAGGGTCGTCTTTCCGGAAGCGTTTCGTCCTGTCAGGGCGTGAATTTCACCGGTAGAAGCAAAAAAATTGATCCCCTTTAACACATCGGTTTCCGCGTAATGCATCATAATGTTTTCCGCTTTTATCATGGCAGACATTGTATTGCCTCCCGCTTCATACTAATGAATCGAGATCATAGGATGTAAAAACACGGATTTTGTTTTCAAAAAAATATTTCTTGTATGCCTCGGGCATCTGGTTGTCCGATATAACGGCGGAGGCGCTCTGTAACCCGCCGACCGATACAAACGATATGGAACCAAAATTCCTGGAATTTATCAGATAAACCAGTTCCCCTGATTTTTTAGAGACCGATTTAATCAAATTCATCTCTCCCTCATCCGGGACCGTATACCCTGCCTGAAAATCCGCTCCCGAAATAGAGAAAAAGGCTTTACGGATATAAAAATCCTCCACGCTTTTCACGAATATGTCACCCGTGGTGCAGCAGCGCCGGTGATTGAGGTTACCTCCCGCCACAATAACATTGATTTGGGGATTGTGAAGCAGCGTGTTCATTACGTAGACATTATTGGTTAACACGTTGATATTTTTTCTGGCGGATAACTGTTTCGCGATATAATAGCAGGTCTCGCCGGGACCAAGGAAAATCCATTCATGCTCCTCAATAAGGGCGGAGGCTACCATGCCGATGCTTTCCTTGTTTTTGTCGTATTGGATGGTCTTTCCAAGGAGGACGTTATTTGCGTCGTCCTGGGAGGTGCTGGTTTCATTGAGGATCGCCCCGCCGTGGGTCCGGAGAAGAAAGCCCGATTTTTCAAGCCGTTCCAGATCTGAGCGGATAGTAACCCCTGAAACATTAAGCAGGGAGCTCAGGGTGGTGACATCGACCTGTTTACGGTTATAGACCACCTCTTTTATTTTTTGTATACGTTCGGCTTTAAACATGACTTTCTTTTTATTTTATTATAATAAAATAAAATTTTTTGGCAATAACCGGTCAAAAAACGGACAAACCGGCCATCGTGATGCTAATTCGTTATAATATAAAGAATTAGCATTAATTATACATTATTTCTTCTTTTTCCAATGACAAAAAAATGAAAAAAAAGAAAAATTTTTCTTGCAAATATTTTCTTTTTGGTGTATACTGGTCCGGTATTGCAAGAAAATGAAAGGGGTACCTGTGTGAAAAAAAGCATCTCCGGGGGTACTATGGTGGTTTTTGCCATGGTCCTTTTTGCGGCCTGTACCCCAGAGCCCCCGTTAAGCCGGGAGCTTTCCGTGGAGAAAGGGGGAGCCGGCGCTTACCGGATTGGTTTCGCGAATGCCTCCATATCGAACAGCTGGCGGGTTAAAATGCGCGACATGCTGCTGGAAGCGGCGGCCCGCCGCGGTAATGTCCATATTTTCGAAACCAATGCCCAGGATGACGCCAGCAGGATGAACGCCAACATTGAGTCTATGCTTCAACAGAACCTTGACGCGATTCTTGTTACCCCTGTTGTTGAGGACGCGGCGAATCCGGGGATCGAGATGGCTTTCGCATCGGGTATTCCGGTCATTGTTTTTGACCGTCACTGTTCCACCGGGGATTTTTCCTTCTTTGTCGGCTATTCTGACCGGCAAAACGGAGTGGAGACGGCGAAACTCATGGTCGAGGCTCTGATCAAGAAAAACGGCGCGCCCAGGGGCAATCTTCTTGCCTTTGATTCCGTTGCCGGTTCCAGTACCGATCGCCTTATCAGGGAAGGGTGGGATGAGGTATTTTCTCAATATCCGGATATAAAAATTATTGCCCGTCAGTACACCGATTTTGAGGTTGGAAAAGGGAAGGCGTTCATGGAAGACAGTCTTGCCAGATTCCGTCCCGGAGAGATTGACGGTTTTGTTTCCCATGACGGCGGTGTTACTCTGGGAGCCTTTGACGCTATTGACGAGGCGGGCCGGGGAAATGAGGGGCTGCTCTGTACCAACGCCGACGGCATCAACGGTGTGTGCCGGTTGATAAGGGAAGGCAGAGTTTACGGATTGACCCAGTTTCCCTGCGGGGCCGGCGTGGACGCCCTGACGCTGGCAATTGACGTACTTGAAGGCAGAAAACCGCCGGCCAAAGAAGTCATGATAGATTCCATTGTCGTTACCGCCGCCAATGTTGATGAATACCTCATTCCCGGCGGTGATGACTATGACTGGACCCTGTAAGTAAAGGAGGAAGGATCATGAAAATCGGTTTTTGTGCGGTCAATTTTTCCGAAATGCCGCTGGAAGAGGTAACAAAGCTTGCGGCCGGTTACGGTTACCAATGCATTGAAATTCCGTCTTACCAGGACAACGGCCAGGTTGATCCCGACGAGATACTCAAGGGTAACAACGCTAAAAAATTAAACGACATGGTAAAAAGTTACGGATTGTTCATCTCGGCGGTCAGCAATCACGCGGATTCCCTCCTTGTTATGGGACCTTATGGTCCGGGTACCGATACTATCTGTCCGGGCACGAAGGAAGAAAAAATTGCCTTTGGAACCAAAAGTCTGATTCGTTCAGCACAGCTGGCAAACGCTTTGGAGGTTCCGGTGGTCATCGGATTTTCCGGGATGGAAAATTTCGGCCATATTAATGACTGGCCGGAACCCAATGGCTGGAAAGAGGAGGAAGAGCAGTTTGTGGCAAAATATACCCCCATCTTTGACAAGTATAGGGAATACGGGGTAAAGCTCGCCTTTGAACCTCATCCGAACAATATTATTTACGATACCCAGTCGGCCCTGCGTTGTCTGGAAATCGTCGATAATCATCCCAGTTTTGCCATTAACCTCGATCCCGCCAATATCCTCTTTTCGGGTATCAATCTGCAGACCTTTGTGGACGCCCTGAAAGGACGCATTGCCGTTGTTCACGCCAAGGATTGTGAAATCGTTGAACATAATATGCTCAAAGGCGGATACAATATGTATTTGCAGGACGGCTGGGGACGGCTGGACCGCTCTTTCCGTTTCCGCATCCCCGGCTGGGGAAGTGTTGACTGGAAGAAACTGATTTCGGAGCTGTACCTTACCGGTTATGACTATGTTTTCAATTATGAACATGAGGACGTTCTGATGAGCCGCATGGACGGCGTGAAAAAAACCATAGATTTTTTAAAGCCCCTGATGATCGAAGCTCCCTATGAAGGAAGAAGCGATAAATTGTTCACCAAATAGAGTCGTTTGAGATCCGCCGGATAAATGGTTTTGGCGGTATTGCATTCTGTAGTTACGGGGAATTGGATGGAAGCGAAAGACGGATTTATCCGAAACAGAATTCTCGATAATCCTGCGGGTGGTTCGTATATCGCTCTTGTTTTATTGTGCGTTGTGGCATCCATTGCCTCCCCTTCGATATTTCCCACGGTTAGAAATATTTCGAACATATTAAGACAGGTATCTATCGTTGGCGTTGTCAGTATCGGCATGACGATCGTACTTCTCGTCGGCGGGATTGATCTTTCGGTAACTTATGTAATGGCGATTGCCGCCTGTATTTTTGCCCATACCAGCAAGAGTTTTATCGCCGCCGGTTTCCCTCAATTCTGGATTTTTTCCGCTATTGGTATCCTGCTATTCGGGGCCTTTATCGGTTTTCTGAACGGGTTTATGGTTGTATACCGGAATGTCGAATCTTTTATCATAACGCTGGGCATGGGACAGACCCTAAGAGGGCTTAATTATATCTATACAAGGGGCGCCCCCGGTGGTACGGTAAACACCCTTTGGCGAAAAATCGGTTCCGAAGCGCTTTTTGGCGTAATTCCTCATCTTGTTGTCATTTTTTTTGCACTGTTTGTAATTTTTTCGGTTATTCTCAAGAAATCAATTTATGGACGCCATCTCTATGCCATCGGCAGCAACAGGGAGGCAGCCTGTCTTTCCGGTATTAAAGTCCACCGGGATAAAATTATTGCCTTTATGTTATGCGGATTGACTGCCGCCATCGCGGGTATTATGCTTGCGGCGCGGGTTCGTGTCGGAGAGCCCAACGGCAGCAACGGGTATGATATGGACGCCATTGCCGCGGTAGTTATCGGCGGCACCGCCATGTCAGGCGGCGTCGGATCTTTGACCGGAACCGTAGCCGGTGTATTGATATTGGCGGTGATGCACAATTTTCTCAATATTATCGGAGCCGATCCCAATCTCCAGATTGCGATCAAGGGACTGATTGTTTTGACTGCGGTTCTGATTCAAAAAAATCGAAGTAAATGATTTTTTCAGGGAGGCATTAATTATGGACTATAAAAAAACACTCCTGGCTCCGGTTAAAATAGGCAATCGTGTCTGTCAGAACCGTTTTTTTGCCCAGCCCATGGAATGTGTCGATTCGGATGATGAAGGCAATCCGACTGATTTGACGTATGCCCGTTACGAAAATTTGTACAAGGGCGAATTCGGACTGGTGGATCTTGAAGCCATAACGGTGACCAACGAAAGCCGGGCGAGAAAGACCCAGCTGGAAATAATGCCCCGCAACGAAAAGGCCCTCACGAAATTTATGAAAAGGCTTAAAGAGGTAAACCCGAAGGTCCTTATTGTTTTTCAGTTGACCCATTCGGGGGAAATAAGCGAGCCCGAATTCTCGCGCCGGGTTACGGTAAAACCTCTCTATGGCTTTGAGGGAGACCTGCTCACCGAAGAAGAAGTGGACAAGATCATAGAGCAGTTTGTGCTTTCCTCAAAGATAGCGCAGAACGTTGGAGCGGATGGAATCGATCTCAAATTCTGTCACGGCTATCTTGGTTCGCAAATTTTGCGTCCCTATAATGACCGGAAATGGAAATACGGCGGGGCATGGGAAAACCGTTCCCGTTTTGCCTATGATTTGATAGAACGGATACAGCGCGCGGTAAATGACAAAAACTTCCTGCTTGGTTCGAAACTTTCCATATGGGAAGGCTTCCCCGGCGGCTGCGGAAGCGCGGGACCGGATTCCCCGCTTATGGATATTACCGAATCAATTGATCTGGTAAGGGGTCTCGAAGAGCGGGGAGCGGCGTATTTTGTGGAGTCCCTTGGTAATGTACACTGCAGTATGGCATATATGGAAGCGATTCAGGACGAGCCCTATTTGTCCTACCTGCATTTTTATTTTTCAAATATCATTAAACAAAATGTCAAACCGGAGACGGTGGTCATAGGGTCGCACTTTTCATCCTTTCGGGGAAAGAAAAATAAACTTTTGTCTATTGAACCGGAAAAATCATCCATGTTTGCCATGGGCGCACGATGTATCGAAGACGGCATGATGGATATGATCGGGCTTGGCCGTCAGTCCTTTGCCGATCCGCTTACTCCCTTAAAGCTGCGCGAAGGGAGAGAGGATGAAATAAAATATTGCACCCAGTGTATGAACTGTGAAGAACTCATGATCCGTCAAAAACCGGTAGGTTGTGTGCTGTACAACAAGCCGTATACGGAATTATTCAGGGAAGTACGCAAAACCCTTGGCAAATTGGCCGAGCTGCATACTTGAAACAAATACATCACGGAAAAAAGGAAGTTCGTAAAAATGAAGGAAACAAGAAAAGATGTACTTTCTGTTAAGGACATTGCTTACATAATGGATCCAAGCATACTAAAGCTGAACACCTCTTATGAAGATCTGGATGCGCTAATAGAGGCATGCGGAAAATATGAATTCGGCTGTGCTTTCGCTTGGCCGGGTTATTATGAGGAAATGAGCCGCCGCCTCAAAGGGACGCGGACCGCCTTTGGCACTTCCCTCTCTTTTCCATCCGGACAGGAGGCGACTCGTACCAAGGTCGATCAGGCGGAATATTTTATGACCATGAATCCGGCAGAAGTTGACATGGTCATGAA
Source organism: Spirochaetaceae bacterium (assembly GCA_031282145.1). Taxonomy (GTDB): domain Bacteria; phylum Spirochaetota; class Spirochaetia; order Treponematales; family Breznakiellaceae; genus JAIRMO01. Next base: position 5,226 of record JAITEG010000028.1, on the reverse strand, counting down.
TGTAGGCTGGCTTGTTTCCAAACGTTACAAACAGGTTGAGGAAGATATTACGGCGGTGAAAAAGGCGATAGGCGGAACTTCGCTGAAAGTAATTATTGAAGCCATGCTGCTTGATGATGATCAGATCGCGGACGCCTGCCGGATTGTTATGGCCGCCGGGGCGGATTATGTCAAGACCGGAACCGGATTTTCGCAGGGACCGACCACTTTACACCATGTGGAAATTATACGCAAAATTGTCGGGCCGGATTACAAAGTCAAGGTTGCGGGAGGCGTACGCAGCCTGGATACTTTGCTTAAAATGTATAAATTGGGTGCCGACAGATTTGGAATCGGCCTGCCCTCGGCGGTAAAAATTATTGAGGATGCCATGAAATTGCCTGGTGGTATTGTCGAGTTAAAGAACATCAACATAAACGCGGATGAAGAGACGCCCGGTAGCGGTGTTTATTGATTTTGAGGAGGACAAAGAAAATGAGAACGATGCGCGCAATGGTGTTGGAAAAGCCCTATAGCATGGTACTCAAGGAAGTTCCGGTTCCCCAGGTACATGACGGCGAAGTACTGGTCAAGATAAAATACTGCGGAATCTGCGGTTCCGACTGGGGCGCCTATACCGGTAAATACGCCGAAGAAGCGGCGCTTTTGCCTCTGGTTATCGGCCATGAATTTTTTGGAATCATAGAGGAAAAGGGCGCAAATGTACCGGATGACTTGGCCGAAGGCGACAGGGTAAGTGTGGATATTTGTCTGCCCTGTGGAACCTGTTATAACTGCCGGCGCAACGAGCCCCTGTTATGCAGCAATTTCCGCCAGATTGGCATCCATACGGCCGAAACTTCCGGCGGTTATTCGGAATATGTTAAAGTTCCATGGCAGAATATCTACAAAGTTCCCGCCGAGGTTACCGATCATCAGGCGGCCTTTATTGAACCCCTTACCGCATGCCTGAACGCCAGCGAAAAGATGGATTTGAAAATCGGATCCAGCTTTGTGGTTATCGGTTCCGGTCTGGGTATCATACACGCCTGCCTGGCAAAACTGCGGGGCGCGGCTCCCGTCATTGTGATTGATGCCAATGCGGATCGCCTTGCCATGGCGAAAAAAATGGTTGCGGATTATACGATTAATGTGACAGAGACACCGGATGCCGTAGCGGAAGTACGGCGCCTGACCGGCGGTATCGGCGCGGACTATGTGCTTGAAGCTGTCGGCAGCGGAAAAACTTACGAGCTTGCCTTTAAAATGCTGCGCCGGGGAGGCAAGCTTGAGGCCTTTGGTATATGCAGCGATGATGACTACGCGTCTCTAAGGCCGGTAGAATTTGTGCTGCAGGAAAAAAAGGTAAGCGGCAGCTGCGCCGGTATCGGCAACAACTGGCAGCAGGCAATTACCCTGATGAAGTTCAAGCGCATCGATCCTTCCCCTCTCATCTCAATGATAGTTCCGTTGGAAGAAACCGAAAAAGCATTGAAGGAACTGCAGGAAAACAAAAAGCTGGTAAAGGTTTTGGTCAGCCCTGAGGTGACGAAGCGCGAAATGCTTCATGGATAATAGAGTCGTGCGGATAATTCCTGGTAACGAAGATGATATTGAGGCTTTTTGCCTTAATACATACGAAACGCCTTTGCGGATAGCGTTGCTTGTCCGTGGGCGGATCGAAGGCGTGGCCGGCGCGCTGGTTGCATCGATAGTTGACACAAAGGACGGAAGCGTATTTAACGGTTTTTTGTCTTTATGTGAAATCGTCGGTGTAACTCTGTTTGCGGACATGAATCCGAATATGGTTCCGGATTTAGTGAACCCGCAACCTGAAACACTGGAACCCCTGACGAGACGGCGGGTAGCGAAGGATGGCTGTTGTGCGTTTTGACAGGGATATTCTTGCTGGTTCAAGCCGGCAAAACAGTCATGAAAAGGAGGATACATTATGGTAAAACTGTTACGTGTAGATGAACGGTTACTACACGGACAGGTAGCCCTGAACTGGGTGAGTAACGTCGGAGCTTCATCAATCCTGATTGCAAACGATGATGTGATGCAAAATGAAATGAGCAAGATGGCGCTGAAGGTGGCAAAGCCGTCCGGCGTAAATCTAGCCATACGCGACATTAAGGGAGCGGCGGATCTGCTGAATGATCCCCGCAGCGCTGACATTACCGTTTTTGTTATAGTGCGTACCTTAAAAGACGCATTGAGCCTTGCGCGGCAGACTGACGCAATTAAGTTTGTCAACATAGGCGGAATCAAAAAAAAGGAAGGAAGCAGACTGATCGCGCCGGCGGTCTTTGTAAACAATGACGATATGGAAATCTTGAAACAGTTGAGTACGATTGTTGACAAGATCGAATTTCGCATGCTTCCTTCCGATTCGTCCAAATCGTGGGACAGTATTTTATAGGCATAGGAGGTAGGATAATGTCTATTTTTCACGCTGGTCTTATTTCTTTACTTACATGGCTTATCAGCAGTGGTGAAGCCTTTCTGGCTTATCCGATGATAAACCAACCGCTTGTTCTCTGTCCTCTTGTGGGACTCATTATGGGTGATTTTACCCTCGGTATTGTTGCCGGCGCTACGCTGCAGCTTGTGTTTCTCGGCGTTATGGGTATTGGTGGAACCCTGCCGCCCGACAGCACTCTTGGTTCGGTGATTGGCACGGCCTTCGCCATCAACATGGGGCAGTCCGTGGAAGTCGCGCTTGGTTTTGCGGTCCCCGTTGCCATGGTAGGTTCCGTATTCACATTTCTGGGTTATCTGATTCGGGGTCTCTTTAACCCGCTGGTTGAACGGTACTGTGAAGACGGTAATGACAAGGCATTGGAAAAACTGCATGTCGCGCTTACTTTTCTGCCCGATCTTCCGAAAAACATCGTGCTTTTTCTGGCCCTTGCGTTCGGCGCGGGACTGGCTGAACAGTTTGTCAACCTTATTCCCCAAACGATCATTGACGGCCTTGATTATGCCAGTAACATGATGCCGGCCGTTGGTATTGCCTTGCTGCTTCGCATGATGTGGAGCAAAAAAATGGCTGTGTATTTCTTCATCGGTTTCTTGTTGATGGCCTTCCTGAAGATTCCGTTGATAGCCATCGCCGGGTTTGGACTTACCATTGCGATGGTGCTTTTCATTGAAAACTGGAGCAAAGAGAAAAAGTTAAATGCCGGTCAGGTAAAAGCCACGGCAGAGGAGGAACTTTTCAATGATTAAGGAAAAATTTAATCTGTCCGACGACGAAGACAAAATGTTGAAGTCGGTTTACCGCCGTACTCTTTCCCTGAGCGCAACTTACAATTACGAAAGAATGCAGGGGCTTGGGTACGTGTTTTCCATGATACCGGTTATTAACCGTTTTTACCAAACCAAGGAAAAACGCATAGCGGCTTATAAACGGCACTTTGAATTGTTCAATACTACACCAACGATGGGCGGCTTTATCACCGGTCTTTCGTCCGCCATGGAGAAAGAAGCCAGTAAGGACGACAACTTTGATACTACCACCATCAACGCGGTCAAGGTAAGCCTCATGGGGCCCTTTGCGGGCATCGGCGATACGATATTCTGGGCCGCGCTGCGCATTATTTCTTTGGGAATCGGCATTTCCCTCTGCCTTAACGGGAATCCCCTGGGCATCCTGCTGCACTTGCTGATATTTAACGCAATAGCCCATATCCCCCGTTACTATGGGGTTTATTATGGCTATGGCCTTGGAAGCAATTTTATCCGGAATGCCATAAAACAGGGTACCCTTGGTTATTTGACAAAGGCGGCGGGTATCGTCGGGCTTGTAACCGTCGGGGCCATGACCTGCCAGATGGTAAGTTTTAACATCGCCTGGATTCCAGACATTCAGGGCAGTCCGTTGAACATCCAGGAGACGCTGGATTCAATCTTCCCCTATTTACTGCCGTTACTTCTTACCTTTGGCTGTTTCAAATTTATCAGCAAGGGAGTAAAGCCAATCTGGCTTATGCTGGGCCTTATGGTGATTGGTATGATAGGCAAGGGAATAGGCATTTTCTGATTTTGATTCGTGCCGAAGGGGTTTGATACCCTGTCCGCTCTGTGGCGGGGTTGGTTAATTGAAGTTGTCCGGAAGCCCCGGTTTCCGGACAACTCTATTTAAGGAGATGTTCATTCATGGTGACATTGCAGGATTGTATAGAACGTGTCCCTTCCGTTCTGGAAGGCATCCTTCATAAGCGGAAAGAAAACTTTGGCTGTTTGTTCGATGTGGCCGGAAAAGACATAAACGATCTGGAAGAAATTGTATTTGTAGGATCCGGTACATCAAATACCTCCGCCGTTACCTCCAGAATCTTTGTCGAGAAGGCTGGCGGAATAAAGACCACCGTCGTTTTTCCCAATGATTTTTGCTTTAATACGCATTATTACAATCCCAGGGCCTTGTACGTGTTTACTTCCCAGACCGGGAATTCCATAGTATCGCGGCAGGCCCAGCGGATGATGATTGACAAAGGATACGCAACGGTAAGCATTACCGAATCAAAGGACACGCCGATTGCCCGGGAGTCCGCGGCGCATATCGATATGGGCTGCGGCAAAGAGGAATATCCAACCAGGGTGATAGGGTACTGCGCTTCCGTTTTTACCCACATGCTTTTGGGGCTGGAAATCGGACTGCGCCGGGGAAATTTGACTTTGGAACAGTACGATGCTTTTATCGCCAACGCGGCCGCCGTACCGGACAGCCACCGGACCATAACCCGAAAAGCCGTAAAGTGGTTCGAAAAGGTCAAACGCCAGATGCTGCGCAGCCAATGTATCCTGTTTACCGGAGCCGACGCGCTGCAGGGAGTGGCCCAAGAAGCGGCGGTGAAGATGTGGGAAATTCCCCAGATTGTTTCAGCCGGTTATGAGCTTGAGGAAGGTCTTCATGGTCCGAACTATGGATATAATTACAACCATTGTGTCATAGTTCTCAATCACGGCGGGCGTGACAGTGCTAAAGCTTTGGCCCTGGCCCGGTGGATGAAAGATGTGTATCACAACGGACTGGTAATCGGTTCTCCGGTAGTGGATGACAATGACTGCTCCCTCGATCTTGCCGGTGGTGATTTTGATTGTCTGGAAATAGCGCCGGTGGTTCAAATAATCGCGTACCGTCTTGCCCTGGACAGCGGGCGGGATCTCTTCGCGCCCCACGACAACAGCGTCATGGAACGCTATTTCAAGACCCATCAGGAAGACGCGAAGTTATGAAAC
>JAITEG010000003.1 GCA_031282145.1 Spirochaetaceae bacterium | reverse complement strand
TTTATGAAACCCCGTGGAGGCGATGATCCGGACCCCGGTTTTTTCAGAAATATCCCGGAGCATAAGGGCGTCCCTGCCGCAGCCTAAGGGCTGGGCGTCAACCAGGGCTTCTCCCCCGGAAGCGCGGTATAACTCCGCCTCCTCCCGGCTCTTTTCCCGGTTATCAATCCGTTCTTCCGCTTTTATCGAAAAGTTACCGGCGCCGGTAATACAAAGGTGTTCGTGGCTTTGACAAAACCCAAGCTCCCCCGGGGCAATATCTCCAAGAACCGTGGTAATGACCTGCATATTATTCCACGATATAGGGACAATCCCTGCCGGAAAGGACATCAATCAGGTTTTGTACCGATAAGGAGGCCATGGCGGCGGTGGCCTCAACCGTATGGGAAGCCGTATGGGGGGTCAACACCACGTTATCCAGGGTAAAAAGGGGGGATTGCTTGGGAGGTTCCTCCTCGTACACGTCAATACCAAGTCCGCCCAAATGGCCGGATTGGAGGAGTTCATACGCCGCCTGCTCGTCGATAAGCCCCCCCCGGGCGGTATTGACGATGATCGCCCCCGGTTTCATGGCTTCCATGACTTTTCCTGATATAATATGACGGGTTTGCGGGGTAAGGGGCAGGTGTAGGCAAAGAAAATCAGCCGCTTTTACCACAGCGTCAAAACCCGCAGGACTAATTCCCTCATTTTTCGCGTAGGCTTCGTCGAGGTACGGATCATAGGCCATAATCTTCATAGAAAAACCGGCGGCCCGTTTTGCCACGGCCTTACCGACGGCGCCCAGACCCAGAATACCCATGATTTTACCATATAATTCAATACCGGTGGAACGGGGCCACCGGCCTTCCCGGGTATTTCGATCCAGAAAGGGAAGGCGACGGGCAACGGAGAGGATCAGGGCAAGGGTCAAATCCGCCACGGCCTGGGCGTTAACCCCGGGGGTATTACAGACCAGGACGCCCCTTGCCTTAGCCGCTTCCAGATCCAGGCGGTCAATACCGGCGCCGTAACGGGAAATTACCCGCAAAGCGGCGCTCTTTTCGAGCACTTGCCTGGTGATAAAATCAAGGCCCGCAATATAGCCCTCGCATCCTTCCAGCAGGGGGATAAGTTCATCCTCGGTAAGGGGTCTTCCATGGGGATTAAAAACCACCTTATCGGCGAACCGGTTTAACTGTTCCAGCGCCGGATTGGGACGATCCGGCCTTAAAGAGGTGGCGGTAACTAATACTTTCATAAAAACTCCCTATGCGTTGAGCTTATTCCAAAAACTGAAATTTTGGAATAAGCTTTTTATGTAATTACATAATATCATTATTACTTATTTTGTCAATTCTCTTTACATTTTATGATTTATGGGATATTATTCAAATAGCAAATGTAAGTACGTAATGACAAATAGGCGTGTTCCAAGACCCGGTTGGTTTTGAAACAGCACCGAAGGAGACTATCGTATGCCGGGTCTAAAAGCCGCGGAACAGCCGACTTTTTATTTTATTGGGGTAACCACGGGACAATCATCCATCATGCGGGTATTTCCTAAATGGGCGGAAATCCTGGGAATAAACGCCCTTATCCGGGGTATCGATCTGCCCCTCCACGCTCCCGTAGAGGATTATCGAAGAACTACCCGCTTTTTGAAGGAGGATCCCCTTTCCCTGGGAGCCCTGGTAACTACCCATAAACTGGATCTATACCAGGCATGCCGGGATATGTTTGATCGTATTGATCCCTATGCCAAAAAACTGGCGGAGGTTTCCTCCCTTTCAAAACAGAACGGGGCCTTTTGCGCCCATGCCAAGGATCCCATCTCAAGTGGATTAGCCCTGGAGTCTTTTGTTCCCCCCGGTTTCTGGGCCGACCATGGCGGCGAGGTCCTGTTGCTGGGGGCGGGAGGCAGTTCCCTGGCCATGTCATTGTATTTTTCCCAGGAACGGTTTGGAGAGAACGTGCCCCGGCGGATAACTATCGCAAACCGCAGCGAAGGCCGGCTTAAATCCGCAGCAGCGGCTTTGCAGGGACTTAATAAAAAAATCGATTTCCGTTTTTTACCTTGTCCCACTCCGATGGATAATGACCGGCTGATTGCCGCCCTCCCCCCCTATTCCCTGGTGGTCAATGCCACCGGGCTTGGTAAAGATGCCCCCGGTTCTCCTACTACCGAGGCCGTCTCATATCCCGAAAACAGCCTGGTATGGGAGATAAATTACCGGGGGGACCTGATTTTTATGTACCAGGCGGAGGCTCAAAAAAAGGCGAAAAATCTGCATGTGGAAAACGGCTGGAACTATTTTATCCATGGCTGGACCCAGGTAATCGCCGAAGTTTTTCATATAACCATTGACCGGCAGATGTTGGAACGATTAAGCGATCTTGCAAAAGACTAAAATGGAGGCATCTAAATGGCGGAAAAAATAAACTATGATTGGGCCAAGGGATTTTCACTGGACTTTGCCCTTTCCGACGGAATGTCCCGGAATGCAGTGTCTACTAAGCGGTACCTTTCCCAGATGAAGGGTATGTATCATGATGCGGCAGCCTTTGAAAAAGTGATTGCCGCGGGGGATCCCCTGGTGTATGAGTTTTATGAACTTGGGGCTCCCGAAAATCCGGGGGATCTTGCCTTTGGCACATCCATCACCTATCCCGGAAAAATCGGGAATGAATATTTTATGACCAAAGGACATTTCCATACGATTCTTGAAACCGCTGAGGTGTACTATACTTTATCAGGAGAAGGGGGTATGCTTTTAGAGAACCCTGAGGGGGATACGGAGTTTTATCCCATGGAACCGGGGAAGGTTATTTATGTGCCTCCCCGTTATGCTCATCGCAGTATAAATACCGGGAAGGTTCCCATGGTTTCTTTTTTTGTTTTTCGCGGGGACGCGGGTCATAATTACGCCACCATTGAGACCAAGGGATACCGAAAATTGGTGGTTGAAGGAGACGACGGTAAGCCCCAGGTCGCAGATAACCCCCGGTGGCGGTAAGCGGCAAAAGGAGTGTCATGGACAACATATTCAACGCAATCAAACTTGATAAAAATATACCCATACCTCTTTATTATCAGCTAAAAAAGCAGATCCTGTCGTTAATCGAAAATGCCGCTATTCAAGAAGGGGGTATGCTGCCCCCGGAGAATGAACTCTGCGAAGTTCTCAATGTTTCCCGGCCCACCATACGCCAAGCCTTAAGTGAATTGGTAAATGAAGGGTACCTGAGCCGGTATAAGGGGAAGGGAACCTTTGTATCTAATCCCAAAGTGGAAGAGCGTTTTTTAAGTAAGCTGGAAACCTTTAATCAGGAGATGATATCCAAAGGGCTTACCCCCCAAACCAAGGTGATAAAACTTGAAAAGATCACCGGTCCCCATGAGGCAAATGAAAAACTCGCCCTCCCTTTGAACGCGCCCCTGATTTATCTCGGCCGCCTCCGTTTGGCCGATGGGGTGCCCCTGGTATATGTTGAAACCTTTTTACCCTATGAACAGTATCCAAAACTTATGGAAGTTGATTTTACCGTTAATTCCCTGTATCAATCCCTGGAAGATCTATATCATGTCAGGGTCAACCGGGTACGCCGGGAAATCGAAGCGATCAATGCCCGCCATAAAGAAGCGGAACTGTTACAGATCACCAAAAATAAAGCCCTCATCCTCGTAAGAACCGTCGCTTCTTCCGACGATGCCCCCATGCCGGTGGAATTTTCCATTGCCCGTTACCGGGGGGATCGCAACAAATTCAGCGTGGATATCCTGGGATACTATTATTCCTGACGCCCTTCACCCTCCATCCGCTATGGGGTATACTGGTTTGCCATGGATGGGAATCAAAAACTATCGGTTTCGGAGCTGACCGAACGGATCAGGGGCAACCTTGAAGGGGCCTTTGCCCATATAACCGTGGAGGGGGAATTGTCCAATTTCCGGCCCTCCAGTACGGGCCACCTCTACTTTACCCTGAAAGACGCGGGGGCGTCGATTTCGGCGGTGATGTTCAAAAACCGGCTCCGGTATCTTTCCTTTGAACCCAAGGACGGGATGCTCCTGCGGGTCCGGGGAAGCGTGTCGGTTTATGCCCAGCGGGGAACCTATCAGATTATATGCGAGGAAATTGAGGAAGCCGGGACCGGGGCCCTGCTGGCCCTGCTGGAAAAACGGAAACGCCAGCTTGCCGCGGAGGGGCTTTTTGATGAGGCCAGGAAACGGCCCATCCCCCGTTTTCCCGAAACCGTGGGGGTGGTAAGTTCCCCCACCGGGGCGGCGGTACGGGACATCCTCAACATCCTCTCCCGCCGGGCAGGGGGAATCCGGGTAATCATCCTCCCTGCCCCGGTACAGGGGAACGATGCCGGCGCCATTATCGCCCGGCGGATAGAACAGGCCAACCAATGGCGCCTCGTGGAAGTGCTTATCGTGGGCCGGGGCGG
>JAITEG010000110.1 GCA_031282145.1 Spirochaetaceae bacterium | reverse complement strand
ATTTTGGGCATGGGAAGAATCATGCGAGCGAGCTGTTTTGTTTATTGAACGTGTTGAGTTATCTGATCCACGGGATCCAGGATGTGGCGGATGAGGAGTACCGGAAGGCGCGGGGGAGCTTTGGGAGGCGGGATGCGTTTTTTTGGGCGCTCCGGTATGAAATGAGCCGATATCTGCACGAAGATTGGACTGACTTTTTACTCACCATTGCGGGCGAGGCCCCCGATGATTCTTGAATTTGGAATTGCTGTACCCGATTATTTAACCCTTGAAAAACAGGGAGACTTCGGCGTATTTTATAAGAAAGTGAAACTGTTCTAAAACTGACCGGATTTTGGAACAAGCTCAAGTACCTACTATATTATGGGAGATGCATCATGGGACGCATAAAGAGCGCGTTGGAAATTGCCATGGAACGGACCGAATCGGTAAAGGGCGACAAAACCAGCATTGATTTATTCGGGGCAAAACAGCAGGGGAAACGGCTTGCCAATGAATTTCTTGAAAATCAAAAAATATCCCTTGATGAGGCAATAAAGAAAACCCCCGGGGATCAGCAGGCCAGCCTAAAACAGGGGATATTTGATGTTCTGATTTCCCGAATTACCCTTCCCCTTTCCCGGGACGACGAAAAACGGATAGAGGCGGTGGGGGCTGGTCTCCGGACGGTCATCGGCGACGCCCGGTTTACCGCCCTTTATAAACAGTTAACCCAGGCCCTGTCCCGGTATCTGGACGAAGCCGCCCAATATGAGCGGGCCATCAAAGAGCAATACACCCCGAAGCTGCGGCAAAAGGAGGAGGAACTCTCCCGCCGCATGGGACGGCAGGTACAAATCGATCCTTTTCAAGACCCGGAATTTGTGGCTTTCTACAACCAAAACATGAACGCCCTCAAGGAAAATTACGAAGCCGCCATAAAGCAGGTCCGGGAACAGGCGCTCCTTTTGTTTGAAAAAAAATGAGTCCCGCGGCAGGGTTTGGGGAAGCTCCGGGACCTCGGTTGGGTTTCCGGGGTTCCCCCCTTAGCGTTTTTTGCGCCCCTGCCAGTCTTTTATCCGCCGAAGGCCCTCCAAAAGCTGCGGCCGGGGACAGGCGGTATTGATCCTGACAAAACCTTTCCCCCGGCTCCCAAAGGCACTTCCCGGGGTAAGTTTGACCCGCCCTTCCCGTTCCAGACCGCCGGTGAATTCCACGTCATCCTCCAGACCCAGGCGGGCGATAAGCTCCGTTGCATCGGCCCAGATCAGGTAGGTTCCCTCGGGTTCATAGGCCCTTATCCCGGGCACTTCGGCATTCAGGTACCGGACCGCCTCCTCGATGTTGCGCCGTATATATATTTTGAGGGCTGCCAGCCAGGAAGCTCCCCCCCGGTAAGCGGTTTCCGCGGCGATCATGGAAAAGATGTCTCCCTGATGAAAGGCCAAAGCTTTAAGACCGGCCTTGAGGCTCTGCTTGAGATTTTCATCCCTTACCACAAAATGAGAAACATGGAGCCCCCCCAGGTTAAAGGATTTATTCGCCCCGGAAATTACCACCGCCCGATCCGCATACGCCCCTAAGGCCGCGAGGGAGGTAAAGCTTTTGGGGGGATAGACAAAATCCCCGTGGATCTCGTCGGAGATGACGGTGATACCCCGCTCCGCGGCAAAGTCCAGCAGCATTTCCAGCTCCGCTTTTTCCCAGACGCTTCCCCCGGGATTATGGGGGGAACAAAACAGCGCCAGGGGAACCGATAGTCCCCGTTCCCGGGCCGCGGCCAGAGCCTGTTCCGCGGTTTCTCTGCGGAACCCATACCGGCCCCGGCCGTTCAAATCCATAGGGGCTTCCACAACCTGCCGGTTGTTTTGACGGATCATATCAAAGAAGGGATGATAAACGGGGGTAAAAATCAGCACTCCGTCGCCGGGGGCGCTCAAGGCCCTTATCGCGATTCCCAGGGAAGGAACCGTACCGGGACCGATGAGTAAATCATTGCTTTCCAGGGTAAGATGGTACTGCTGATGATACCAGGAAAGGAGGCTTTCATAAAAGGCGGAGGAAGCGCCGGTATATCCATATACCGGATGGGCGGCTCGGTTCTTTAACGCCTCCACCAGATCCGGCGGCGAGGGAAAATCCATGTCCGCCACCCACAGGGGAATAACATCATCCTGTCCCTCCTGCCGGTCAAGCGCGTCCCACTTGACCGCGCCGGTCCCTTTGCGGCAAAGGATCTCGTCAAAATTAAAGGGCTTATCCATGCTCCCTCCTTGATGGGCCCATTGTATCCCGGGGGACAAAATCATGGCAATGGCCGGGGTAACGGGGGCCTTGCGCTTACTTGAGGCTGTTTCATCGAACCGAAGGTTCGCACCAACCGGGTCTTGGAACAGGGCTCCTGCATTTACTTTTGTCCCCGGAAAGGTAAAATAAGAGAATCCTTGGGAGGGGATAGTATGGATATCGGAGGATTGACCGAACGGATTAGGGAAGTACCGGACCCGCGGCGCGCATGGGGAAATATACGACACAAACTGGAAGATATATTCGTCATAGGGCTGGCGACATTTCTGTGCGGCGGAGAAGATTTTGAAGATATGGAGCAATTCGGCCTGTCGCGGGAACAGGAACTGAGGCAATTTCTGGAATTACCGC
>JAITEG010000049.1 GCA_031282145.1 Spirochaetaceae bacterium | reverse complement strand
ACACTCTCCGTTTCCGAGGAAAGAACCGCCACGAGCCAGCAGTCTGTGGTTACCAGCGAGGCGGATTTCTTCGGCGCCCGTTTTGCCGAGACCTACTTCGAGAAAAACGGCAATGTCCGCGCCCTAGCCTACATCAACCGGGAAGAAGCGCTTGAAGTCTACGATCTGCGGACCGCCGCCTGCCTTACCCAGGTCAACGAGATCCTTAAGCGTTACGAAAACAGTCCGCATCCGATGGCCGCCATTCCCCGGCTGCGGGAGGCGCGTGAAAGCGCCGTCCTGGGGGAAAAACTTGCCGGAATCGCCGTGTTGATTAACCCGGGCGCGTCGGATCATTACCGGGGCATAACGGCGGTACTGCCCCGCGTTGACTCCGCCATCGACACGAACAGGGCGCGGCTTACGGCCAGCGTCAGCATCAACGACGAACGTTTCCGTTCCCTTGCCCACCGGGCGGCGGAAGCGGTAAAGAACGAAGGCTTTGCCGTTATCGACAGCGGCGGCGTTTACACGCTGGAGATAACCGTTACGCCAAACGAATCAAAGGCGGCAAACAATTTTATCGTCCAGCCGGAAGTAGCCATCGTTTTTAAGGCGCAGGACGGTTCGCCGGCGGCAAGCTGGCGCAGAGCCTACGCCGCGGTCCGTCATCCCCATTCGGCGGATGACGCTGTCAGCCGCGCCCTGCGGACCATGGAACAAAACGTCAACGCGGAGTTTCCGTTTGAGTTACATAAAGCAATAGGAGGATTTCGATGAAAATGAACGTACTGTTGATAGCCGCGGCGGCTCTCGCTCTGATCACGGCGGCTTGTTCTTCCGCGCCGATTCCGCAGACACGGGAAGAGAAGGAAACGGCGATGGTCACGCAGGCGCAGCGGGTTTCGGAAGAGGCGCAGAAAACGGCGGACAAGCAGCGGATACTGGACTGGAAAGATCGCAGTTTGGGAGAGGACGCTTCCCCGGACTGGCTGCTTCCCGCGGTACGCGGCAATTTTTCGATATTTAAGCGCGACTGGCAGATCACCGGGAATAAGGTATTGAAGGTGCACTCCGCCCTCGCCGACAGGCTCAACGCCGCCCAGACCATCGCCGACGTACAGTACGCGGCTCGCCTTGCCAACCAGTTAAAGCAGTCGGTATTGACCAGAGCGGCGATCACGCTACAAAGCGACGACCAATTTGCCGTCGTACAGGACGCGGCGACCAAAGCAAAAGTCGATATAGCCGGACAAGAGCGCCTGACGGACTTTTGGCAGCTACTTGAAACCACCGATTCGCAGGGCAAAACGACAAGGAGATACGTGTATTTTGTCGTCTACGCCTGCGATAGTGAGGTGTGGTCCAAACTGGTGGCGAAATACCTGTATGACATCGTGGACAATGTTCCCCAGCAGGAGGCGAAACAGACAATCGCGGCTATGTTCGCCGAAATAGACGCCGAAACCAAAAGTGAAAAGGAAAAAAGCGAACAGGTTTTCCGCGAGGAAGTACGCGCGCAGTTAAACGCCCTTAACGCGCCCCGGCAAAGTCCGGCCGAACAGCGGGCCGCCTACCGATCCGGGGACAGCGTGAAAATCGCCGCCGCCGGCGTCACAAAGGCCGACGCGGATTATATCGCCGCCCTGGCCGCTATCGCGGGCGTGGAGTAAACAAGAAATGCCGTCCCTCAAAAAAACAACGGCCGCCGTTTTGTTCGTTTTGCTTGCCGCGCTAATCCCGCTGTCTGCCCAGCAGAAGGGCCGGGTTGTGGTTCAGCAATTGGTCAACGGGAAGGGGGTTTCCCCCGATGACGCGCGGGTTGTAACCAACTTTATCCGCAGCCGGATCGGGGCGAGCGGGGCGGTCACCCTTGTAACCCGCGAAGATTTTGACGCGATCCTCGCGGAACACGAGTTCCAGATGAGCGACTGGTCGGACCCGAATAAAACGGCCCAGCTCGGCGCGGCGGCGGGGGCCGATTATATTCTGGTCGGCGAAATTGACGAGATGGACGAGGTTTATTTTGTAACCGCCCGGATGATAGACCTCAATACCGCCGTCCAGAAAGCCTCAAGCGACATCGAATTCAAGCGTTTGAACCAGGCCCGCGGGGCAATGGAGGAGTTTACCGATCGTTTTCTCCGGGCTCTTGGTTACACAAGCGCCTCCCAGCCCGCCGGCGGCAGTCTTTCCCCCGTTCAGCCCGGGTCTCAGCCCGCCGGCGGTAATCTTTCCCCCTTGCAGGAAGCGATCCGGACGATTGACGGGAACATGGCGAGCGTTCCCGGCGGGACTTTTCTGATGGGCAGCGCCGCCGGGCAGGGCAATGCCAATGAACGGCCGCAACGCCAGGTAAGCCTGGGGGGTTTTAGTATCGGGAAATACGAAGTGACCCAGGGGGAATACGAGGCGGTGATGGGGAGTAACCCCAGCAGTTTCAAGGGCGGCAGCACCCTGCCGGTGGAAACGGTAAGCTGGCTTGACGCCGTGGAATTTTGCAACCGCCTGAGCCGGGCGGCAAATTTAACGCCGGCGTATACGATAAGCGGGGCGAATGTAATGTGGAACAGGAGCGCCAACGGCTACCGGCTGCCTACGGAGGCGGAATGGGAATACGCCTGCGGGGAATGGATCGACGGCTGGGTTGGGGGTAATTCAGGCCGGGTGATACACCCCGTTGGGCAGCTTGCGGCCAACCGTTACGGGCTCCACGACATGATAGGCAACGTACAGGAATGGTGCTGGGACTGGTATGGAAATTACGGCAGGGACGTACAGCCGAATCCGCGGGGGCCTGAATCCGGTACGACCCGGGTCAGGCGGGGCCATAGTTTTCAAACCGCCGGCCGGCTGCTGTTGACCAACCGGGATTACGGCGTTCCCCGGGATAAAAACACTAGTACCGGCTTCCGGATAGCGCGTTCCGGGTCCTGAACTTGAGTATTTTATGCCGCCATAGGGCGCGCCTTATAGCGGATTTAAAAGAACATATCCGTATGGATATGGACAAACAAGAACCGGAGGGTTTTTATGAAAAAACAAGGGATTGTACTTGTGGTTTTGGCGGTGCTTCTGATTGCCGGATGCGCCGGTTTTGGATCAAAGAAAGAGGAGGTCACCTTTTGGGATCCCGCGTTGCTGTCGAACGTAACCAGGATAACCAACGACGGCCTGTTTAAAGACTGGGCGAGCGTTTCCCCCGACGGGGTCAAACTGATATACTGCGAAAGGGAAAAGGCCGACGGTTTTTGGAATATTGTGCTGCTACGAAACGTAGAAAGTCCCGCAAAGACGACGCTAATCAAAGACGGAGCATTCTCCCCGGCGTGGTACGAGAACAGCAGCTCCTTTATATATGGGGTCTACGAGGACAACACCTATAAACTAATCCGCTCGACCATAAGCGGGGGGGGTAAAACCTACATTGCCAGAAATACAGACGGTGAACTGTGGCCGTCGGTCCGCGAAGGCGTAGTCCTTTGCAATACCTGGGCAGATCCTGCCGAAAGGCAGCTTGTCTCCATGAAAGACAACGGCAGCGAATATACCTTTCTGGGCATGGGCTGGTCCCCTTCGTGGCACCCCTTCGAGAACAAATTCCTCTTTGTTCGGGAGGGCAACATCTATGAAATGGACGTGGAGAGTACCCAGGTATCGGAACTTTATAATGACCCGGACAATTATAACTGCGCCTATCCGAAATATTCCGGCGACGGGCAGTATATTCTGTTCCAGAAAGGCGCGGAAGTAAAGGTTACCGGCACTAAGGGCACGAGGGTGGTGGCAAAGAAGAATGCCAAATGGCAGATATACTACATGAAAGCCGACGGGACCGGCCTCTCCCCGTTAACCGGCGGAAATGTAAACTCCTTTTCTCCAAGCTGGGATAAAAACAACAACGTCTATTTTGTCTCGGACGCGAACGGAAAAACCGAAATCTACCGGGCGCGGATCAACATAATCGAGTGAAAGGGGGAACCGGACGGGCCGCCGTCCATATGCGTTTGCAATAAAATAGTAACCGTGAAGGAGAGTAAGGCAAAAAAAGGAAAGGAAAAAGAGAAGGTTTCTCTTAAAAAACTTATTCGCCTTCTGCGCCTTGGCGGTTAAATATTCTTAAGTAAACGCACATGGGGAGCCGTCCGGTTCCGCTGTACCAGGGAGAGCCCATGAAACGGAGAAAACTTTTTTTCACACTTCTCGTCCCTCTCGCCTTCATCGCCGCGCCGATGTTCGCTCAGCAGTCGCCCTTCATCCTTTCCGCGACGGAACGATGGCAGGGACGGATAAACTACACCGACCCGCAGGGAGCGCGCCGCAGCGACCTCTACGAGATTATCTTTATCAGGGGCGGAACCTGTATCGTCAGCGTGAACACGACGGTAGACGGCGGGGAAGTCTACTTTGACGCCGACGGGCTCTGGTCGGAAAGCGAGGACGCCGTTACCAAAGAGTCCTTCCTCCGTATCGAATGTGACTTCCCCGATTCACCGATCGAGTATCTCTACTGCATCCGCTGGGCAAGCGTCTACCGGTTTGACACGGGCAATACTCGCTTTACCCTGCTCGTCCCGCCCTACCCTGACGCCCCGCGTAGCGTGCGTGTTCAGTTCGTTCGGACGGAGGAGTAGGGGCTCTCCTCAAAATGACTCTCCCCGCCCTTCAGGACGGGGAGAGTCATTTCTTTTTTGGATCTTTGTCTGCAGACTGTGTAAAAAATCCTGCCAAAACATCAGCGATAGGGTATAATGGACTTGTTCGACAACCTATTTTACTGAACCCTATCGGGTTCGGTTTATCGAACAAGTCTCGCAAAATGCTCCGCATTTTGCTGTTTTCAAGTAGAAGTTGTTCAAAAACTGAGGTTTTTGAACAACGCTAATGTTGATGGCAACAATTCGGTACGGGTAATAGAAGCGTATATCAACAGCATGAAATATGGCCAAATTTTTTTGAAGTGCGAAAGTAGGAAGGCATAGAAACGGCATCGTAAGCACGGTAGTATAAAGTTGCAAAACCAAACTATCGGAGGGAAACGATGCCGTATCGTGCATATTCCGGTGAAAATGAACGGTGAATCCGATTTTATCAGAACATAGGTCCGGCAATATTTGAACAGTTGCCTCTCCACCATCGGTATAGGATACGTAAGAAAATAACTTGTAATTATTAACGGGATGAGGTATACTATTTATAGTTTAAGACGAGGGGTAAAAACTATGGATAGTATTGTGGAAAACAGGATAAGAACACTGTTTCCTCTGTTAGGAATTGTTATCTAATGAAGATACCCCGCCGCAAGCAGCGGGGTATCTTCATTGAGGGAAGAGGTTTTTCAGGAGCTGTATGAACGGCACCGGCATATTATGAGTGCGACGAGGAAAAACACGAAACGGCTTATGAACGGGGAACGGAAACAATTATTCAGAGACCGGAGCCACATAGTATAGTATTACCAGTTTTCTCCTCCGGCCATTCATAGCATCTTCCGTTTCCCTTCCGGAAATACTATTACATGCTTAAAACTCGAATTTCGGCCGACTGGATTATTTATGAGGCAATGCGTGGCCTTTTCAATACACCGTTTCTCTGGTACCATGGCGCCATGGACAATCCCCCCGCCGAAGTCCTGACCGGCGCGCTCGGCCGTCTGCCCCGGGTCAGGCTTGGTTGTTATCCCACTCCCCTGCACAGGCTGCCCGGTCTTGAGACAGCCCTGGGGTACCCCGGGATCTTTATCAAACGGGATGATCTGTCGGGGCTGGGTCCCGGCGGAAACAAGCTCAGAAGCCTGGAATTTTTGCTGGGAGAGGCTATCGCGGGGGGCGCGGATCGGGTCATCGTATCGGGGCCGGGCCAGTCTAACCTCTGTACCTTAACCGCCGCGGCCTGCGCCCGGCTTTCCCTTCCCTGTACCCTGATTCACAACTGCGGGGAGGATGAACCCTGTACGGGAAACCTGCTCCTCAACCGTATCATGGGGACGGAATCCATTTTCCTGGGCGAGGTAAGCGCGGCCGAACGCCGTTCCTTTGAGGAACAACTGCGGGGGGAACTGGCGGCAAAGGGACTGATGCCCTATGTTATCCGCCATGGGGGTACATCGGGAACGGGGGCCCTGGGTTACGCGGAAACCATTGCCGAACTTCGCGGCCAGTGCTCAGAACAGGGTTTTGCCATTGGTACGCTCTTTGTTTCCGGAGGAAACGGCGGGATGGCCGCAGGACTGATATACGGCAACGCGGTACTGGGGCGGCCTTTCCGGATCTGCGTGATCAGCGTCGAAGACCGGCGGGAGGAGCTGCGGGAACACATCGAAAAAACCATCGGCGAGGCGGCGCTTATCGCGGGACTTCCCTTTCCCGGCGATCTTGAAGACCGCTGCGACATTGTGGACGACTACCGGGGAGCGGGATGGGGTCTTAATACCCCGGAATGTGAGGCGGCGGTGCTCTCCTTTCCAAGCCGGGAGGGGATCTTTATTGAACATGTGTACTCCGGCAAGGTTATCGCCGGTATGGAAGACTATATTCGCGGAAGAAAAATAGACGGCGGCGTTTGTTACCTGCACAGCGGGGGTTTCGGTTCCCTGTTCAGCCAGTTCACGAATCCGCCGCCCCGGGATCGCTTCCCCGGGAGCTAAGGGTTCAAGCGAGGAACGTATGTTCCGCTCAAATAGACCACAATCTGAAGGAGAGAACTATGGACTATGGAATTCTTTCGGTTTTGCCGCCGGTGTTGGCCCTCGTTATTGCCATTAAATGGCGGAAGATTTCCCTTGCCCTGCTGGTAGGAACCTTCCTCTGCTATCTTATCATGAGCAAGTGGAATCCCTTCGCCGCGGTAAACGTAACCCTCGACGGTGTTTTGGGGGTTTGGTCAAGCGTGGATAATCTCAAAATATTCCTCTTCACCTCTCTCATGGGGGCCTTTGTCCTTTTGGTGCGCGTTTCCGGCGGGGTTGACGGTTTTGTCACCTTTCTTACCGAAAAAAACAAGGCTGTCAAAAGTAAACGGGCGGCCATGCTGCTTACCTACATCATAGGGCTTATCATCTTTGTGGACGGCCTTTTGAGTATCATGTTCACCGGGATAGTCGCCCGGTCCATCTTCGATAAACTTAAGGTTTCGCGGGAAAAACTTTCCTATATATGCGATTCAACTTCGGCGCCGGTGAACGCGATTATTCCCCTTAACTCCTGGGGGGCCATGCTCATGGGACTTATCGGCGCCCAGATCTCCGCCGGAATTATCTCCGGCGATCCCCTGCCCCTGCTCATGTACAGCCTCCCCTTTCAGTTTTACTGCATCGTTACCCTGGTGTTTGTCCTGGTCCTCATCATCACGGGAAAGGATTTCGGCGCCATGAAAAAGGCGGAGCTGCGGGTGGAAACCACGGGGAAACTCTACGGCGACGGGGTTACCCCGCTTCTCAACGATGAAGATTCGGGGGACATCCGCGCCGTCAAGGGAAAAGAAAAGAAGGGCAACATGGCGATCCCCCTGGCCATCCTCATCGCGGGAACCTTCGCCGGGCTTTTAATCTCGGGAAAGGGGGATCTTACGAAAGGGGACGGGACCACCGCTATCCTCTACGCGATCATCATCACCCTGGTGTTCATGCTGATCTACTACCGGGCCCAGAAACTCATGACCGCCAAGGAATTCGGCGCCTATGTTTTTAAGGGGGTAAGCAGCATGCTCTCCCTGGTCATCCTTCTGTCCCTTGCCTTTGCCATAGGCCGGGGAGTTTCGGCCCTGGGAACGGGCCAATTCCTTGCCGGCCTGGTCGAGGGGCGGATAAGCGGCGCCTTTGGGCCGGCGATCATCTTTATCCTCGGGGCGATCATGTCGTTCTGTACGGGAACCAGCTGGGGTACCTTTTCAATCATGATGCCCATTGCCATTCCCATGGCGGTGTCCATGAACGCCAATCTGCTGCTTACCATCGGCGCGGTAATTTCCGGGGGGATCTTCGGGGATCACTGCTCTCCCCTGTCGGACACGACGATACTCTCGTCCATGTCGGCGGGTACGGATCTGTATTCCCATGTCCGGACCCAGCTTCCCTACGCCCTTATCTGCGCGGCGGGGGCAACGGTACTGTATATTATCTTTGGTTTCGCCCTCTAGGGCCTGTTGACCTGTGGATTTTTTGCATATTCATGCAAAAATCCCGATTAATGGGCGTGCTTTTGGAGTTTGTAATCGGATAGGAGGCTGTGCCAAAACTTCATTTTTTGGAATAACTTTGGTGAAAAAACCATTAATTCCACAATCCATACCTTGCAGTTACCATAAGTATCTGCTATTATTAGACATATTGAGTGCAATTTGTCATAATAGATTTCCACAGGAGGAACAGCATGGGTGAACGAAGGGTAAAGGGTTGGTGGCTTATCACGCTGGCTTTGACCATTATCGGTAAGAAGGGGTTAAAGGAGTTCGAAAAGGTCTCCAAGGACGGCAAAAAGGCCCAGGAGGAATTCCTGCGTCATATTCTTTCCACCGCCCAGGATACGGTTTACGGCAGGGAACACCACTTCGCGGAGATTCTCAAAGCGGAAAGCGCCGACGAGCTTTTTAGCCTGTATGAGAAAAACGTACCCTTAAACGAATATGAGGACATACGGCCCTATGTGGAGCGGCATAAGAACGGCGAAAGCGACGTATTGTACCCCGGCAAGCCGAAACTCTACGCCACCACCAGCGGCACCACCAAGGAGCCGAAATGGATCCCCATCACGGAGCAGTACTACCAGGAAGTGTACAAGGTGATGAACCAGTTGTGGTTTTATACCCTGATTATGAATAAGCCCAAGGCCTTTTACGGCAAAACCCTCTCCATCGTGGGAAAAGCCATCGAGGGCGCCGCGCCGGACGGTACGGTTTATGGCAGCATCTCCGGCATCTCCCAGCGGGACATCCCCGGCTTCATGGAGGTCCTGCACCCCGCCCCGGCGGACGTGTTCCACATCCCCGATTACAAGGCCCGGTACTACGCCATCATGCGGATGGGTATTGAACAGGACATCACCCTGATCATCACCGCCAACCCCAGCACCCTGGTGGAGATGCAGAACAACGCCAACGAATTCTACGACGAATATGTGGAGGATATCGAGAACGGCACTCTGAGCCACCGCCTCCCCATCCCCGACTGGATCCGCGCGTCCCTGGAGAAGCGCCTCAAGCCCAATCCGGCGCGGGCCGAGGAGCTGCGGGCCTTGAAGGTGAGGTACGGCACCGTGCTGCCCAAGTATTACTGGCCCCACATGCAGGTGGTCAACGTCTGGTTCTGCGGCAACACCAATATCTTCTTCGAGAAAGTGCGGGACTCCTTCCCCGAAACCTGTGTGTTCCACGAAATGGGCTATTTCGCCACCGAATGCCGCATCGGCATCGTTCTCAAGAGCAATTCCCCGGATACAGTCATCTTCGGCCATAAGGTTTTCTTTGAGTTCATCCACGAGTCGGACCTGGAAAACGAGAACCCTCCGGTTTACCGGATGGACGAGGTGAAAAAGGGCGAGCGCTACGCCATGGTGGTGACCACCTCCGCGGGGCTTTACCGCTACAACATGAACGACCTCGTGGAGATTACCGGCTTCGTCAACCAGTTCCCCACCCTCAAGCTCATCCAGAAGGTGAACGGTACGGTAAACATCACCGGAGAAAAGCTCCACGAACGGCAGTTTGTTGAGGCGGTCCACGCGGCGGAAAGGGAGACCGGCAACCGGGTGGCTTTCTTTATCGGGTTTGCGGATACTTCCAAGGTGACCTACCGGTTTTATTATGAATTTGTCAACGCCGACATAACCCAGGAAAAGGCGGAGAATTTCACCCGGGTTCTGGACGAATATCTCAAAAAATACAACATCGAATATGAGGCGAAACGGTCCTCCAACCGGCTCAAAGACCCGGAGACCGCCCTCCTCGTCAAGGAATCCTTTGAAAAGTTCAAGGCTACCTGTATCGACAAGGGATACCGGGACGGTCAGTTCAAGGTAAACCTCCTGATGCAGGATGAAAAACGGCATGCTATGTTCAAAGAATTGGTACTGTAGAGCCCTGCGGGGGTAATTTAAAAAGGCGCTGCATTGGTTAATAAAAACAATACCCCCGAAACCCTGATACAAGGGGCGGGGGCTTTTATTTTTGATCTTGACGGGACTCTCTATGACACCCACGGTTTTGCCCGGCGGCTTGTCCTGACCCGTCCCCTGGAGGGATTCCTCATGTTGGCGGAACGCCGGATCCGGAAAGAGCTGGCTGGCGGTGATTATCTCTCCGTTGGGGCCTATTACGGGGAATTTTTCTCCCGGATGGCTCATCTTACCGGAAAACCCGCGGAAACGCTGCAAAGCTGGTACTTTGACCGCTACATCCCGTTGATGTGCGGGGTACTCAAAAAGTATTACCGTCCCCGTCCGGGGGCCGCGGAACTTTTTAAACAGTTGACCCAAAGGGTCGTTCCCTTTGCGGTCTATTCGGATTATCCCCGCACCGCGGAGCGTTTGTCCTGTCTCGGCTTGGATCCGGCGTCCGGGGCCAAGCTCTACGGTCCCGAACACTTCGGCGCCCAAAAGCCCGCGGCCCGGCCTTTTTTGCTCATTGCCCAGGATCTGGGCCTTAAGCCGGACCGCATCCTGGTGATAGGCGACCGGGATGATACCGACGGCGCCGGAGCCGCCGCCGCCGGCATGGCCTATATCGGCGTTAAAAACCATAAAAAGCAGAGCCCCTCGCTAAACTGGGAAACCCTTATCGCCCTGTTCCGGGAACAACTTCATCTCCCGGTTACTGGTCCTGAACAAGAGTAAACCGGGGCGGCTGTATTCATTTCCCCCTAATCCCCCTCGCTGGGCCAGGGGTTGTCCCGGATACCCGCAAGTTCCACGATGGCTTTGTGGCATTGGTTCCGAAGGAGGTTCACCGCGTCTTTCCGGGGCAGGGTAAGGTCCGGGAGGATAGGTTCCCCCATCCGCAGGGTGATGAGGGGGTAGTTTTTTTTGAAAAGCCGGTAGAGCCCCTTAGCCGGACGGTAAGAAAAGGCCATGGGGATGATGGGAAGCTGATATTTATAGGCTATAGTAAACATACCCTTCTTAAAGGGACGGATCGGCTGGTAGTAGGGCCAGCTGCTGCTTTCGGGGAACACGTGGAACCATTTTTTCTTTTTGTGGAGTTCGTCAAAGGCCTGGTTAAAGTATTTAATCACATGGATGTCCGTGGGCACCGGAATGCCCCCCACAAGGCGGATGAGGTGCCGGTCAGAGCCGGAGAGGTTCTCTTTCCACGCGGGAAAATACAAACGCCGGAACCGTATTGCCTGGAGGATGCATAAAAAATCCCAGCGCAGCACATGGTTTGCCACGGTAAGAGCCCCGTTGCGGAGCAGGGCCCGGTGTTTTTTTAATTTTTCCCGCCCCTCAATTTTGAGCCCGAACCGGATGGGCGACAGGATAAAAACCAGGACAAAAATTCCCAGGTAGATCATCGCGCTGCGGAACCTGAACCAGAAGGATTTGTCCAGAAAGGGGTAGTTCTCGTCGATGACGAGGTCAATCTCTTTCGGCTTCAGGTTCATGTGGGCGTCAGGCTGGCTGGGGTAGACCAGGCCAATGTCGGGAACATAGGGGGCATTGTCGGTTTTCTGTTTCATATCAGCTCCCATGGGCCATCCGTGGAAAGGCCCTAATACAATTTGGTAAGCCAGGTGGAAAGCACCGGTATATAGGTGACAAGCAGAACTACTCCCAACTGGATAAGGAGAAAGGGGACAACATACCGGGCGATTTCCACAAAGGGCTTCCTGAACCGGTAACTGGCCAGGAAAAGGTTCATTCCCACCGGCGGGGTCAAGAAACCCGCCTCCATATTGATAAGAAAGATAATTCCCAAATGAACCGGATCGATACCATAGGCCACCCCCAGGGGAAAAATCAGGGGCAGCACAATCATAATGGCGGAGAAAATATCGATGAGGCAGCCGACCACGAGGAGGGACAGGTTGAGGATGAGGAGGAAGAGGTACTTGGAGGAAATGGCGCTTTGGAGCCACCGGGTGAACCGTTCCGGCCCCTGGGTATCAACGATGTAGTAGGAAAGGGCCTGGGACAGGGCGAGGATGGAAAGGATCCCGCCGATGATGGGAAGGGCCTTGATGAATACCTGGTTTATTTTGGTAATCTTAATATCCTTAAAAATAAAAACTTCCACCACAAAAACATAGATCACCGCCGCGGAACCGATCTCCACCAGGGAGAGAACGCCGGAAAAATACCCCACCACCAGTAAAAAAGGAAGCAGGATCTCCAGGGATGATTTTTTCAGGGCGGAAGCGGCCGTTTTAAGCCGGAAGGGTTCCAGGGGAATTTTGGTTTTAACCGAAAAAATAATCCCCACCAGGATCATCCCTCCCACCAAAATAATACCCGGGAGTATGCCCCCCAGGAAGAGGTGAATCGTGTTGGTCCTGGTGGCCGCGCCTACCAGGATCAGGGGGAGACTGGGGGGAAAGAGGAGGCCGATACTGCCCGAGGCGGTGAGGAGCCCTATGGAAAATTTCGGCGGATAGGGGGCGTTTTCCGAGAGTACCGTGTAGAGAATTCCCCCCAGGGCGAGGATGGTCACCCCCGAAGCCCCGGTAAAGGAGGTAAAAAAGGCGCACATACCTACCGCGGCGATGATGATCCCCCCGGGGAGCCAGCCGAAGAGGCTTCGGAACGTTACCATGAGCCGTTCCCCGGCTTTACTTTCCGACAGTAAAAAGCCCGTCAGGGTAAAGAGGGGGATGGCGACAAAGCTGTTTTGGGTGAGGGCCGTATAGATCTGATTGGCGACCACGTCTATTTCTCCCCCGGAACCCTGGATGAAGATCAGGGTCACGGCGCCGATGATCACAAACAGGGGAGTTCCCCCAAAAGCCGCCAGGATAAGGAGGATCAATACCGGTGTTTTGAGGTACCAGGCCAGGGTAAAAAAGCCGTCGGTGATCCTATAGGCTGCCTCCGGAGCGTCAAAACCCCAGAGAAACTTAAAAATCGCCGGCAGGGAAAGAACCGTCCCCAAAAGAATCGCCAGTACCGCGAGGATCCGGGCCTTACCTTGCAAAGGGGTAAGACGGGCAAACCGGAAAGCCATTACCCCATACCCAATGGGCATCACCAGGGCAAAAACCTGGTCCGGAATAAACCCGATGAGCTGAGGCGGGGAAAGGTAAATTTTGACAAAGGAAACCGAACACCAGGCAAAAATCGTAACCACCACGGCCGATAAGAGGCCGCAGCCGATGGCAAAGATCCTTTTGGATTTTTCATTGGAACTAAACTGCAAGAGCCCGATGGAAAGATGATCCCCCGCTTTGGTGGTGTTCATCCCGGAAAAAAGGCCCAGGACCAATAAAAAATGGATAATAAGCCCCGGTGAGGCGGGAACCCGGGAGTGAAAAAACACCCGGAGAACAGTTTCCGCCGCGGGCAGCAGGATTAAACAGACAAGAGAAAAATAGCAAATCCCCTGCTCAATGGTCCATAAAAGGCCCCGGGTTTTTCCCATCATTAACGCCTGCCCCGGTGGGCCCTGAGGAGGGCTTCGATTTTTTCGTATATATCCCGGTTAAAGGTACTTCCCAACAGGGACGGAATAGCCCTTTCCATATCACCGTACCAGAGCTGTTCCTGGGCCGGACTTATTTCACTGACCTTAAGACCGTAATTTTTCATCGTGGCGATGGCGCTCGCCTCAAGCTGCTGGATAGAAGTATCCAGTTCCGTCTCCAGCCGTTTAGCGATCCGCAGCAACGCCGGTTTATATTGTTCCGGAATGGAGCGCCAGGCAGCCTGGTTCATGACGATACCCCCCATAAAAGGGGCAATCGTAATGGAGGTCATGTTTTTCGCCACCCCGAAAATCTGGAGGCCCCCTACGTTAACCGGGCTTTGATATACCGCGTCTATCATTCCGCCGTTAAGGGCTACCAGCGCCTGGTTCATGGATACCGGAACCATCTGATACCCCATGGCCTTAAAGGCGTCCATCAACGCCGGTTCCTGCTCGCTGGTTCCCAGTTTCTGCCGTTTCAGATCGGCGGGGGTAAAAACCGGCTGTTTGGAGAAAAACCTGACCCAGCCCGCCTTTGACCATGCCAGGGTAAAGAACCCCTCCCGGTTGATCCGGGTTTCCAATTCCGGCTTGAGATTGTTCAAAACCAGGTCCAATTCCTCGTTATTTCTGATAAGAAAAGGACAGCTGAGGGTCATAATGGCGTGATCCGGCGTAATGGAATTAAGGCCGAAGGAGCTTAAGATAGCCGCCTGAATCTGGTTCCCCTTGAGCTTACGGAGTACGTCTCCTTCACTTCCCGCCACCCCGTTATGATAAACCGCCAATTCCACTTCACCGTTGGAGGCGGTCCGCCATTCCGCGGCCATGCGGTTCAAAGCCGCTCCCCACGGGGTGTTTTCAGGAACCAGCGAGGCCAGCTTAATGGTGATCTTCCGCCGCTGGGCAAAGGCCGGTTCAGGAAAGAGGAGTCCTAAAAAGACCACACAAAAAATAAGAAAACGGCTAATAGATTTCATTAACTCCCCCTCCATATTATTAATAGCACCAGTATATCGAGGCTGTTTCAAAATGTCAAATTTCGAAAGACCTTTCCTACTTTTAATATTCCCCTGCAATGAATATACTTATTTTAGTGTAATGTACCGGGTATATCTGTCAATTGAGTCTATTTCAAAATACTGGATTTTAAACAGGATGGAGCGTTATTCCCAAACCCAGCCGAGTTTTGGGAATGGTTCCGGACACCCAAATTATTGTATCCGGGGGTATATATGCGTTTAGCAAAGAGCGGCCTGGGGAAAAGTGGACAAAAGCCCATTTTTCCCTTGACCGTGATTTTGATAGTGAGCTGTTTGGGGTTGAGCGCCTGTAACGGCCGGGAGCCGGACCGGTCCCTGACGGTATTTTCCGGTTCCGCCGCGGCCCCGGGAATGGCGGTGGCGGATCTGGCGGGTTACCGGATCGCCTATTACGAGGCGGCGGCCTCCCTGGAAGAAGAAATCGCCGGGGCAAACGCCCAGGGGGCCATAACGGAAAGTGACGAACCCTTCATAATGGCCGATTATGGGCCCCGGGGAGAACTTCCCCAGGAGATCCAAAAGCCCGCGATTTATGTAGTTTTTTCCCAGCCCGTGGTTCCCCTGGCAAAACTGGGAGAACCCCTGAAGCAGGACGCGGCCGCCGGGCTTTTTACGGTAGATCCGCCCCTGGAGGGAGTATACCGCTGGTATGGGTCCCGGCTCCTTTCGTTTGAGCCGGATACGGAAAAGCTTCCCCAGCGGCGTTATACGGTTACCCTCTCGGATGCCCTGCGGTCCCTGGGGGGAAAGCCCCTGGAAGGGGAAAAGAGTTTTTTCTTTGAAACTGAACGGCTTTCGGTTTTGTCCTATTCCTTGGGAAACGGGGAAAGTTACGTCAATCCCTGGAACGCTCCCCCGGAGGAGGCGCGGAACATCACCCTGATCTTCTCTTATCCCGTTAATCTGGAGGAGATAGGCCGGTGGCTGGTTTTCCGCGCCAAAGGACAAATCCTGCCGTTCCGGCTGGGCAGGCCCGATAAGGTTGAGGGCGCTGACCGCCCCGGCCGGGGTGTGGTTCCGGAGCAGGAGGTCCTGGTAACCCTGAATAATCCCCTCCCCATGGATACCGAGGTAAAACTCACGGTCCTGGCCGGGGCCCGGTCGGAACCGGGATGGCTTGGTTCCAGGGAAGACTGGGATTTCACCTTTCATACCCTCCTTCCCTTTACCTTTGACGAGGTTTATGTCCGTTCCTCCTCTTCTCCCCGGACCCGGGAAGGGGATTCCATCCCCATAACCCTCGTATTCAGCCACCCGGTGGATCCCGCGGGGGTGGAACAATACTTTTCCATAGAAGGAATGTCCCCAACCAAACGGGAAAATGTCCATGTATACGGTACTTCGGTGGTACTCAACGGATTTCCCCTGGAATACCGCCATGATTACCGGGTCCGGATATCGGCGGATCTCAAAGACCTTTGGGGGAGGCCCCTCGGAAAGGCCGAACGGGTCCTGGCCCAGGTGGGGGAGGCCTCAAGCTATGTATACACCCGAAATTCCGGCTCCCGAATGTTGGAAGGGGCCTTTTCCCCCCGGGTGGTATGGGAAGCGCAGAATCCCGTGTCCCTACGTTTTCTTTCCCGGGCCGCCGCGGGCCCCTATGAGCGTATTCCCCCGGGCGCTCTGAAAGCTCTGGATGTCGGTTCGAACTTCCCCGCCAATTCCAAACGGTTCTTTATGGAGGATCTTAGCCCCTTTCTGGGGCCCGGGAGCCGGGGCAGTGTGGCCATAGGCTGGGATTATGAGGTCCGCTCCTCCTGGCGGCAAGGGGAAATTTACCGGGATCAGCAATGGCTGACCGTCCAGGTAACCGATATAGGTATCACGGTTCGGTATGGGTATAACAAGGTCCTGGTCTGGGCCACCCGGCTTTCTACCGGGGAACCGGTCGCCGGGGCCCGGGTGGAACTCCTGGAGGGAACCAAGCCGGTGCGGGAAGGCCGTACCGATGCACAGGGCCTGGGGATTTTTGACTTCCCTGACGGGTCTTTTGTTTCCCGGTTTACCCAGCCCTCAAGTTCCATCCAGCGGGACGGTACCGTGGGAAAGGGCTTTCGCATCCGGGTGAGCCAGGGCGGCGGGGCCCGGGCCGGAGGGGATGAGGTTGAATTCATCCCCAATGACAGCCACAATATGTGGCGTTTTGACCTGGAAGCCGCGGCCACGCCCTTTACCGTGGAGGAGCCCCGGCCGGTGATTTTCCTTTTTACCGACCGGGGACTTTACCGGCCCGGGGAAACCGTCACCTTCCGGGGCATAGACCGAACCCTGAACCGGGGCCGTTTTGAGGCATACCAGGGGCCCTATGACCTTGAGGTAAGCAGCGGCGGCTATCAAGCTCCGGTGATCGCCGCCATCCAGGGGATAAGTTCCCCGAACGGGGGGAGCCACGGTTCCTTTACCCTACCCCCGGACCTGGACCCCGGGGTATACGCTATCCGGTATAAACGGGGCGAGGCGGTGGGTATCGTCTCCTTTACGGTGGCGAATTTTGAAAGGGCCCGGTTTGCCCTTTCCCTCAGCTTCCCGGATTTGCTTTTTTATGCCGGTGAAGCCCTGTCCGCCCGGGTCTCCGCGGCCTATCTTGCCGGGGGAGGACTTTCGGGGGCGGCCTATTCCTGGTATTGGACCAGGGAACCGAAGGACCCTAGGGGTCTTTTTGGCCTTAACGGCGCTGACTGGTCATATTGGCATTTCGGCCCGGAACTTCCCGACAGCCGTTCCTTTGTGAGCCGGGGTGAGGGAACTCTGGGACCTGACGGGAGCGCCGATATAAGCCAAGTCCCCCTTTCTGAGGGGATTGAGGGAGCCGCCTACCAATACCGGCTGGAAGCCACCGTACAGGACGCCGCCCGTCAGGAAATTGCCGGCCGGGCTTCGGTCACGGTCCACCCCGCCTCTTTTTATATTGCCGCCCGGTTGGATGCCGGTACGGTCTCCCAGGCCGCTTCCCCTTCCGCCTGGTTTCTGCCCGCGGGAAGTCCCGCCCTGATAAGCTGGGCCCTTCTTTCCCCGGCGGGGGAACCTTACCGGGGAGAAGAAAATTGGCAAGGAGAGCTTGCCTACGAGCTGGTACGGTACGAATGGAAACAGGCCCGCCAGGCCGGGGTAGGAGGCCGGGTGAACCTCCTGTGGGAGCGGGTTGAAACCGTGGAAGAACAGGGAACCCTGGAGCTCAAGGGTTCCGGCAAGACCGGAACCCCATCCGGCCTCGCCGGAACTAAGGCGTTTACCCCTGCCCAAAGCGGCCAGTGGGAGATCCGTCTGCGGAGCCGGGATCCCCGAGACCGGCCCGTGGTAACCCGGTTCGGCTTTTATGTTTCCGGTGCGGGCTGGGTCCGTTGGGGGATGGACGATGTGGACAGTATCACCCTCACCCCGGATAAACCCGCTTATGCTCCGGGGGAAACCGCCCATATCCTCGTTCGTTCCCCCCTTCCCCGGGGAAAATACCTCCTTACCCTGGAACGGGAGGGGATTCTTTCAGAAAAAATCATTGAGTTGGATGGTTCCGCCCGGACCATCGACATCCCCATCGATGAAAGCCAGGTGCCTATTGTGTATGTGGTCCTTTCATCCTATACGGTCCGATCAGGCTTCCCGGAAAACAGTTACTATGAACCGGACCTGGATAAGCCCAAGGGGGTATTTGGGCTGCTTGCCCTGCGGGTAGATAATAAGAGCCGTCATTACGCCATTGAGATAAGCGGCGATAAAGGGGTCTATGCCCCGGCGGAGGAAGTGGAGCTGCGCCTTAGGGTAAGTCAAAACGGCCGGCCTGTGCCGGGGGCGGAACTGACCTTTATGGCGGTAGACCGGGGGGTGGTAGATCTTATCGATTATCATGTTCCGGATCCGCTGGCCTTTTTTTACGATCCCCGGAATTTCCCCCTTGGGGTGAGGGGGGCGGACAGCCGTTCCCTGCTTATCGATCCCGTTACCTACGCCCTTTCCGACCTTCAGGGAGGGGATACCGAAGACGGCTCCAAGCTGGAGGAACGGATAGATTTCAGGCCCACCGCGGTCTTTGAGCCGGCTCTGATCACCGGCCCCGACGGAACGGTAACGGTGAAATTCAAGCTCCCCGACTCTCTGACTACCTACCGGTGTACCGCCCTGGCCGCGGGGCTCAACGCCTTTGGCATTATGGAACAGGACCTCCAGGTAAGCGCCCCCCTCACCGCGCTGGCCGCCCTGCCCCGGAAACTCCGGTGGCGGGATACGGGACAGGTGTCCCTGATCTTAACCAACCTGGAAGCGGCGGCGGTGGAAGCTGAGGTTTCCTTAGGAATTGAGGGTACCGAGGGGATCCTCGAGGTGGACGGGGAGGACACAAAGAAACTGACCATAAAGCCTGGGGCATCCGCAGAGGCCCCCTTCCGCCTTGCCGCTATCGGATCCGGAACAGCCCGGCTGGTATTCACCCTCCGTTCCCCTCGGGTGAATGAGCGGATCATCCGGCCCCTTACCGTGGACCGACCCATACTCTACGAGACCGTAACCACCACGGGGAATTTAGGGGGAGAGGTTCCCTTTGTTGAGGAGGGGGTGGTACTCCCCTCGGTAATCCCCGAAGGTACCGGCTCCCTGTCGGTTTCCCTCTCCGCTTCCCGGCTTGCCCTGTTAAAGGAGGCGGTAGGCTACCTGCTGGATTATCCCTACGGCTGTCTGGAGCAGCGTACCGCCCGGCTCCTCCCCCTGATAAGTTTCGCGGATCACCTGGATGCCTTTGAGCTCTCAAGCCCCATCGAGAACCCAAAACAGCTTATCGAGGAGGAACTGGCGGAACTTGCCAAAAACAAACTCAGTGACGGTTCCTATCCCTATTGGCCCGGGGGAGAGACCGGCAATTATTATGTTACCCTCCGGGTGGCCCATATCGCCGCCCTGGCCCGGGCCAAGGGATATACCCTTCCTTCTTCCCTGGAAATACCGAAACTCCTCACTTACTTGAGTTCCTCCGATACTGCCCGGCAATATGCCCGGCGGGATTCCTTCCTGTGGGGCTATGCCCTGTGGGTCCGGGCCATGCACGGGGAACAGATCGGGGGGGAATTGAGCGGTTTTTTGAGCCGGGGAGATGAAGCGGGGATATCCGGCTGGGCCTTTGCGGGACTTGCGGCCCTGGAATTGGGAATGCGGGATTTTGCCCTTTCCACCCGGGACCGGATCCGGCGTTTTATCCGGCCGGGAACCCGGACCCTGGATCTCACCGACACCTATGAGCGGAGGACTAATTTCTGGGGCTCCGATACGGATCGCTATGCCCTGGCCCTGATGCTTTACCAGGCCTTGAGCCCCCAAGATGAGATGACCACCCGGCTGGCCCGGTCCCTGTTGGAACGGCAGCGCCGGGGAATATGGTCCAACACGGCCTCCTCGTACTGGGCGGTCCTCGCCTTTGGGCAGGTGGCCGATGGGGAGGCAAAAACCGTGGTGAACCTCAAGGCCCGCCTTTCTCTGGGAGGCGCCGCTCTTTTTTCCGGGGAATTCACCTCCTATGGCGGTACGCCTTTGTTCCGGCTTTTCCCCTTTACCGGGGACATCCTCCGGGACCTTAAGCGGGACAGCCTCCTCCCCCTGCGCATAGAACGGGAAGGTTCCGGTGTCCTGTATTACACGGCGAGCCTCCGTTACGGTATTCCTGCGGAACTGGCCCGGCCCCGGGATGAGGGCCTGGGGGTGTTTACCGAAACCTTTGACGCCGAGGGTAACGCGGTCCAGGATGGGCGGCTTGCCCCCGGCAAAACCTATACCCGCCGGGTCAGGATCTCCAGTCCCCGGGCCCGGACCTTTGTGGCCCTCCGGATTCCGGTGCCTTCCGGGGCGGAAATCGTGGACGCGGTCCTGATAACCAGCGCCACAGTTCCCCCGGAAGCGGAAGGGGAGGACCCGCCGGAAACCGGATGGGTCTATGGAGAAAGCCCGTCCAGGCCCGTCCGGTTCATCCTGGATGATGAGGTCCGGTTCCATTGGGATTATTTTCCCCAGGGAAAAGCGGAAGTGGAATTCCGGTTTCGGGCGGTGATGCCCGGGGTATATCCGACCCCCCCGGCCCAGGTGGAATGTATGTACGAGGAGGAGATCTTCGGCCGCGGGGCGGGAGAACTGGTGCGGATAGGAACGTGAACATCATCCTCTTTGAGGACCACGAAACCGGGCGGCCCCTTCCCCGGCGGGATCCCCG
>JAITEG010000025.1 GCA_031282145.1 Spirochaetaceae bacterium | reverse complement strand
GGTTTCCGCTCGTCCCCGGTGAACATGACCCGTACCGGAATCTGGTCCCGCAGGAGTGTGCCGGGCTTGGTCAGGCTCAAGCCCCGCAGCCGCTCCCGGTCTTTCACCGGTTTGAGGATGCGGTCGATGGTGCGGGGACTGACGGAGGCCAGCAGGTCCCGCATTTCAGGGGCAAGGGCATATTCGGCGGTCAGAAAGTCCAGCATGAGGCGGAGCATCGGGGCCAAGAGTTTCCCGCATAAGCGGTCGAATAAGTCCCAGATGTCCCGCAAAAGCGCCATGAAGGCTTTTCCCCGGTATGTTGGTCTCCTGCCCGCTTTGCGGCCTGAAGAGGCCGTTTCCCGGGCCTTTCCGCCGCGTTGCGGGGTGGGTTTGGCGATGATTTTTACCGTTTTGCCCCCTACCCTGACATACCGGATTTTACTCCAGTTTGACAGGATATAGGCCAGATAGTCCCGGTTATAGCCAAGGGTCACCGTATACTCATCCAACAGTTTCCCCCGGCCCTTTTTGTCCGCCTGCTGGTATCGCCGGGCAATCGCTCCGCAGACCTTTTTTTGTCTTTCATGTCTAACCCCATGGTGCTCTCCCTTGATGCTAGGTAGAGCTAGTTTAATTTGGGCTAGATTTTTATTTTGGCGCACACCCCCCTTTCACTTAGAAAAATTATGGCGCAACGCGCAACCTTGACATTCCTTCCTAAAAAGGTAATATGGAGTTTCTTTACGGTAATACAATGCCAGTTCGGGAGGATAAAAACGAAGACCCTGGAACGGTGCGGCCCCCTTGGGATGGGGGTAAGGTTCGTGGTTATCGCGGTTATGGCCTTGTCCTTATCGTCATGCTACAAACATTACCGGATGACTATTGGGCTTTCCCGGACTATTGCCGATTATTATGGTATCTACCCCTCAATCGAGGTGGATATCACCGCCGTACCGGCAAGCCTCGCGGACGAGATAAAGACCGCCGGGGTGGAAAGCTACTTCGCGCCTGGCAGCGCCCTGCGAAGGGAGGTAAATCCCCATACGCTGCGGTTTTCCGAGGAGATCACCGCCCCGGTTACCCTGGGCTACCGGGCTATGGAGTGGAAGGCCTGGGTCAAAAAAAAGCCGGAAAAGCTGCTGATCATTGTGAATCTGCCCTATTCCGAGGATATGAAGGCCTCCGATAAGCGGATGCTGACCCTGGACATAAAAGAACGGTTTACACAGTGGGAGGATATTTACTTCGAGATAAGCCCCACACAGATTAGCGAGGTAACGGTTAAGCCGGTGGATCCCAGGGTGCCTGAATCCCGGTTTACTCAAACGAACAAATAGCGGGTTTCGGAGCCGGGTTTAAACACACAGCTTTGCATAACCGGGGCTTGGAGCCGGCCCCAGAGGGGAACCTTATGCGTTTTGAACAGTTTCTGCACTGGAATAACGGGCAGTTCCTGCAGCCCCACCATTTCCAGTACCTCCAGCGGACTGCAGCCCAGTACAACCGGCTGAACCGTTACTTTTCCCTGCCCTATATCGACGGTTTGATTGACTTTGAGCTTGACGCCGAAGCCCTTACGGGGCTCCGGGTGGTGGTGAAACGGTTTTCCGCCATCATGCCCGACGGCCTGGAACTCAGCGAGCCGGGGAACTGCATCCTTAAGCCCCTGGACCTCGCGGAAGCCCTGAAGAGTTACCCCCCCGAGCTGACCATCAGCCTCGCCGTGCCCCACTGGTCGGAGTTGGAGGCCAACCTGGCCGACGAGTCCCAGGCGGAGGCCCGGAAGCTCTACCTTGCGAAGGAAAAATCCATCCGGGACGAAAATTCGGGGGACAACGAGATCGCGGTGATTACCCGGAAGATCAACGCCCGGCTGGTTACCAATCTGGACGACACGGCGGACATGCAGGTCCTTCCCATCCTGCGGCTCAAGATCATGGCCCACGATTCTTCCGTCCGGGTAATGGTAGATGAGAAGTATATCCCTCCCTATGTACTTCTCAGTGCCGACAGCTCCCTTTTCAGCATGGTCTATAACCTTTTGGCCGACACCCGGCGCTGCAGGGACAAGGTACTGAACACCCTCACCTCGATACGGTTCAAGCCGGAAAATTTTTCCGGGATTGACGCCCATAACGCCCTGATGCTCCGGGTTCTGAACCTCTACGAAAACCGGCTTTCCCGGCTCCTGGGCCCGGGGCGTATCAGCCCCTTCGGGCTCTATGTGGAATTAAGCTCCTTCCTGGCGGAACTTATGGGGATCAACCCCCTCAACGACATCCAGGAGATCGGCGAGTACGTTCACTACGATTCAGCCCCCCAGTTTATCACGGTGATCAACGACATCCGTTCCTTTATCGCCGCCGAGGGGGGGATTACCTATAACCGGCTCAACTTTGTGCCCATCGACGGGGGGGCCTATCTCTACACCGCCCTGAGCATGGAAAACATCGTCCAGGCCAGGGACATCTATCTGGCTATCCATACGGACGCGGATGATCGGACGACGATGGAAGCCTTGGAACAGGGGGATACCTTCAAACTGATCAATCCGGGGGCCAAAAATGTCCGGGTCCGGGGTATCAAACTTTCCGAACTGCGGTATCCCCCCCGTTTCCTCCCGGTTTTAAGCCGCACCCAGTGGTTCAAGCTGGAACTTTCCGAATCTTCCCGGGTGTGGAACGAAATGTGCCGGGAAAAAGGGGTACTCATCGACTGGGCCAAGGAGCTTTTCCCCGGCCTTGAGGCAAGCCTCTTTATCACCATAAGCGGGGGGGCCTGATGAATTCCCTCAGCGAACTGGAGAAGATCTGTAACCCGGTTCTGGTCTGCATCTGCAATTACTGGCAGTACGTCCATCTAGGCAACCACCCGGCCAAGGAAAAGTTCCAGGGCGACATAGAATTCCTCCTGGCCGGCGCCCGGGCAAAGGCCGCCAAGATCCCCGCCCTGTCCCGGGAGTACCAGAAAATCGAACATTCCCTGGTGTTCTTTATCGACTACATGGTCAAGGAGGGGGATTTCCCCTTTAGCCGGGATTGGGAGGTCATGGCCCGGCGCTACAACGAACTCTCGGGGGACGAAAAGTTTTTTGACCTTATGGAAGAAGCCCTGAAGGAAGAAGCCCCCGACGCGGTAAGCCTCTATTATTTGATGCTGGGTCTGGGTTTCGAGGGGGTGTACCGCGGGAACCCCGAGTACCTGGAGGAAGCCCTGAAGCGCTGCGGGGAAAAATTTCCCGAGACCCTGGACATCCAGAGCGAGCCCCTGGTAAGCATTTCCCTGGAAAAGAGGCAGCTTGCCCCCCGGCGCCCTGGTTTTGTCAAGGCCGTCTGGGGAACCCTGATCTGTTCCGCCCTGTTCGCCCTGATCTCCCTCGTGGTAAACCTGGTTAATTTCGGCGAGGCTACCGCCGAATACCGGGAGGCTCTTTCCCAGACGGAAAAGAGTTCCCTTCTCGCCGCTCCCCAATCCCCCCTGCCCTGAGGCTACCCACGATGAGGCAACTGTTTGGCTATATCCCCCAGCTTTTTTCGCTGATCCGCACCAATACTACAGCCAGGGTTATTTTCATTGTCATTTTACTGCTGCTTTTTCTAATCATCGGCCTTCCCCTGATCCGGAAACTTAAACGGCGGCGGATCAAGGAAAAGGAAACCAGGAACATCGTTAAGGATCTGATGGTCTGGCGGCATGTGGCCCAGTTGGCGCAGGGCGGGGAGGAGCAGAACAAGGCGAAAAACCTCCTTTCCGACCGGATCGAGGAGATAAATTTCCTCTTAAACCAGGGCTTTGCCCTGCCGGCCCAGTACAAACGGAAGCCCTACGATCTCCCCTGGTACATCCTGCTGGGGGAGCCCCGATCCGGAAAATCCTCCTTCCTCAGCAGCAGCGAACTGGAGCTTATCCCCTCGGCAAAGGAGGAAACCGCCGCCTCCAGCGACGGCAAGGACAGCCTGCCGGTCAGGATGTGGATGGGGGCCAAGGCGGTGGTCTGCGATATTTCCGGCCACGTGTTCTTTGACCGCTGGCTGGACGGTTCCAGCGCCGAGTGGAACTACATTATCCAGCAGCTCTACCGCAAG
>JAITEG010000212.1 GCA_031282145.1 Spirochaetaceae bacterium | reverse complement strand
TTCATTCGTGCCGAAGGGGTTTGATACCCTCTGTACGCTCCCGCGTACGAGCTTCAGGGCGGTTAAAAA
This sequence comes from Spirochaetaceae bacterium, assembly GCA_031282145.1. Classification (GTDB taxonomy): domain Bacteria; phylum Spirochaetota; class Spirochaetia; order Treponematales; family Breznakiellaceae; genus JAIRMO01. The sequence goes on along the minus strand of JAITEG010000212.1, from coordinate 11,280 downwards.
GGTATTAAACCCCTGAGTGCAACCACCTTTCGAGAACAACATACCTTCTGCACGCTTTCGCGTGCGAGCTTCAGGGCGAGGTATGTTGATTGCGCCTGGCCCGCAAAGGAGGGCGCCCACTCGGATGATGTGCGGCGCTTTAGGGGCTATAAGTTCCCTGAAAGGGAACTTCACCCACTGGCGGGGGAGGGCTGGTAAGCCGCCCATTGATGCCGCCGGGAGTCTCCGGTACCGTAGAGGGTCCCCTTTTCTACCATGATGGCGTTGACGTCGCCCATGGGGGGCTTTTCGGTAAGGGTGTAGCCCATGGCCCCCAGTTCCCGGGCGGTATCCGGCGAGAGGCCGCCGGGCTCATAACGCAGTTCGTCGGGCTGCCACTGCAGGTGTATCCGGGGAAAGGCCACCGCCGCCGCAATGTCCATGCCGTAATCGATCACGTTGGAGATCACCTGGAGTACGGTGGTGATAATCCGGGATCCCCCGGGGCTGCCCAGCGCCAGGAAGAGTTCCCCGTCCTTAAGCAGTATTGAGGGGGACATACAGCTCAGGGGCCGCTTGCCCCCGGCGATGCGGTTCGCCTCGCCCCCCGAAAGGCCGAACATATTGGGGGCGCCGGGTTTGGAAACAAAGTCGTCCATGGAATTGTTCAACAGGAACCCCGCCCCGTCTACCGCGGCCCGGGAGCCATACCAGTCGTTGATGGTAAAGGTGAGGGCCACGGCATTGCCCTTTCCGTCGGCGGTGGAAAAATGGGTTGTATGGGAACCGCCCTTGAAGGGGCCGAGTCCGGGCCGGATCTCGCCGCTGGGAACCGCCCGGTTATGGTTTTTGCGGATCCGTCCGTAGAGGTCCCGGCCATAGTCCTTGGCAATAAGGGCCTCCACCGGAAGGGCCCCAAAAGCCGGGTCCCCCAGGTACTCGGCCCGATCCGCGTAGGTATAACGCATAGCCTCCACCAGCAGGTGTATACTCTCCGGCGTTCCGGCCCCCAGGGCCTTGAGATCCGCCGGTTCCAGGATGTTCAGCAGTTGGATAACCTGAACGCCCCCCGCGGGAAGCCCCGCCGTAAAGAGGTCGTAACCCCGGTAACTACCCCGGAGGGGTTCCCCCCAGAGGGCTTGGTAGGCCGCCAAATCCTCCGCCGTGAAGAGCCCCTGATTTTCCTCCATATCCCGCAGGATAAGATCCGCCACGGCCCCGGTGTAAAAGGCCGCCGCCCCATGCTCCGCGATACATTCCAGGGTTTTGGCGAGATCCTCCTGTACCAGCCGGTCGCCCCCCCGGTAGGGAAGGCCGCCGGGCTTCAAAAAATAGCGGCGGGAACCGGGGAAGCGGCTGAAATACCGGGACTCCGATACCAGGGCGGTTTCCTGTTGGGGGCTCAGGACGAAGCCTTCCCGGGCAAAGCGGATCGCCGCCCTGGTCAGGGCCTCCAGGGGGAGGCTGCCGTAACGGTCCCGGAGGGCACAAAGGCCCGCCACGCAGCCGGGAACCGCCGCGGCCCGGTGGCCGATAAGGCTCATTTCGGGGATTACCTCCCCCTCCGGCCCCAGGAACATATCCCGGGAAGCCTTGAAGGGCGCCCGGTCCCGGAAATCCAGGACCTCATCCCGTCCCCCGGCATGGACCACCGCGAAACCGCCGCCCCCCAGCCCTCCCGCCACCGGATGAACCACCGACAGGACGAAACCCATTGCCACCGCCGCGTCTACCGCGTTACCCCCCCGCCGCAGTATATCCTGCCCCGCTTCGTCGGCAAGATCGTGGCTGCTTCTCACCAAGCCGCAGGGTTCTCCTTTTACGCCATCCATCCTTTACTCCCCATGGAAATTACGGATACCCCTCATCTCCGGTAAGGCTTTGAAGGTCCTGGTAGTATAGTGCCGATAAAGAAGGTCCTATACAATCGGCAAGGCCGGATTTTCCCGCTGTTTTTTTCCGGTTATCGTGGTATACTCACCCAGGCCCGCAAAGGGAGCTCAGGATCCCTTTGCGGGGATAGAGGAGCGCACCATGACAGACCGCATACACCTTTCGACGGAGCAGGCCCGGGGGCTTATCGAAAAATACGGTTCCCCCCTCTATGTCTACGACGAGGGTATCCTCCGCCGACGCTGCCGGGAAGTACGGGCCCTTTCAGCATACCCCTGTTTCAGGGTTAACTATTCCGCCAAGGCAAACACCAATATAGAACTCCTTAAAATAATCAGGACCGAGGGACTCCAGGTGGACGCCATGTCTCCGGGGGAAATCCTCGCGGAGGAAGCTGCCGGATTCGCCCCTGAGGAGATTTTTTTTGTCCCCAACAACGTATCCCTGGAGGAAATGCGTTTCGCCGCCGACCGGGGCATCATGGTCAGCGTGGATTCCCTTTCCCAGCTTGAACAATACGGCGGGTCGGGCCTGCCCCGGCGCATTGCCTTCCGGCTGAATCCGGGGATCGGCGCGGGGCACGGCGCTAAGGTTATTACCGGGGGAAAGAGCAAATTCGGCATTGAGCGGAACCAGGTGGGCCGGGTCCGGGAAATCGCGGCCCGCTTCGGCCTCCGTATTGTGGGGATAAATCAGCATATCGGTTCCCTGTTTTTGAAGGACGAAGACTACCTGGCCGCAGCAGAGGTCCTTTTTGAAACTGCCCGGAAGTTCCCGGAGCTGGAATTTGTCGATCTCGGCGGGGGCTTGGGTGTTCCCTACCGGAATGAGCCGCGGCTGGATATGGAGGCCCTGGGCGCCCGCTTATCCGGTTTGATTACGGACTTTACCGGGGCGTACCCCCGCGAAAATATCGGCGTGGTGGTTGAACCGGGGCGTTACATCACCGCCGAATGCGGCGTCCTCCTGGGAACCGTACACAGCGTCAAAGAAAACTACGGCGAAACCTATGTGGGCACCGATATTGGGTTTAACGTGTTGATGCGGCCCGTCCTCTATGATTCCTGGCACGACATCCGGTTTTTTAGCTCCCCGGAAGGCGGAGGGGATTTAAGAAAAATAACCGTCACCGGAAACATCTGCGAAAGCGGCGATATCCTGGCCCGGGACCGGGAATTGCCCCTTCCCCGGCCCGGGGATATTATCGGCGTGGAAAATGCCGGCGCCTATGGGTACAGCATGACCTCGAACTACAATTCCCGGCTCCGGCCCGCGGAGGTCCTCATCGACCGGGCGGGTGGGGACCGGCTTATTCGCCGCCGGGACACCTACGCGGAGCTTTTACGCCCACCGGCGCCATAAGCCCCGGTTCTCCCGTTTTCCAGCATGAAACAATTTCTATTGCGTCTTGACAAATATGTGTTGTTTACTTGCATAAATATACTTTATAGAGTATATTTATACATTCTTTAAGCAGAAGGGGAAAAACATGAAAAAGCTCATGATTGGAATAATCGCCTTGGCGATTAGCGGAACGGTCTTCGCGGGTGGTTCAAAGGACCAGGCCAAAAGCGGGGAGGTGGTTTATCGTCGCCTGTACACCCAAGAGGTATACAGCCTCAACTACCTGACTTCGGCCAATGCGGTGGATTTTAAAGCCTTCGCCAACCTGGTGGACACCCTGATCGAATACGACAAATACGGGGTGGTCAAGCCTGCCCTGGCCCAGAGTTGGACTCATAACGCGGATTATACGGTCTGGACCTTCAAGATCCGGCCGGGGGTTAAGTGGGTGGACCATACGGGAAAGACGGTGGCGGATGTTACCGCCGCGGATTGGGTCAGTGCCGCCCGGTATGTGAACGAGGCGGCCCATGCCAGCAGCATCCAATATATGTACGACGGTTTTATCAAAAACGCCGGGCCCTATTTCCAGGAAAGCGGCGTCCGTTTTACCGCGGAAAAATCCGTGGAAAGCGGGGAATACCGAAGCCTTAACGAATATTACGCCGCCAAGGGCATAAATCCGGCGTCTCTACGGCTTCGGCCCGAAGATATTGGGGTCCGGGCGATAGACACCTATACCCTGGAATACACCATGGAAACCCCCTGCATTTTCTTCCTGTCCCTGCTTTCCTACGGCTCTTTCCTGCCGGTTTACGGCCCCTTCCTTGACCGGGTCGGGGAGAACTTCGGCCAGGGTGCGGATACCCTCTTGTACAACGGCCCCTATATCCTTTCCAGCTTCAAACCCCAGCAGGAACATATCGAAATCAGAAACCCCCTCTATTGGGATAAGGACAACGTATTTATCGACCGCCTGGAATCGCTTTATAACGCCGAGGCGAATAAGCTGACCCCCACCATGTTCATCCGGGGCGAGGTTGATTACGCCGAAATCGACCCGGACCTCGTGACCCAGTGGCTTAATGGGGAGACGACCAAAAGCCTGATCCGCAACAGCCCTCCGGACAAATCCTACGCCTATTTTTATATGTTCAATTTTGAACCCCGGTTTGACGCGGTATACGAACCGGACAACTGGCTTATCGCGGTGAACAATGAGAATTTCCGCCAATCCCTGTTCTACGGCCTGGACCGCCTCAAGGCCCTGGCGGTGCTGGACCCGGACGCCCCGGAGTCGCTGGTGAACAACACCATCACTCCCGCGACCTTTGCCGTGGGGGCCGGTAAGGATTTTGTGCAATACCCGGCCATTAAGCCCATCACCGACCGGGACAGCTTTAAGCCCCAGGAAGCCCTGGCCTATAAAGCTCGGGCCCTGCCGGAACTCCGGGCGGCGGGGGCCAAATTCCCCATCAAGATCCTGATGCCCTACAACCCCAGCGTGGTCGGCTGGGACAAGGAGAGCCTCGTGGTGGAACAGCAGTTGGAATCTTTGCTCGGCACGGATTACATCGACATTATTGTCGAGGTCGGCCCGTCCACAGGCTTCCTGGCGACGGTGCGGCGGAGCGGAAAATACGCCTTTATGAAATGCAATAACGGGGCGGATTACGCGGATCCCCAGACCTGGATCACCTCTTTCCGGGAAATAGACAACACCTATAACTTTATGTCCCATGACCCGGAAAAGATGGTGGACGGCAAGCCCTCGATAAACAAACCCCCGGCGACCCTGCGGACGGTTAATCAGTATTACACCCTGGTAAACGCCGCTAAGGCCATTACCACCGACGAGGCCCGGCGTTATACCGCCTTTGCCGAGGCGGAGGCTTTCCTGATCAACCACGCCATTGTCATTCCCTTTTCCATAGATACCTATGGGTATGTGGCCAGCAAGATTAACCCCTTTGAGATACAATATGCGCCTTACGGGATCCCGCCCTACCGGTTTAAGGGGGTAAAATTGCTGGAAAAGGCCATGGGCAACGTGGAATACAAAGCGGCCTATGAGCGGTGGAAGCGGGAACGGGAGACCGCTATCGCCGCCGCTGGACGATAGCCGGCAGCCGAGGACCCGCACGGGTCCTGCCGGAAAGCGGGGTCAACGCCGGTGGACGGGGAAACCATGGTTTCTCCGCCCGCTTCGGCGGGCCCCGGAATTTTTCATTCGACCTGGCAGAGGGCATAGGAGTTGGGTAGAAATAAAGTGCGGTGCAGTTTATTATACACAGCTTCTGCGCCTTCTACCGGTTTTGATCAGGAAAGGCAGGATGCTGAAATATGTATTAAAGCGCATACTCCGTTCAGGGCTTACGCTTTTTCTAATTATCACCATTGTTTTTTCCCTGCTCCGCCTTATGCCGGTTGAGGGGTATTTTACCAACTTTGAAAAACTCACCGAAACGCAGATAAAAATCGGCCTGGCGAAGCAGTATCTGGACCAGAGCCTGCCGGTACAGCTCGGCTTTTTTTACCGGAGCATCCTCAAGGGGGATTTTGGCCTTTCAAACAAATACCGGACCAATTACCCGGTAGTCAAGATCATCGCGGAAAAAGCGCCCCTCTCCCTTAAGATGGGATTACTCGCCATTGCCCTGGCGCTGCTTGCGGGCCTGCCCTTAGGGATACTTATGGCCCACAGTTCCGCGGGCCGCCTGAAAGTTTGGGACAAGATCGGAACGGTTTTTGTGGTGCTTATCCAGGCCATTCCCGCCGCGATATACCACCTTTTTGTGTTGATTTACGGAACCGAGTGGCTGGGCCCGATCCTGCGGATTCCAACGCTCTTTCGGGAAGACAACTGGCTTACCTGGCTGCTGCCGGTTTTTTCTCTTTCCCTGGGGAACACCGCCTATTTTGCCCTGTGGCTGCGCCGGTATATGATAGACGAAAGTACCAAGGATTATATCACCCTGGCCCGGGCCAAGGGTCTTCCTTCCCGGAAGATCTTCTCCCGGCATATATTCCGCAACGCCTTTGTGCCCCTGGTTCAATATATCCCAACCTCAATACTGCTTACCCTGGTGGGTTCCCTCTATGTGGAAACCCTCTATTCCATTCCCGGTATGGGGGGCCTTTTGGTTTCGGTGATCAAACTCCAGGACAACACCATGGTACAGGCCCTGGTCCTCCTGTATTCCGGCATCAGTATCCTGGGGCTCCTCATCGGCGATATTATCATGGCTGCCCTGGACCCCCGGATCAGCTTTACGGCAAAGGAGCGGGTATAGTGTCCCTATTTAACCGGAAACAGCGGGCCGCCGAGGAAAACTTAAGTACCCTCCTGGCCGAACAATTCAGCGGCCTGGATGAGGGGGAGCTTTTTTCCCTTGCGGGACAGGATGAGGCGGCGGCGGAATTTACCGCGGTAACCGGCTATGCCTACTGGAAAAGCACCCTGCGGATCTTCCTGAAAAACCGCGTGGCGGTGTTTTTTGCCGCCCTTATTATCTTCATCCTGGTGTTTACGATGATACAACCTCTGCTGCCCCATCAGAAAAACTCCAACACCATTTATAACGATCCGGTTACAGGAATCCACATACAAAACCGCCGGCCCGATCGGGAGTTCTGGTTCGGTACCAATTCTATCGGTCAGGATCTCTGGAGCCGGATCTGGCACGGAACCCGGACGAGCCTCTTTATCGGGCTTTCGGTGGCCTGCGTGGAAGCCTTGGTAGGGGTCATTATCGGCGTCCTCTGGGGTTATGTACGGAAACTGGATTTTCTCTTTACCGAACTATACAACGTCTTCGACAATATTCCCCAAACCCTCGTTCTTATTCTCATTTCTTACGTACTCCGCCCCGGGGTGGGAACCATGATCTTCGCCATGTGCATTACCAGCTGGATCGGCACCGCCCGGTTTGTCCGGAACCAGGTGGTGATTATCCGGGACCGGGACTACAACCTCGCTTCCCGGTGCCTGGGGACGCCGGTAATACGGATTATCCTGAAAAACCTGCTGCCCTATCTGGTTTCGGTAATCACCATGCGTATGGCCATGGCCATTCCCTTTGCCATCGGCAACGAGGTGTTTGTGTCCTATATCGGCCTGGGGCTGCCCCTGGCGATTCCTTCCCTGGGGAACCTTATTAATTCGGGGATAGATAAACTGATGGAACCGACGCTGCGTTATCAGCTGATTTTTCCCACCATGGTGCTTTCTATGGTAACGGTTTCATTTTATATTGTCGGCAACGCCTTTGCGGATGCTTCGGATCCGCGGAACCATGTGTTATGACGGAGAACCAATATGGGTGAACAGCGGGAAGGGGCGGACATCATCGTATCGGTAAAAAACCTGGAGGTGAGCTTTAACCTGCGGGGACAGATTCTGCATGCCGTGAGGAATGTTTCGCTGGACATATTCCGGGGAGAAAGCCTTGCCATCGTGGGCGAATCGGGCTCCGGCAAGAGCGTTTTCTGCAAGACCTTTATGGGGCTGCTGGATGCCAACGGCAGCCTTGATTCGGGTGAAATCAGGTACTATCGCGAGCCCTCCGCGGAGGGGATAAACCTGGCGAAGCTCAAAACAGACCGGGAATGGCAGCCCTACCGGGGAGGGGCCATCGCCATGGTGATGCAGGACCCCCTGACCAGTTTGAACCCCCTCAAGACCGTGGGTTCTCAGATTGTGGAGGCCATTGAAATTCACCAGAAGCTCAAGGGCCGGTCCGCGAAGGAAAAGGCCATTGCCTGCCTTGAGGATGTGGGCATCGCCATGCCTGAAAAACGATTTTCCCAATTTCCCCACGAGTTTTCCGGTGGAATGCGGCAACGGGTGGTGATCGCCATTGCTATCGCCTGTAACCCCCGGCTCCTTATCTGCGACGAACCCACCACCGCCCTGGACGTAACCATTGAGGCCCAGATCCTCTCGCTCATCAAGGGGATGAAACAAAAATACCAGCTCACTACCCTGTATATTACCCACGACCTCGGGGTGGTAGCCAATGTGGCGGACCGGATCGTGGTGATGTACGCCGGCGATTTTGTGGAGATCGGCACCGCGGAGGATATTTTCTACAACCCCCGCCATCCCTATACCTGGGCCCTGCTTTCCAGTATGCCCTCGAGCGGCGTCAAGGGGGAGGAGCTTTTTTCCATCCGGGGAACGCCGCCCAGCCTCTTTCAGCATATCACCGGGGACGCCTTTGCCCCCCGGAACCCCTATGCCCTTAAAATCGACTTTGTCCGCCGGCCGCCGCTTTTCCAGGTTTCCCCTACCCATTTTGTCCGGTCCTGGCTTCTGGACCCCCGGGCGCCTCTGGTCGCGCCTCCGGAAATTATCAGAAGGAAGGCGCGCGTATGAACCGGGACGCGGGGAAAACCCCCTTATTGCGGCTTGAGGATGTTTCGGTCTTTTACGGTCACGGGAAACACCGTTTCCGCGCGGTGAACCATGTCAGTTTTGACGTATTCCGGGGAGAGACCTTCGGCATTGTAGGAGAATCCGGGTCGGGGAAAACCACCATCGGGCGGTCCATCATCAGGATCAATCCCATATCCTCGGGGAGCATCTTTTTTAACGGCCGGTGTATCAGCGGCAGCCTGCCCGGGGCCCGGAGAAAAGAGCTGCCCCGGCAGATCCAGATGATCTTCCAGGACCCCATGTCCAGCCTGAATGAGCGGGCCAAGGTAAACTACATCGTATCCGAAGGGCTGGTCCGGCGGCGGGGGGTTTCCCCGCAGGAACGGGCTGATCAGGTTGCCCGGGCCCTGGCGGAGGTGGGGCTCCGGCCGGAATTCGCGAACCGGTTCCCCCACGAATTTTCCGGCGGCCAGCGGCAGCGGATCGGCATTGCCCGGGCGCTTATCATGGAACCGGAACTCGTCATCGCCGACGAGCCCATTTCGGCCCTGGACGTATCAATCCGCGCACAGGTGCTCAACCTGATGCGGAAACTGCAAAAGCAGCGGAACCTCACCTATCTGTTTATCAGCCACGACCTGTCGGTGATGCGTTTTATCTGCGACCGAATCGCCGCCATTCACCGGGGCTGCATGGTGGAAATGGCGGACGCGGAGACCCTGTTCACCCGCCCCCTGCACCCCTATACCCGCGCGTTGCTTTCGGCGATTCCCCTGCCGGACCCGGAATACGAGCGGAACAAGCGGCCCCTGATATACGACGAGGGCGTCCACGATTATTCCGTAGACAAGCCGGAATGGACGGAAGTCGGGCCGGGGCATTTTGTGTGGGGAAATAAAAAGGAGCAGGACGAATACCGGTATAAGGCGGCGGGATCTTAAATTTTTGATGCCAAAGCTTGTTCCAAAACTTCAGGTCTTGGAACAAGCTCACCAAGCCCTTGACTTAAGGCTAACATAAGCATTTAAAATACCCACAAGATCCTGCGCCGGACTTTCCGAATGGGTAAACCATAAAAGGAACTCCGGTAAAAGAAAAAACTTACGGCAAAGGAACGCATTATGGACTTTAGATCACTGGTTGACCCGTTTACATTGAGTAATGGGGTAAAAATTCCCTGCATAGGCTTCGGTACCTGGCAGACCCCTGATGGGGAAGTCGCGGTTTCATCGGTAAAGGCCGCCCTCAAGGCCGGTTACCGCCATATTGATACCGCAGCCATCTACGGTAATGAGGAAAGCATAGGCCGGGCCATCAAGGAAAGCGGGGTGCCCCGAAAAGATATTTTCCTTACCACCAAGCTTTGGAACGACGATCACGGTTACGATGCTGCCTTGCGGGCATTTGAAGCGAGCGCCAGAAAACTCAAGACCGATTATTTTGACCTTTACCTGATTCATTGGCCCAATCCGGCCAGATTCCGCGGTAACTGGCAGCAGGTCAATGCGGATACGTGGAGGGCCTTTGAAGAACTTTACCAGGCGGGAAAGGTGAGAGCTATCGGACTCAGTAATTTCCATGAGCGGCATATCGAACCTTTACTCAAGACCGCTTCGGTGGTGCCCCAGGTAAACCAGATTAGGCTTTGTCCCGGCAATACCCAGGATGCGGTAGTTGCCTATTGCCGTGGCAAAAACATGCTTTTAGAGGCATACAGCCCCCTGGGGGTTGGGCAGCTTATAGGTTCACCGGAAATCAAGACCTTTGCCGACAAGTATCACCGTAGTCCGGCGCAAATTTGCATCCGATGGAGCCTTCAGCGCGGTTATCTCCCCCTTCCCAAGTCAATAACTCCCGAACGGATCGATGCAAACACCAGGGTCTTTGATTTTGAACTTTCCCCGGATGATGTAGAAAAGATCGCCGGCCTCACCGGAATAGGTGGCTTGGATCAAAATCCTGATGAGACGAGCTTTTAGTCTGTCTGAAAAGTCGTCGATTTATGTCCAGAGTACGGCGATCAATAACCTCGCCCTGAAGTTCGCACGCGAAAGTGTGCAGCCGGATAAAAGCAAATTTGCCCTGCCGTACCGGCGCCCTTACTTGCATAAACATTCATTCTATGATATATTTTTGTATAAATATGCGTGGAGGCGCTATGAGTGATACGAGAGATTTTTTATCAGAAATATCGGGAAACGATTATATCGATTCTTCATTATATGGCAAGTTTAATGTAAAACGGGGACTTCGGAACGCCGATGGGACCGGAGTCCTGGTGGGCCTTACCCGGATCGGTGATGTCCATGGGTACATTATGGACGAAGGGGAAAAGGTTCCGGTAGAAGGTAAGCTGTATTACCGGGGCATTGATGTGGAACATATCGTGGCCACGGCTGCCGCCGAGGGACGCTTTAGTTTCGAGGAAACGGTCTACCTTCTTATGTTCGGTACCCTTCCCAGCCGGGAGCAGTTGGAGCAGTTCTGTACCCTGATGGGGAAAAACCGGGGGCTGCCGGATAATTTCGCGGAAGATTCCATTATGAAGGCCCCTTCCCGGGATATTATGAACAAACTCGGCCGCTCGGTATTGACCCTCTATTCCTATGACGAGGACCCGGAGAACCTCTCCCCGGAAAACGTACTCCGGCAGTGCATCGAGCTTATTGCCCGGTTTCCCACGATTG
>JAITEG010000111.1 GCA_031282145.1 Spirochaetaceae bacterium | reverse complement strand
CCCAGTTAGGGGGGCTACTAACCCGCGGGCGGGAGGACCGAATAGAGTATCTTCAACGCCTGCTCAATCTCGTTGTCACTAATAATATAGGGAGGAAGGAAACGCAGGGTATGGGTCCCCGCGGAAAGGAGCAGGAGCCCCTGGACCAGGGAAGCCTCCAGCACCGGCCAGGCTTCAACGGTAAGATCCACGCCGATCATGAGGCCCCGTCCCCGGACGCAGGTGATCTTCGGATGGTTCCAGGACCGGAGGATCTCCCGGATCTTTTCTCCTTTCCTCCGGATCTCCTGCAAAAAAGCGGGTTGTTGTACCGTCTCCAGCACCACGAGGCCCGCGGCGGCGGCCAGGGGGTTTCCCCCAAAGGTGGAACCGTGATCCCCCATCCCAAGGACATCCGCCGTCTTCTCTCCCCCTAGGACCGCCCCCACGGGGACCCCCCCGGAAAGCCCCTTGGCCAGGGTTATCACATCGGGCTTGACTCCGTAGGCCTCGCAGGCCAGAAAGGTTCCGGTCCGCCCCACCCCGCACTGGATCTCGTCAAACATGAGGAGTATGTCCCGGTCCGCACAAAACGCGGCGGCAGCCGTAATATAGGCATCATCCTGGGGGATGATGCCGCTCTCACCCTGGACCGCCTCAATGAGGAGGGCCGCCACGGAAGAAGGATCCAGGGCCCGGTCCAGGGCGTCTATATCCCCGGGGGGCACAAAAAGAAATCCCTCCGTAAAGGGACCAAAATCTTTATGAAACTTTTCCTGCCCCGTGGCGGCCAAGGTGGTAATAGTCCTGCCGTGGAAACTCCCCTTGAGGGTAACGATCCGATGCCGGCCGGGACCGTACTTTTTAAGGGAATATTTCCGGGCTATTTTACAGGCCCCTTCATTGGCCTCCGCCCCGGAATTGGCCAGAAAAACCTTTCGCATCCCCACGGAGGCGCAGGCGGCCACCAACTTTTCCGCAAAGGCCAGGGACACATCACTCTGGAAATAATTACCCACATGGTTCAATTTCGCCGTCTGCGCTGAAATTGCCTTTACCAGGGACGGATACCCGTAACCCAAACAATTCACCGCGATTCCGGCGGTAAAATCCAGGTAGTGTTTTCCATTGATATCTGAAAGCCAAGCCCCTTCCCCTTTTTCAAAGACCACCGGCAGCCGGTGATAGGTATTCATGAATACATCCGTCATGGTTCTCCCCTATAAAAAACGGCATCGGCGTCAAAACCGCCACCGCTTAGGTTAAATTGGACATTAACCCGAAGGGTTAACGCTTTTTCCTCATTCTATCATAGTTCCAATCCCCTCATCGGTAAACAACTCGATGAGCAGGGCATGGAGCAGGCGTCCATCGATGATATGGGCCTTCTTGACCCCCCCTTCCAAGGCTAAACAGCAACATTCCACCTTGGGAATCATCCCCTTATTCACCACCCCCTCCTGGGTGAAGCTCTCCAATTCCACCTTGGTAAGAACCTTAATCAACGAATCCGGGTCCTCCACATTCCGGAGTATCCCCTGTACATCGGTCATCAGGATAAGTTTTTCCGCTTTCAAGGCCGCGGCGATCTTGGCGGCGGCGGTATCAGCGTTCACATTGAGGACCTGTCCCGAATCTTCCCCTACTCCCAAGGCCACCGGGGATATTACCGGAATGGTTCCTGAATCCAGGATGACGTTCAACGCGGAAGTTTCCACGGCCTCAATTTCCCCCACCAGGCCCAGATCCTCCTCAGATGTCCGCCTGGCCTGAAGCAGGGCCCCGTCAATGCCGCAAAGCCCGAGGGCCCTCCCCCCGGCCCGCTGGACAAGAGCGCAGATATCCTTATTCACTTTACCGCAAAGAACCATCTGAACCACTTCCATGGTTTCCTCATCGGTATAACGCAGTCCCCGGACAAAACGGCTTTCCTTGCCCAGGGCGGAAAGCATAACTCCGATTTCCGGGCCGCCTCCGTGGACCAGTACCACACGGATACCTACACAGGCCATGAGGATCACATCCTGGATCACCGCCGCCTTGAGGGACTCGTTGATCATGGCGTTTCCCCCATACTTAACCACCATGGTTTTGCCCCGGTACTTTTGTATATAGGGAAGGGCATGGATCAGCACCTCTGCCCGGCCGTTATTCGAAATTGTCATATCATTCATGTGGTTTTCCTTGCTTTTAAGATCGATAATCGCCGTTTATCCTGACGTAGTCATAGGTAAGGTCGCAGCCCCAGACAACGGCCTCCCCCGGGCCCAGGTTAAGCGGATCCGGCAACGGAATTTCCCCACCCCTAAGGGGTTCTTGTCCCCCCAGGTCCACCAGGATCCATATCTCCTCTTCCGAAAGGATCCCCTTGGCCTCGTCTTCGGAAAAGGGAAGGCCGGTCCCTCCCCGGCACACTAAAAGGGAACCCTGGCGGCTGGCGAAGCGGACAGCCACCCTATCCGGATCAAAGGGAAGTCCGGCGTAACCCAGGGCGCAGAGTACCCGGCCCCAGTTGGCATCGGCGCCAAAACAGGCGGCCTTCACGAGGTTCGAGGCGGCCACGGATTTTGCCAGAACCTCCGCGCTCCCCTCGTCCGCCGCTCCCCGAACCGCTACATTCAGCAGTTTACCGGCCCCTTCCCCGTCCCGGGCCATAGCCCGGGTAAGGTAGACGCAGAGAAATTCAAAAGCCCTTTGAAAGGCCTCAAATTCCACCCCCTCCGCGGTGATCGGCGGATTCCCCGCTTCCCCGTTGGCCATTACGAGGACCATATCATTGGTGGAGGTATCCCCGTCCACGGTAAGGCGGTTAAAGGACCGCCTGACGCTACGCTTGAGGGCCGTATCAAGGAGGGCGGCGGATATGGCGGCATCGGTGGTGATAAAACAGAGCATGGTAGCCAGGTTGGGGTGGATCATCCCCGATCCCTTGACCATAGCTCCCAACCGGACCGGAATACCCTGGATTTCTATTTCCAGGGAAATCTCTTTTTTCCGGGTATCGGTGGTCATGATCCCTTCCAAGGCGGCATCGTGGCCCGCCTTATCCCCCCGCAGGGATTGGACCAAGCGGTCCATACCGGCTTCAATAACGGCAACAGGCAAGGGAAGACCGATAACTCCGGTAGAAGCCACAGCTACCTCCTCCTGGGGTATTCGGAGCTTCCTCGCAGCCAACTCCGCCATACGCCGGGCCGCGGCAAGCCCAACCGCACCGGTACAGGCGTTGGCGTTCCCCGAATTGGCGATCACCGCCCGGCACATCCCCCGGGCCAGGTGTTCCCTGCTCACGAGGACACTCGCTGCCTGTACCCGGTTGGTGGTAAACATCGCCGCCGATACACAGGGTTTTTCCGAATAGATCAGGGCCAAATCCCGCTTTGGGGATGAAGCCTTTATCCCGGCCCGGATCCCCCCAGCCCGGAACCCCCTGGGTGCACATACCCCTCCGGCTATCTCTTTTACCGCTCCCTTCTGTTCATCAACCATACCAGATCCCTTTTTCAAAACAACGAAGGAATCGCGGTAAGTCCCGCGGTTTCGTCAAACCCGAAAATAATATTCATATTCTGAATAGCCTGCCCGGCGGCGCCCTTAACCATATTGTCAATGGCGCTTTGGACAATCAGGGTAGTACCCGCCTGGTCCAAGTGGACCGAGATGTCGCAGAAATTGGACTGCCGCACCCGGTTGGAAGCGGCAACCACCCCTGAAGGAAGCACCCGTATAAAGGGTTCATCCCGGTAAAACGCCGCGTAAAGCTCCCGAATTTTCCCTGTTTTCTCTTCAATTTCTTTGTTTGGGGGACGGGTTGTTCCGGAAACCACCCGGGACCGCCAGGGTTCCGAGAGGGGGATATAGGTGGTACTCTGGATCCCCCGGTTCATGGGCGCTAGATGGGGGGTAAAAATCACCGCCGGGGGGTCTCCCCTGACCATAGCGGCAAAATTCCGGCTTATCTCCGGGGTATGGCGATGACAACCCACCTTGTAGGGAATCACCGCATCGGCGCATTCGGGGTAATGGAAGGCCCGGCTCGGCTCCCGCCCCCCCCCGGTTATCCCGGAAGCGGCATCCACGATCACCGTTCCCGGCCCGGCAAGGCCCTGGGCCAGGGCAGGGAAACCCCCCAAGGATACCGCAGTGGGATAACAGCCGGGGTTCCCGATGATCACCCCTCCCTCGCCGGTGCGTTCCTTTATTTTCTGCCGGTTAAGTTCAGGCAAGCCGTATACGGCATAGGACCGCAGTTCAGGGTACTTATAGGACTTACCATACCAGGCGGTATAGGTTTCCTCATCCTCCCCAAAACGGAAATCCGCAGACAGGTCGATAAAAGGGACCCCCCTTTCCATACAAACCTTTCCGTAGTCCTCCCCGGCTCCGTGGGGCAGGGCAGAAAAAATCACCGCTGAATTTTCAACCACCTTTTCCGCTTTATCCAGGGTAACGGAAACCCTCTTTAAAAAATTGGGATATACCGCCTCAATCCGGTCCCCTTCAAAACTCACCGAAGAAAGGGAAAGCCCGGTAATTTCCGTGTGCCCTGATAAAAGCCGGACTAATTCTGCCCCTACATATCCGGTAGCGCCAATAACTCCCGCGATCATACCGTAAACCTCACCTTACTTTAATTTTTATAGACTTTCCGGCAGCGTTAAGAAAACACCGTCAAGACGACACCTTCTGGGGAACCGCGCAGGTCCCTACCTAAGACGAGTACCGGCGGTACGGAGGCGGGATACATAATAACCGGCAAGAAAAAAAACCGGCCGGCGGGCAAGGAAAACACCTTTCTGCAAAATCTGCTGTCTGTTCATAGGTATAAAATTACATAAATATTCATCCCTGTCAATGGCTTTTTTTTATATTTTTGTAATTTTTATGCAAAATTCACCCTGAATTTACCCATATCTCTTGACTAATTATGAATATTTTGGAATATTTATACATTCAAGGCTTTTTCAAAACAATGACCCGGCAAGATCAAAATTTTGAAAGACCAATCGTGCTTGTTAAGCAGCCTGAGGAACCTTTCGCAATAAGGAACTATTTCTGCGCAGGTCCTTAAATTTCAGATAGTAAAGGGGCAAATAACATGATGATTCAAACAGCCGAATTGGAAGTTCAAGAAGCAAGGGCTTTGCAGCCGGTACTGAGCCAAGACACCGCCGAGGAATTCCAGAGCGGAAAGATATACTGTGCTAACTGTATTCATTGTAAACTGATCCCCGCAAAACCGGATCGGGAAGATCGGTATGTCCTTCGAATTCGCTGCGCAGCCGGAAAATGGAAAAAAAAACTCGGCGAGGAAAAGATGTACAAATACTGTACCATCACTCGCCGTTATCTGGACAACTGTGACGCCTATGAGGAAATGGGGGACACCCGGGAATTTATCCGGGAACTCCGAAAAAACATTCCCAATAGAGATGAATTCTACACTCTCTTTGAAGATAAGGACGAGGACGATTAGAACCAACCCCTTGTTTTTAGTACGGGACTATACTATAACAAGGGTATGTATCGAATTAACTATACCGTCTTGGTTTTAATTGGTTTTTGGTTTGTTTCCTGTGTTTCCGGCCCCCTGGATATTCCCGAAGACTTAAGTCCTGCGGAATTGATTCAACGGGGACAGGAGGCACTGGATAGAAATAAATATACCCACGCACTGCAGTATTACGAGGTTCTTTTACAAAAATACCCGGAAAATATGGAACTGGTGTGCACAGCGGAATATGAGATTGCCTTTATCCATTATAAACAAAAGAAATATATCCAGGCCAGGAGCGAATTTAACCGTCTTTTGGCTCGATACAATACCCCTGACGCGGAACTATTGCCCTTACAGTTCAAAATATTGTCCGAAATTGTCCTTGAAAAAATCCCCCTTAATTTATCAACGCCGATCTATGAATAAACAGGCCCTCAGGGCGGATCTTCTTTTATTACTCACCTCCTGCATCTGGGGCTTTGGTTTTGTGGCCCAGCGTTCAGGCATGGAATATGTGGGACCCTTTGCATTTAACGGCATACGGTTTATTTTGGGGAGCCTTTCCCTCATTCCCCTCATCCTGTTCAGGCGGCGAAAGGGCTTGGATTTGCGGCAATCCGTAGGGGGCGGAGGTACCCCGGCCTTTAATTCTTTTCTGGCTGGGGGCTGCCTTTTTATCGCGGTAACCTTCCAGCAAGGGGGGATCATGTTTACCACCGCGGGAAACGCGGGGTTCATCACCGGTTTATATGTGGTTTTAGTCCCGCTATTGGGTGTTTTTTGGGGCAAAAAAACCGGGCTTCCCACCTGGATAGGCGCGGGATGTACCCTCACCGGACTCTATTTCCTCAGTGCTGCGGGGCATTTGGAATCAATTAATCCCGGAGATATTATTACCGCCATAAGCGCTTTCTTCTGGGCTCTACATGTATTACTTATTGACCGGCTGGTAAAAACCACGGATCCGTTGCTGCTTTCTTCGGGACAATTCGCCTGGTGTGGTCTTTTTTCGCTTATCGCCGCCCTCGCGGTGGAACCCTTTTTTGGAGGCTGGGTAAAAACCGTAAGTCCGGCCCTTTATGCTTCGGGACTTTTTTCCTGGCACAGCCTTCCCGCTTTAATAACCGGTCTTAGTTCTGGGTCTATCCCCGGGACATCCCTGGGAAACAGCCTTATCCCCCTCCTTTACGGGGGCTTAGGGTCGGTGGGGGTTGCCTATACCCTCCAAGTAGTGGCCCAACAACACGCGCCCCCAGCCCACGCGACCATTATCCTCTGTCTGGAGGGATGCTTTGCCGCCATAGGAGGGGTTTTGCTCCTAAGGGAACCTCTGGGAACCTGGACGCTTCTGGGATTTTGCTTCATGCTCGCTGGGATGCTCATCACCCAGTGGGAAGTTATCGCCGGAGGTTCCGGTGGAAAGAAGGTAAAAAACGGGTAAAATACCCTCAGGAAGCGGTACGGTACGACTCTTTACCAACCACCGGGAGGCCCTTTTTGTCAGACGTCCCAACCGCTTCCTCATTATCGCCCAGGACGGGGATGAGGAAATTCCCTGCCATTGTCCTAATCCGGGGAGGTTGGTCGAATTTGTTTTTCCCGGTGCAAAACTCATCCTGGAACAACGAGCGCCCTTTCCCCCGGAACCGGAGGCGTCTTCCCGAAGCCTATCCTCAAAAGCCAAGACCGGCTGGACCGTAGCGGGAATTTATTACCGGGACGGAGTAGCTCCCCTCTTTTCTGCCCGGGCAAATAAGGCGGCGGAAGTCCTGATCCTCAAAAACATAATCCCCGGCCTCCGGGAAACCCACCGGGAATTTACCCTGGGGGCATCCCGGTTTGACTTTCTCTGCATCGACGGGAAGGGGAACCGGCATCTGGTGGAAGTAAAGGCCTGCTCCCTCATCGAATACGGAGTTGCCATGTTCCCCGATGCCCCCAGCAGCCGGGCCCTGAAGCATCTGGAAGAGCTGGCGTCTCTTCGGGCGGAGGGATATGCCTGCCATGTACTTTTTGTCATTGTCCATGGAAATCCCCGGGTTTTTATCCCCAACCTTCACACGGACCCCGCCTTTGCCGCGGCTCTGAGCCGTTACGGCAGCGTCCGGGGCAGACCGGGGGTGGATATCCATGCCGCCCTGCTTTGCTGTAACCGGGAAGGCATGGCAATATTGTCCCCCGCCTCGGTCTCGGTGGATCTTTCCCACGGGAAACTGGCGGAAAGTAACCGGGGAAATTACCTGATTCTGCTCAAAATCCCCGAACCCGCGGAAATTACCGCCGGGTCCCTGGACTCCCGGCTCTACGCCCCCGGCTGGTATGTCTATGCCGGCTCCGCTCAAAAAAACCTTTCAAAACGGATAAACCGGCACCTGCGGAAGATCAGAAAACAAAAACACTGGCACCTTGATTACCTTACCCCCTACGCGGAAACCATCAAAGCCCTGCCCATCCTCTCTTACCGCAATCTGGAATGTTCTTTAGCAAAGGCCCTGGCCGATCTGGGGGGAAAGGCCATCCCGGCCTTCGGCTGTTCCGATTGCCGCTGCAAAAGTCATCTCTACTATTTTGCGGATCCACCTATGGGGAATCGGGCTTTTGTGGATCTGCTGCTTCGGTTCCGGCATGAAGAGGGCTTACAAAGGGAAGTCTGACCTTAGGGCCTGCGTAGAACTCCTATACCACCTCATAGCCGGCCTCAACCACCGCGAATTTCATCGCCCCCAGAGTTACCGTATCCTCATGGTCAACCACCGCGTTGTTTTCCTTAAGGTTTACTATCGCCTCCTTTACCCCCGGTATTTCTTTTAAAGCATCATGTACATGCCGTACACAATGATCGCAGGACATCCCTTCAATTTTTAACGTTGTTTTCATATACCCTCCCTCCAAAATCTAAGACTTTGGCCGATTTTTATTTTTCTATATATTACAGGTTTTTTCAAGTCATATCATCGACGCTAAGGGACTATTATCTTTTGCTCTAAGTCAACAACCACCACCAAAGGTGGTGGCTTGAGGAGAGGCCCCTAAAAGGGGCCGTCTCGTAGTTCGTGATCTTCGTCCAGCCGCTCGGCGTCTTCCTGATACTTTACATACCTTCGTATCTTTTCCTCGTCCATCCCGACCGTCGTGACACAGTAACCGCGGCTCCAGAAGTGGTTTCCCCAATACGGCTTTGTTCGCAATCTTTTTGCTTGTTGGAAAACGGCTATCGCCGTTTTCCCCTTTAAGATTCCCATTACTTCGGAAATTGCCA
>JAITEG010000029.1 GCA_031282145.1 Spirochaetaceae bacterium | reverse complement strand
TCGGTAACCGAAACCAACGCGACCATGGAACAGATCACCGTCAACATCGACAAGCTCTCCGACCACGTGGATCGCCAGGGCGAAAGCGTTTCCCAGTCCTCCAGCGCCATTGAGGAGATGCTTGCCAACATCCAGTCCGTTACTCAAACCTTGATCAAAAACAGCGATAACGTGAAAGATCTTATCGACGCTTCCGAGGTGGGACGCACGGGCCTCCAGGAAGTGGCCGCGGATATTCAGGAGATAGCCCGGGAGTCCGAAGGGCTTTTGGAGATCAACGCGGTGATGCAAAACATCGCCAGCCAGACCAATTTGCTGTCCATGAACGCCGCCATAGAAGCGGCCCACGCCGGAGAGGCGGGGAAGGGATTCGCCGTGGTGGCCGACGAGATACGGAAACTCGCGGAGAATTCCGGGGAGCAGTCCAAGACCATCTCCGCGGTGCTTAAAAAGATAAAAGACTCTATTGACAAAATAACCAAATCCACCAACAGCGTCCTCAACAAGTTTGAGGCCATAGACAACGGGGTCAGAACCGTGTCGGAACAGGAGGAAAACATCCGCAGCGCCATGGAGGAACAGGGCGCGGGGAGCAAGCAGATCCTGGATGCCATCGGGCAGCTACATGACGCGACCCAACTGGTCAAGAACAGCTCCTCGGAAATGCGGGAGGGGAGCAGGCAGGTGATACATGAAAGCAAAAACCTGGAGCTGGTAACCCAGGAAATCACCAACGGGATGAATGAAATGGCCACCGGAGCGGACCAGATCAACACGGCGGTAACCACCGTCAATAACATCAGCGGGGAAAACAAAGAAAACATTGAGGTTCTGGTCCGGGAAGTAGCAAAATTCAAAGTGGAATGAAGGAGGCAGTTATGACCAATTCAACCAGCGACGCCATTTTCGCGCGCCGTTCCGTCCGGGCTTATACCGCCCAAAAAGTGGATGATGAAACCGTGGGGCTTCTGGCCAGGACCGCCCTGGCCGCTCCCAGCGGTATGAATGCCCAGCCGGTAAACGTGATAGTGGTCCGAAACCGGGCCCTTATTGAGGAGGCGGAAAAGGCGGTAATCGCCTTTTTTGTGAAGACCGGTGAAAGCGCCGTGGTGGACCGCATCAAGTCCCGAAACAACAAGATCTTCTATGATGCCCCGGTGTGCTTTTTCCTGGCGGTCAAGAACCATGCCGACGCCGATGTGGGAATCGCCGCGGAGAATATCAGCATTGCCGCCACCGGACTTGGCCTGGGCAGCATTATCCTGGGCCTGCCCCGGGTGATCTTCAACGACCCTGAAACCGCCGCCTATTGGAAGGGCAAGCTGGGCTTCCCCGATGGCTGCGAATTCGGCCTGGCGGTGGCCGCAGGTTACGCCGCCGACACGGGAAAACCCCATGATATTGATTTGAAGAAGATTAGCTTTATTGACTGATGCGGTTAACGCTAAAGAAGTTTTAGCGCAGCCTCGATTTAAAAAACACTTGGTATACGCTATGAAAGCAAGTATGATTTCCCCTGTTAGCAGGGCAGGACGCTTGAAATATCAGAAACGCGTCCATTTCAATTTGTTTTAAGGAGAGAAAAATGAAGAGATTGTGGTTCGTTTTGGTAGGATTGGCGATTACCTGCATACCGGCCTTTGCTCTCGGCAGATCGGAGGGAGACGGGAGACGGGATGCCGGCGGCAATAGGGCCGTAGCCGAAGTAGGGGATCTTGAAGAGGTTCTGGAACAGGAATACCAGCCCCGCCGGAATCCCAATACCCAACGGGCGGGCAGCGAAGTCTACGCCCTTCCGGCCACCGTATTAAAGCCCGAGGCTGAGCGTCTTCCCCCGCCGGTCTATGCGATTTCCGGGGTCAGGGGTCAGGAAATCCGGGAAGGCGTACCCTTTCCAGGGGAAGCGGTAGATATTATAATCGATTTGCCCGAATCGGTCACCTTCTCCAATGGTATTCTTGAAGGGGAGGATGTCAGTGATTGGATCCAGAATCTTCCCGCAGGACTGGTGGCACAGGCCCATGGGGTCAAGAAGGGCGCCAAGTCCATCAAGATCTATATCTCCGGGACCCCCACCGTTACGATGCGGGAACTTATCAGGGTGACTATTCCCGGAACCTATCTTTCAGGCGGCAGATCCCGGGAATTTGTTTCACCGGATGAGGAAGCATCCTTCAATTCCTGGAAAGAAGGTCAAACCGCCGAAAGCCAAGCCCAGTAATAGTATAAGGAGAAAACCATAATGAAAATGAAAAAGAATTTCATGAGTCCCCGTTTCATCGTGATGGAACTGCTTGCGGTGTTGATGCTCTGCGGATTTATTGGCTGTGCTACTACCGCACCACCCGCAGGGCCGGTGGGCTTCCCCCTGATCGACATCGTGGACGCGGAGGTTGAGATCGCCGATGAGTCCCGGTTTGCCAAAAATGAAGACGAATGGGTTCGTAACGAAAACACCAAAATCATCGGCGGTTCCCTGGGTTCACAAATTGTTCCCAAGGACATCACGATCACGTTGATTGAGACCTCTATTCAGATTCCGATAAAAAACGGAGAGGATATAACGGATTGGTTTCTCAACATCCCCAAGGGACTCAAAGCCACGGCCTACGCCCTTGATCCGGAGGCAAAATACGCCGCCGACAAAGGGGCCGTCCGGATTATCGCCACCATTGAAGGCGTTCCGGAGCAGACGATCAACCAGCCCATCCAGATCCGGGTACCCTGGGAAAAAACAAACCGCTCATGGGACTTTCATATTCCGGCGAATAATGACCGCCGCTTTGAGGTTTACGGCGTAGACATGGCGGCCGTGATTGTAGGGGGCGCGGTCAACCGGGATATTGACCCCAAGACGTTCAGGATCAAATTTGGCGGAACCAAGCTTACGGAGAGCATCGCCCAGGATACGGACATTTCGAGTTGGTTTACCAACATCCCCCAGGGCCTCAAGGCCGTTATCTCTGAAAATGCCGTCCCGGTTTCCGAGGGCCAGCAGACCCTGACGGTGACTATCAGCGGAGTACCGACGGTTCAGGTCAACGAAAAAATACTTGTCCGCATCCCGGCGGATATCACCACCGCCAACATCGTCTTGGAGATTCCCCCTTCGGATAAGGCGCTGTATGACATTGGTTCTTTCTCCTCCATCCCCGTACAGGATATTGAACTGCGAACCGGTTCAAACTGGAAAGGCGTCCAGCAGGGATGGGGACTCACCGGCCCGGAAGTTTTTAAGTCTAAAGACTTTACCGCTATCGGAATCATCCAGCTTCAAAGCCAATCGGTTTACAAAATAGGAGAGGACGGGGAGTATCACTGGACCGGGAACTACATCACCTACGGGGACTTAATGGCCGAAGCCAAGAAACTCGATGCCCACGCGATCATCGATGTGGTGATAGATTACAATGACCAAGTTAATGAAACGACGGAAAAACGCCATGTGGAGGCCGGTCATACGCCCACCATCCTTGAAAGTATCAAGCTGAAGAAAGGGCTTATCATAGAGGAAGTGGATCCTAACGGCGGGACGATTTATGTTGAAAAAATTGAGGTGGTAAACCGGATCTGGACCGGTACGGCCCTGGCCATCCAGTACGCGCCCGCTTATGCGCCAAATATCGGTGAGGGAGGATCTATGGGATATGTTCCCTCAGTTCCGGCAATTCCATTAGTTCCAACGGGTCAAAGGAATTGATCGCCGGCTTGTCTAAGTCCGTTTGAGCCACTGGTTCCGCAAGGCCGTTTTTGGGATGTGAGCGATTTTTGCTGAGGAGAAAAGTATGAAATCAAAATCGTTTATTGCCGGAGCGCTGGGCGTGCTTTTATGTTGTGCCGGGCAGAACGCCCCGGCACAAGAAGGCACCGTGCCGGGTCCGGATCGGGGGGCCTCGACGATTCCCGCACCGGCGCAGGAAGGAACCATTCCCGCACCGGGGAGGGATACCTCGACGATTCCCGCGCCGGATCGGGGAGGAACCATTCCCAATCCGGCGGGGGAAACAGAAGCCCTTCCCCCACCGGAGGGGGGTACGCTAGTTTCCTCGACGCCGCCGGTGACCGGCGGCAACAGCGAGGCCCCGCAGCCGGGAACAGAGCCCCGCAGCGTCCGGGAAACGCCGCAGCAGCCGGCGGCCGGGAGCGGCCCATCAACCGCCTCCCCGGAAGGCGCGGCCCCAGGGAGGCGCGTCCCGCCGGAGCGGGGGCTGTTGTTGGGGGCAATGGCCGGCATGAAAATTCTCAGCTATAATACCGATGACATCGATTTGAACAGGCTAAATATAGAGGGAAATACGGCCTGGAACGGCGGGCTGTTTTTCGGAGCGGATTTCGGCAAATGGATCGGTCAGGTCGAAATCTTACTCACCGCCGACAGGGGCACTATAAAAGATGTAGAGGGGTTTGATGATATCACAGCAATATCCCTGCTGATTCCGCTTATTTTCAAGTGGGATCTTCACTTGGGGCCGGTGGCTATACGGCCATTGGCAGGTTTTTATTTAAATTTTGCCCTGGGAGATATGACCTTAGGCGGCAGTTATGGCGGAGAAGAGCCCTATGCAAACCCGCCGTTGGGATTTATGATCGGCGGGGATGTAGGCCTCATCCTTGGAAGGGGCATCATTTTCCTGGATCTCCGTTATGGAATGGATCTGGGTAAAACGGCTATGGGGAATAGCCCAATAGAGGTATGGCGGCGTTCGGCGTTTATGCTGAACCTCGGTTATCAGTTTCTTATAGGGAGAAGGTGATGAAAAGATTAAGTATTACCGGTTTTGCGTTATGTGCGGTTCTATTGGTCCTTGGATTTTCAGGCTGCGATGCGGCGCTGGATCCCTCCAACTCAGGCGACAGCGGCCTCAGCAAACCGCCGGGAGAGCTGACGATTACCGGGGTTGGTTCCGGCACTTATACAGTTTACGTATTTAGCTCTGCCTATGATGGGCTGGATTCCCAACAAATAGCTAATTCTATTTGGGTAGCGCGGGCTATCTATCAGGGCACTTCTCCGGTAAAGTTGATAGGTATCAATAATTCCACCTGGTCCGGATCGGGACCTTACTATGTCTTTCTGGTGGGATCTCAGGACAATAAGCCGGGGGTCTTCAAGAGCCAAGTCAATTTCGACAAGGGAAGAGGAGCGGTCACTTTTTCCAGCAGTCAATTTATTTTCGATCCTGAGCCCGAAGATGAAGAGTAAAATATTAAAGGGAATATAACGATGACCAGGATTTTCCGTAACGGATTTTTTGTTTTTGTTGCGTTGGTTTTTATGGGCTGCGCGACCGGTAAGCCGCTGCTGATTGCCGATCT
>JAITEG010000022.1 GCA_031282145.1 Spirochaetaceae bacterium | reverse complement strand
GGGAAAAGATGCTTATCACCGCCCTTACCGGCCGGGAAGTTCCCTCAGGGGGCCTCCCCATGGATGCGGGTTGCATTGTCCAGAACGTGGGGACCCTGGCGGCCATTGCCGAAGCCTTTACCCTGGGGAAACCCTTGATCGACCGGGATCTTACCGTGAGCGGCGGGGCCTGTAAGCTGCCGAAAAACATCCGCGCCCCCATCGGGACCTTGCTGACGGATCTCCCGGCGGAATTTATGGCTATTGATTATGGGATATTACGGAAGATCCTCTTCGGCGGCCCCATGATGGGGACGTCCGTTGCCTCCATCGGGATCCCCATTCAGAAAAACACCTCCGGGATTATCCTCTTGACCGAGGAAGAAACCTGGATGGCGGGGGAAGGACCCTGTATCCGTTGCGGCCGTTGCATCAGGAATTGCGCCTGCCGGCTTTCCCCGGTGATCATGAACCTCAGCCTGGAAGCCGGGGATTTGGATGGAGCGGTGAAGGCGGGGCTTTCCGATTGTATCGAGTGCGGAAGCTGTACCTATGTGTGTCCCGCCCGGATCAAACTGGTACAACGTTTCAGGGTGGGAAAACAACGCCTCCGGGCCCGGCAGGCCCTTCTCTCGGAACGGCAAAAAACCGCGGCTGTCGGAGCTGCCGCTTCAGGGAAAGGTTGAAGGAGCGTTTTCATGGTACCAGCGGATAAGGGCGGAGAAAAGGCCCTGCTTCTTTCATCCAGTCCCCATATGGTTTCCCCGGTTTCCTCAAGGCGTCTCATGGCTCATATGCTAATCGCCCTGGCTCCGGTAACTATTTTCGGCATAGTTCTCTATGGCCTTCCGGCCCTGTTTACCATTCTGGTTTCGGTGGTTTCCGCCGTGGCCGCCGAATCCTTGTTCCGTTTCCTCACCGGGCGGGACCTCCGGGCTGCCGACCTTTCCGCGGCGGTTTCCGGACTCCTTTTGGCCCTGATCATTCCTCCGGCTACTCCTCTCTGGATGACCGCCCTGGGCGCGGTTTTCGCGGTGGTGGTCGCCAAGGAATTTTTTGGGGGTCTCGGGGCCAACGTGTTTAACCCTGCCCTGATAGGCCGGGCTTTTCTCCTGATGAGTTTTCCCATGGCCCTCACCTCCTGGACGATCCCCGGCAAGATTCTCGCCGACGGGGTAAGCGGCGCCACCCCCTTAGGCATCTTCAAGCTGGCTCTTGGGGCGGGGCAAACCGTTTCCCAGGCTATCGCCGCGGTGGGCTCGGATTTTACCGCCACAGGGCTTGCCGCTTCTCCCGGTTACTGGCCGGTGATAAGGACCCTTTTGATCGGTAACCACGGTGGTTGTATTGGGGAAACCTCGATATTGTGTATTTTCGCGGGGGGTATTTATCTCCTCGCAACCAAAACCATAGACTGGCGGACCCCCCTTGCCATGATCGTCTCCTGCTTCGTGACTTCCCTGGTCCTGGGGTTGGATCCCCTGTTCAGCATCCTGGGGGGGGGACTTGTCTTCGGCGCGGTTTTTATGGCCACCGATTATGTGACCGCCCCCCTGACCTCCAAGGGTAAAATCATCTTTGGTTTGGGGGCCGGGCTTATCACGGTGCTTATCAGAAGATGGGGAAATTATCCTGAGGGGGTATCCTACGGGATCCTCATCATGAATGCCGTTACCCCCTTCCTTAACCGGCTGCTCCCGAGAAAATACGGGTATGTTCCCCCAAAGAAACCCCTCCCGGTGAAGAAAGACGGCCCCGCCGGAGGCAACCGGGTTCCAGGAGGGACCCTATGAAAAATATCCTTAAGCTGGGGCTGATCATGACCCTTTACGCGGTGGCGGCCTGTGTGGGTTTGGCCTTCGTGTATTCCGCCACGGCGAAGATCATAGCGGAGCGGCAGCAGGCGGACCTCGAGGCGGCTCTGAAAGAACTCTTTCCCGATCTGGAGGGTTATGAGGATATCAGCGGTGAGCTGGTCAGTCCCGACGGGGCCGTTGCCTTTGAGGGTCAGTACGGGATCCGCCGGGGCAATGCCTTTATCGGAGCGGCGATCCGGGCCTCCGGGGCGAGTTACGGGGGCAAGGTGGTGATCCTCGTGGGGGTAGGGATAGACGGAAAAATCAGCGGGGTCAAGATCCTGGAAATTGCGGATACCCCCGGTCTGGGGGCAAATGCCGCCTCCCCCACCTATTATGTGGACCGGGCCCGGAAGATCACCTTTTACGGCCAGTTCACCGGAAAATCTGTGGCGGACCCCTTCACGGTTAAGGAGGATGTGGCGGCCGTTACCGCCTCCACCATCACGAGCCGGGCCATTACCGCCGCGGTCCGCTCTTCATCCGCCGCCGCCGCGGCTTGGCTCGCCGCCCATACCGGGGTGGAAGGGGGAACGCCATGAAGCGTTTGTTTAAGATATTCACCAACGGGCTTATCCGGGAAAATCCCCTCCTCATGTTGATGATAGGCCTCTGCTCTTCCCTGGCGGTAACCACTAATGTGGCTAACGGCATTGGGATGGGCCTTTCCATGACCTTCGTCCTGCTCATGTCGGAACTGGTGATCAGCCTTTTCCGCCGGCTCATCCCCGATTCCATCCGGATCCCGGTGTTTATCATCGTCATCGCCGCCTTTACCACGGTGATCGATTATGTGCTCAAGGCCTATTTCCCCGACCTCTCCAAAGCCATGGGGGTGTTTATCCCCCTTATCGTGGTGAATTGTATCATCATGGGCCGGGTGGAATCCTTTGCCTCCAAGCAGCCCCCGGTTGACGTGATCCCCGACGCCCTGGGTATGGGCCTGGGGTATACCTGGGTATTAACGGGTATCGCCCTGATTCGGGAGATCCTGGGAAACGGCACGATTTTGAATTTTCCGGTTCTCCCCGAAAGTTTTACCCCTATTTTGTTTTTTACCCTGCCGCCGGGGGGATTTTTTGTTTTTGCCTTTTTTATAGCCCTGAACCTCTTTATCAAGTCCCGGCTCAAAACGGCGGAGGGAACCTGACATGACCCTGTTTAAGGTATTTATTTCAGCTTTTTTGATCGACAATGTGGTCCTTATGCGCTTCCTGGCCCTTTGTCCCTTTATCGGGATGAGTACCGACGAGGACAAGTCCATAGGGATGGGCCTCGCGGTGACCTTTGTAACAGTGCTGGCCACCTGCGTTACCTGGCCCTTGTACCATTTTGTCCTCCTGCCCCTGGGCTTGGAATTCCTCCAGATATTGGCCTTTATCCTCATCATCGCCGCCCTGGTTCAATTGGTGGAATTTTATCTTAAAAAAACCGCTCCGGCCCTGTACGGGGCCATGGGAATTTACCTTGCTCTGATCACCACCAACTGCGCCATCCTGGCGGTAACCTTTGATAATATCAGCAAGCGGTTTACCTTTGTCGAGTCCGTGGTGTACGCCCTGGGGGTTGCCCTGGGATTTTTACTTTCCCTCCTCTTGATGGCGGGAATCCGGGGCCGGATCAGAACCAGCCCGCTGCCCCCGTTTCTCAAGGGGACCCCCAT
The DNA here is from genome assembly GCA_031282145.1 of Spirochaetaceae bacterium. Classification (GTDB taxonomy): domain Bacteria; phylum Spirochaetota; class Spirochaetia; order Treponematales; family Breznakiellaceae; genus JAIRMO01. The sequence continues at coordinate 22,108 of JAITEG010000022.1, read as the reverse complement.
CTTGTTTGTCACCGCTGCCCTGCTTTCTATGGCCTTCATGGGATTTTCGGGGTTGGTTAAATAGGGGGGATTATTTTGAGTATAATCGTAACCACCGCCATTTTTGCCGTCCTTTTGGCTTTTCTCCTGGGGGCAGCCCTGGGTTTTTTCCGGGACTTTTTCAAAGTTGAGGAGGATCCCCTCAAGGCTCGGATCCGGGAATGTTTACCCGGGGCCAACTGCGGCGCCTGCGGATACCCCGGCTGTGACGGATACGCCGCGGCGGTAGCCGCGGGCCAGGCGGAAACCAACCGTTGTTCCGTGGGGGGAAAGGCCGTGACCGAGGGGATCTCCGCCTTGCTGGGGGTAAAAGCCTCCATAACTCCGGTGGTGGCTTTCCTTGCCTGCCGGGGTTCCGCGGACCATGCCCCCGCCAAGGGGGACTACCGGGGTATCCCGAGCTGCCGGGGGGCGAAGATTTCCGCCGGGGGGACCAAGCTCTGCCTCTGGGGCTGTCTGGGCTTTGGGGACTGCCTCAAGGTCTGCCAATTCGATGCCCTCTTCTGGGGGGAGGACGGTCTTCCCCGGGTGGATTATGGAAAGTGTACCGGCTGTAAGCTCTGTATCGCCGAATGTCCCCAGGGACTGTTCCGGGATGTTCCCGTGGAGCGGACCGGGGCCATGGCCCTCTGTGCCAATCACAACCCCCAGAAGGGTATGGTCCTCAAAACCTGTAAAGTGGGATGCATCAAATGTGAACTCTGCGTAAAAAACTGTCCCCAAAATTGTATCACCATGGATAAGGGGATTCCCCTGGTGGATTATACCCAATGTACTTCCTGCGGGATCTGTGTTTCCAAATGTCCCACCAAGGTATTGGCCCTCATCCAATCCGATATCCTTCCCGGTAAAGGGGAAAAGCTTCCCGCGGAAGCCGAAACCGCGCCGGCATGAAAGCCGAAGACTTTTACCGGGTCATGGCGGATATCGCGGGGCTTTCCGTTTTCTCTACCCTTAAGGAACATCCCCTGATAAAAGCCCTGGGTCGGGTCCTTAGGGTTCTCGCTCCGGACCGGGAAAAGGGAAAGGACGGAGCCCTGGAAATTCTGCGGGCCTGGGCGGCCTTTACCGGGACCTTTTTTTCATATAACCCGGAGACTTCCTTTTATGCCGCCCTGGCCTCCTTGGCGGGGGGCGACGAAAACCCCTTTACCCTGGCCGTCGAGGCCGGCCGGGGGCGGGATTCCCCGCCGCTTTTGGCTGCGGCCCGGACCGATCTCTCCCGGTTGGGGAGGATCGCCCGGTTCGACACGGCGGGACTTGGTTTTCATATTGCCGCGCTCCTCCGGGAGGAGGGCCTGGAGGAAGCCGCCGAAGATGGTGAAAAAATCGCCCGGGCCTTGTGGCTCGCCGAAGGGGCCGGATGTTCCGGCATTGATCCGAGCGTTATTTTTCCCCCCGATGCCGATTGGGGCGAAGCGCTCCCCGCCCTGGAAGACTATATCGCCTCCCATGGGGCGGGTCTTCTGGGACAATACCATTCCTTTTTTTGGGGAGCGCCGGGCCTGCTTTCCCCCATCCGTAACCCGGATCCGGTGGAGCTTTCCCAGCTTGCGGGGTATGGGGACCAACGTTCCCTGGTGGTTTCCAATACTCTCCGCTTCATCCAGGGGAAACCCGCTAATAACCTCCTCCTCTATGGGGATAGGGGAACGGGAAAATCCGCCACCGTCAAGGCGGTGTGTAACGAGTTTGCCCCCCGGGGGCTCCGGCTCCTGGAGCTGCGTAAACCGGATCTCCCCTGTCTTCCGGCGATCCTCGAAACCCTGGCTCCCCGGGCCTTGCGGTTTGTCATTTTTCTTGACGATCTCTCCTTTGAAAATACCGACGATTCCTTTACCACCCTCAAGGCCCTGCTGGAGGGGGGGGGCGAGGCCAAGCCTGCCAATGTCGTGGTTTATGCCACCGGTAACCGCCGGCATTTGGTAAAGGAGTGGTTTTCCGACCGGCCCGCCGCGGCCGGGGAGGTCCGGGCCTTTGACGCCATGCAGGAACAGTTTTCTTTGGCGGACCGCTTCGGTCTGACCGTGATATTTACCTCCCCTTCCCCGGAGGAATACCTGGAGATCGCCTGTTTTATCGCGGAGAAACGGGGCCTCCTCAAGGCAGGGGACGAGAGGACCCGGGACGCTTTCCGGGAAAACGCCCTTCGCTGGGAACGCTGGTTCAACGGCCGTTCTCCCCGGACTGCGGTACAATACGTGGACTGGGTTGAAGGGGGTGGGGGTTTCCCCTGGGAAGACATTGCCGTAACCAGAGAATAGCGGTATACTCCCCGGTATGACGAGGTCCTTTGAGAAGGGCCGATTTTTTTAAGGAAGGCGAATCATGAACCAGGCTCTGGAGAATCTTAAAACCCGTGGTTTTTTTCAGCAATGTACCAATCCCGAGGGCCTTTCGGCCCTTTTTGACGCGGGCCCCGTGACCTTTTATGTGGGATGCGATCCCACCGGCTCAAGCCTCCACATCGGCCACATGGTGCCCTTTTTCGCCTACCGCCATCTCCGGGCCGCGGGCCACCGGGGGATAGCCCTGCTGGGGGGGGGGACCGCCCGGATCGGGGATCCTTCAGGGAAAACCGAACTGCGCAAGATGTTGACCTATGAGCAGCTCGACGCCAATACCGCGGCTATCACCAAACAACTGGACCACTTTTTGGGATTTGACGGGGAGGGCGCCCGGTGGGCCAATAATAAGGATTGGCTCGCGGACCTCAACTATATCGACTTTCTCCGGGAGATAGGCAGCCATTTTTCGGTTAACCGGATGTTGAGTTTTGAGGCCTATAAACTCAGGCTGGAGACGGGCCTTTCCTTTATCGAATTCAACTACCAGCTTTTGCAGAGCTACGATTTTCTGGAATTATACCGCCGTTACGGCTGTCGTCTGCAAATCGGCGGGGATGATCAGTGGGGCAATATCGTCGCCGGCGCGGACCTTATCCGGCGCATCGAGGGGGCCGAGGTTTTCGGCATGACCTTCCCCCTGGTAACCACCGCGGACGGCAAAAAAATGGGCAAAACCGAAAAGGGGGCGATCTTTTTGGATCCCGGCCTGACCAGTCCCTATGAATTTTTCCAGTACTGGCGGAATGTGCAGGACGCGGATATCCGGCGTTTTCTCTTGATGTTTACCTTCCTGCCCCCGGAGGAATGTGACGCCCTCACCGCCCCCGAACGTAACCCCAACGAGGCCAAGGAACGGCTTGCCTGGGAAGTAACCGCCCTGATCCACGGAAAGGAGGAGGCGGACAAGGCCATGGCCGGTGCCCGGGCCGCCTTTGGCGGGGGGGGAGATAAATCCGGTATGCCCCGGGCGGAACTGCCCCGCTCCCGGTTTCTGGCGGGGTACAACGTGGTGGATCTCTTTACCGATGCGGGGCTTACCCCCAGCAAAAGCGAGAGCCGCCGCCTGGTCCAGCAGGGCGGGGCCTTTGTGTCTGCGGAAAGCTCCGGCGGCTTCCGGGTTATTACCGACGTCGCGGTCCTGCTCACCGAAGGCGACCTGGACGGGGAGGGGGAGCTGATCCTCCGGGCCGGGAAAAAGCGGTATTGCCGGGTGGTCGCGGCTAAATAGTGCCTGTCCACCAGGCAACCGATCCTCACGAAGCCCTCTTCCAGTACCGCCCTCGCTGTTCCTCGATTACCTCGCGGTAGGTGTTTATGAGTCCGTCAAAGACACGGTTCCAGTCCCGGGTCAGGGCGGTTTTCCGGGCGTTTTCCGCCAGGCCCCGGCGGAGTTTCGAATCTTCCATAAGTCTAACCAGGTTTTCCAGAAAAGCTTCCCGGCTGCCTTGGGGACAGAGGAGGGCGTTATTTTCGTGGAAAAGAAAATCCGTCACACCGCCCCTTGCCACCCCCGCTACCGGCAGACCCGAAGCCATGGCTTCCAGGGCGGCGTTGCCGAAGGTTTCGGTTCCTGAAGGAAAGACGAAACAATCCGCCGAAGCGTAAATTTCCGAAAGCTCCCTGCCCTGTTTGAATCCGGTAAGAACCACATGGGGCAAATTTTGTTTTTGAATCGTTTCGGCATAGGGGCCGTCCCCGGTAAACACAAAGGCTGTTTTCCCGGGGAAGCGGTGTTCAAGTTCGGCGGCAGCGTAGAGCAGCATATCCAGGCTTTTTTCCGGGGAAAGCCTGCCCACATAGAGAAATATAAATTTGTCCTTTCCAATATGGTTTCGCAGATCCTCATTCCGGCAGCGGGGATTAAAAAGTGCCGTGTCTATTCCCCGGGACCAGAGGTCTAAGTTCCGGTATTGCCGTTGGAAAAGTTCTTCCAAAGTATGCCGGGAGGGGACCAGGACGCGGTGGGCAAAATGGTAAAACCAGGAGAGGTACTTTTCCAACAGCGGCTTGAGCGGTTCAAGGTAAAAATAACGCAGATATTCGACATAGTTGGTGTGGTAGCTCATTACCAGGGGAAGGCGGCGGGTAACGGCGTAACGCATACCCCGGAAACCGATTCCCAGTTCGGTACTTACATGAACCAAATCCGGCTTAAAGTCATCGCAGATTTCGTCAATCTCCCAGAAGGCGGGAAAAGCCAGGCGGCTCTTCGGGGAGAGATGCGTTTTCAGCCCCCTGAAGCGGTACAGGATACGGTAAGCTGAATACCGGTTTTCCCGGTGGGGAAGCACAGCTTCATTTTCATAAGCCGGGGCAAAAATCACCTGATGAATATGTTTTTCAGCCAGGCAGGTCCCAAGCCTGGACAGGGTATTGGTTACCCCGTTTATTTCCGGGCTGTAAGTGTCGGTAAAATACGCGATTCTCATACAATCCTCCTTTTGTAGTAACTTTGGCGTAATAATACCGATTGATTGTGAAAATCAGAATAAATTAAGGTGAAATTTTGGTAAAAAAAGAAGTACTATAACAAGGACTTTTCCCTCAACCCGGGGGCCAGGTGAGAAAGCGGCCCCCCAGGATGTGGATATGGAGGTGATCCACGGTTTGTCCCCCATTGGACTTACAATTGATCACAAACCGGGCTCCCTTTTCAGCGCAGCCCTGTTCTTTAGCCAATTCCTGGGCTTTGTTGAGCAGCCTGCCCAAGAGGTCAATGTCCGCCGGTTCCAGCTCCATGATATTCCGGATATGCTTTTTCGGAATCAGGAGAAAATGGACCGGCGCCTGGGGGGTGATGTCGTGAAAGGCCAGGAATTCATCATCCTCATAGATCTTCTTGCTGGGAAGCTCCCCCGCGATGATCTTACAAAAAATACAATCGCTCATAATCGAGTATGATACCACAGGGATGGAATTTAGGCCAGAGGCTCTTTTAGCTCCCCGCAGACGGGCTAAACCCCGCAGGCGGCGGGCAAGATCAGGGCCCCGCTTTTGGGGTCCCGCTGCTCCCGGGAAGGGGGTGTAAGGTGGAGCAGGGTTCCGGGTCCCCAGGGTTCTATTTTTTCCCGGGTCCCGGCGGCGAGGACGAGGCCCTTTGCCGAACAGCCGTAACGGCCATAACGGCCGTTATCCCCGGCACCGGGCAGCGGGAAGGGATCGGAGACGATCCGTACCAAGAGCGGGGAATCGGGAAGCGCCGGGGCGCCGGCGGACAAGGGGCCGGTTAGGAGAAAGGAGAGGACCGCCCGTTCCTTGGGGAGTCCCGCGGCGATGGATAGGGCCTGTAAGTCCCCGGGGGCGTCCTCCGTGGCAAAGGCAAAATGGCACCACTTGGCCTTCCCCCGGCCCCCGGGAATAAGCCCGCCCGGGAGCGGACAGGGACCCCCATGGGGACAGGGCGCCAAGGGAAAGCGGTCCCGCGTTGCCAGGGCGCCTCTAAGGGCGGTGATAAATTCCCCGGACCGGGGTATCCCCGGTTCGACCACCAGGATGGAACCCCCTTCCCTCGCCAGGGCCGAAAGCAGCCGGGCCTGCTTGTCCGCGAAGGGGCCCGGAGCCGGCGGCCCCGGAATTTCGTTGTACATATTCACCACGGTAACCAGGGCGGCCTTGGGACCGTGGATCGGGGCGCCGAGGGATGCCCGGATGGTTTTTATGATCCAGGGATGGTCCTTTCCAGCCAGGGCGGAAAAAAGGGTCTTTCCCGCCTCCAGGGCCGCCCCGATTCGGTCCAGGCAGCGGAATTCAAGGCGGAGGCCCCGCAAATCGGGCCGGGAAATCCAGAGGGCCAGGGGCAGGGTGAGGGGGCCCGAACCCAGGTCGGTCAGGGCATCCCCGGCGGCCAGGGGAAGGGGCAGCGCCGGGAGCAGCCGGGAGAGACGGTAGACATTCCAGGGTAGAAAGTACCTGAGGTAGGCCGAAAGCAGCGGGGGCTTACCCAGATACCCCCCCTCCCGTTCCCCCCGGCCGCTGGTAAGGAGCCGGGAAAGTTCCGCCACTTCCTGCGTAAGTCCCGCCCGGAACCGCCGGGGCAGGGGAAAGACCCGGTCGATGAGCGCGGGAAATCCCTCCAGGAGGGAACGGGTATCGCCTCCCAGGGGGGGAAACAGGGTTTTCGGGAAATACCTTTCCATGGGGCTTTCCTTTCTCATTCCGGGGGATTATCCCTTTTTTTAGTCCTCGCCGGCTGTTCCCAGGCATGGACCCTGAAATACAGTTCCAGCAATTCCGACCGCAGGGCGTCGATATGGGCCCGCAGGTCCACCGAGGAACCGGATAACTCCCGGAAAAGCTCTTCCCGGGCACCTTCAAGGGTAAAACGGCGTTCATACAGCAGGTATTTAAGCCTGAGGAGGACCCGGAGATCTCCCTTGGAGTATACCCGCCGGCCGAAACGGTCCCTTTTGGGCTGAACCAGGGGTATTTCCTGTTCCCAATACCGGATGACGTGGACCTTGAGCCCTAAGAGCGCTTCCACATCCCCTATCCCGTAGGAAGTCATTTCCGGCCCCTGCCTGTGGAGGGCGGATGCCGGGAAGATGCTTTTCCCGTAGAACGGGCCTTTCCGGAGGAAAGGTTGTCGGACCGTGAAGACCGAAGCTCAATTCCGATGGGGACGAGGGAATAACCCAGGTCCCTGCGGATCCGGTTCCGCAGGTAGGAAACGTAGGCTTCGCCCACCGCCCCGGGCCGGGAGACAAAAAAGATAAATCGAACAGGATTATCCGACACCTGAACCGCATATTTTACCTTAAACCTGGTCTGGGGCCCGACAGGCGGGGGATATTCCAGAAGCCAGCGTTCCAGGGCCTGGTTGAGAGCAGCCGTCTCAACCCGTTTGATGAGTTGGCCGTACATCCGTATTGCCGTGGCGAGCAGTTCCTCCACCCCGGAGCCGTCCAGGGCGCACAGAGCCACGATGGGGGCGTAGTCCATCTTGGGAAAAAGAAACCTGGTCCGATCCGAGGCGGCGGTAAAACTATTCTTGACCTCTGGCATGGTATCCCATTTGTTCAAAACCAGGATGATTCCCCGGCCCTTTTCATGGGCCAGGGCGGCGATCTTCTTGTCCTGTTCCGCCAGTCCCTCCTGGGCGTCAATGAGGAGGATCACAATATCCGCCTCGTCCATAGTTTTGATGGCCCGGTTTACCGAATAATATTCGATATTTTCGGTAACCTTGGATTTACGCCGAATTCCCGCGGTGTCCAGAACCAAAAAACGCCGGTTCTTATAAAAAAATTCCCCCTCCACCACGTCCCGGGTAGTACCGGGAATATCACTCACCAGGGAAGAAAGGGAGGCGGTAAGCCGGTTTGACAGGGTGGACTTTCCCGTATTGGGCTTTCCCACCAGGGCGAGCCGTATGGGCCGGCTTTCGGCCTCGTCAAGCTCCACCTGGGAAAAATCCAGCCGGGAGATTATGGCCTCTTCAAGCTCCCCCACATTATCCCCATGTTCGGCGGAAATCATAAAGATCCCCTCAAAACCGTAGGAGAGGAGATTCCAGGCATCCGCCTCCCGGCGGCCCCCCTCGGTCTTATTCACCGTCACCAGCAAACGATCCTGCAGGGGCCGTAAGATACGGATAAATTCTTCATCCTCCGCCGTTACCACCCCGGCTTCCAGGATAAGCACCACCAGGGCCGCTTCCGCTATGGTTTCCAGGGTCCGTCCCACCACGAGGTCGTCCAGGGTATCCCCCGGGGAACTTTCCCGGTCCAGTTTGAACCCCCCGGTATCGATGAGCCGCAGGGGCTTTCCCCGGATAAAGGTATCCATTCCCACCGGGTCCCGGGTAACCCCCGGGGTAGGATCCGTGATGGCCCGGCGTTTATGCAAAAGCCGGTTAAACAGGGTTGATTTACCCACATTGGGCCGTCCTACGAGGACAACCACCGGGAGGTTCCGGTACTTTAAATCGCCGTTAAATTCCATGAAATAAACTCCGGAACCGCACAGGCCGCGAGGAGCCTGGAAATTCGGTACATTCTTTGCCCGGCAAAAAACGCCGGTTCTTTAGTCGGTTTCTGAAAGATCATTGGTGGAGAAAGATTGGGCCATCCATTCGTCCACCAAAGCGGTTACCTGGGAATAGGAACAACAGTTCAGGGCTTTCTCCGTCAAAATCCGGCAGCTTTCCTGATCCGCCCCCCGGATGATCCGCTTTACCTGGGGTATGGATGAGGCGGTCATACTGAATTCATCCAAACCCAGCCCCAGGAGCAGCGCCGTAGCCGCAGGATCCCCCGCCAGCTCCCCACACATGGCCGCCTTGATTCCCCTCCGGTGGGCCGCGTCAATGGTATTTTTCAGGAGCCGCAAAACCGCCGGGTGGGCAGGCTGTGCCAAATAGTTGACCTTTTCATTCCCCCGGTCTACCGCCAGGGTGTATTGGATAAGGTCGTTGGTTCCAATGGAAAAAAAATCCGACCGCTCCGCCAGGATATCCGCGGTCAGCGCCGCCGAAGGGATCTCTATCATGGTGCCTACCTGGATATCCGGGGCATAGGCCTGACCCCGCCGCCGGCATTCCCCCTTGGCCTCTTCCAAAAGTTCTTTGGCCTGTTCCAGTTCCTCAACCCCGGAGATCATGGGGAACATGATCCCCACCTTACCGTACACGCTGGAACGCAGGATCGCCCGGAGCTGGGTCTTAAATAATTCCGGCAGGGAAAGGCAAAAACGTATGGCCCGCCAACCCAGGAGGGGGTTTTTTTCATCCGCCGCCTGAAATTCGGGGAGCAATTTGTCCCCCCCCACATCTACGGTCCTGATGGTTACGGGGAGCCCCTTCATGGCCTTGACCACCCGGCTATAGGCCTGAAACTGTTCCTCCTCCTCCGCGGTATACCCCGAGGCGAGGAAGAGAAATTCCGACCGATAAAGCCCTATCCCCTCCGCCCCAAACCGCTGTACCTGATCCGCCTCTTCGGGAATCTCGATATTGGCCTTAAGAGAGACCCGGTGTCCGTCGGGAGTTTCGGCGGGAAGCTCCCCCAGGGCCAGGAGGCCGTCAACGGTTTTTTTATACCGGTGAATAGCCTGTTCGTATTGGTTTACATTTTTTTCATCCGGATTTATCAGAATTTCACCGGTACCACCGTTGATCACCAGGGTATCTCCGTTGTTGATCTCCTTGGTGGCGCTGGACAGGCCCAATACCGCGGGAATTTCAAAGGCCCGGGCGAGGATGGCGGTATGGGAAGTACGGCCCCCCATATCCATCGCCAGGCCCTTGACCCGTTCTTTGTTCATGGACAGAACTTCCGAGGGGAGAAGATCATGAACCACCAGAATCACATCTTCGGATAAATCGGCAAGGGAAAATTTGGTTATGGACAGAAGTTTGTTCACTATTCTGCGGGAAACATCGGAAATATCCGCGGCCCGTTCCCGAAGGTATGGATCCCCGGAAGCGCCGAGCTTTTGGATCAACTCATAGGAAATTTCCCGGACCACCCATTCAATATTGTTGAGGCTTTTATGCAGCCGCTCTTTAATCCGATCCTTAAAATCGGGATCCTCCAGCATCATGAGCTGGGCCTCAAAAATCGCCGCCTGCTCTTTACTTATTTCCCGAACCGCCCGGTCATTCAGGGCTTTAACTTCCCGGACCGCCTCATCGTTGGCATCCAGAAACCGCCGCCATTCGCCCTCAACCTGATCTTTTCTAATACCATACCGGGGAAGTTCAGGAAAATCATCCTCCAGATACAAAAAAGCCTTACCTAAGACAATACCGGAGGAAGCGGGAATACCGGTCAATCTTTTCATTACGATAAAGATACCCCAAAAAGGGGGCTCTGTCAAACGCTCCGGTATATGCGGCCGGGGGTAGGGGGAAGATCCGATGAATTAGTGAATTTTTTTGCAGAACTACTATTGACGGTTCCGAAATAAGGGTTTATTATATCAGTGGTAATGACGACATAATATAATGATGAGGATATATCATGATGGGCTTTACGGTACCCAAATATTATCAAGTAAAAAAGGCTATCGTTGAAAAGATAAACAATGAGGAATTCAGAATTGGAGAAATGATACCCAGTGAACGGGAGCTTATCGCTATGTTTGATGTGTCCCGCATCACGGTCCGGAAGGCGGTGGAGGAACTTGCCCAGGAAGGATACCTGGTTAAGGTTCAGGGCAAGGGGACTTTTGTAAAAGATGATTCCCGGGGGCAGAGCCTCTTTTCCCTTACCAGTTGTACCCAGGATATCATCCGTCTTGGGATGGTCCCGACGAGAAAGGTCCTGTCCGCGGAAGTGATCCCAGCGGACAAGGCTAGGCTGCGGGTTTTGAATTTGTTCCCCGGGGATGAGGTATTCAAGCTGCAACGGATCTATTGCGCCGATGGAGAGCCGATAAACTACACCACCACCTATCTGCCCTACAAACTGTTCAAAAATATAGAAAAGAACGATTTCTCAAGGGTCTCCCTTTACGAAACCATTGAAAAAGCTTACGGCGTCCGGATAGTACACGCCAAGCGTACCATAGAAGCGGTACTCGCCCACGACGAAATTCGGGAGTACCTCCATGTGGATGATGGAATCCCCCTGCTGCTGTTCCGGTGTACCACCTGGGGGATCCTCAATGACCGGGAACTGCCTATTGAAACATTCAAATGTTTTTACCGGAGTGATCAGTTCCGGTTTTATATTGATCAGGTTAAATAAGGAACTAAGGAACGGAACTTCCCGGTGGAATCTGCCGGTATCTGTTTCTTAAAATAGACGAGGAGAGAAAGCATGAAAAGAATTGTTGGTATGACGGGAGTCCTCATTCTGGCGGCGGTGCTTGCCGGATGCGGTAAAGGAAACGGGGAAACCCAGGCGGCAAGGGATTCCGGCGCCAAGGTTCTGCGTATCGCGGTGGTGTGCAGTGCCGCAGGGCAGAATGACAACGGCTACAATCAGAGCGCCATAGAAGGCGCCCGGGCAGTGGCGGCGGAACTCAAGGCGGAGTGTAATATTCTGGAACCGATCAATGGGGTGCCCGCGGCTCTGGAATTGCTCGGCGAAGAGGGTTACAACCTGGTGTTCAGTCTTGAGTATGACTTTGATGCCCTGATAAAAGGGGTCGGGGGAGCAAAACCTATAGCGGTACAGTATCCCAATACCTGGTATGTGATCTTTAATGATAACCCCAATACGGATGCCAGCGGGAATCCTATTCACAAAAACGTAATCTCCGTACTGTTTGATGTCCATGAAGGTTCATTCCTCGCGGGGTATCTCAGCGTACTGGTTAATGAAAATGCCGGGACCCTCTTTGGAGACGGATATAACTTCGTTCCCCCTTCCCAGGCCAGGGCCGTCGGATTTATCGGCGGTACCCAGTCAAATGGGATTACCGTTTTCTCCTATGGCTTTATTGAGGGCATCAATCATGCCGCCGCTGAACTGGGGGTGAGTTATGATTACTTTGCCAAGTACGATGCGGGATTCGGTGATCCCGCCCTCGGCAGTAATGTGGCTGGTTCCTACTATAACAACGGCGCCAATGTGGTATACGGTGTTGCCGGCGTTGTGGGCGACGGTATCACCGCCAAGGCCAAGGAAGCGGGCCGCCTGGCGATTCAGGTGGACGCAAACAAGGACAATCAGCAGCCCGGTTATGTACTGACCAGCGTGATGAAGAATACCAATGTTCCTGTTTCGGTCATTACCCGGGCTCTGGCGGACGGTAGTATCGGCAACATGAACAATCTCCAGACCTACGATTTGGGTTCCGGCGCTACCGGTATTACCGACCTGAGTGAAATTAGCAGGGCTATTAAGGACGAGGCCAAGTGGAACGAGCTGACCGGTAAACTCAAGGACGTTGCAAAGGACATTGCTTCCGGAAAAATCAAGATTGTAAACGCCCAGATCGGTGAAATCTTTAATCCCGCAGGCTGTCCAAATGTAAGGATTAGATAAGCAAAAGGTGCTGATGCCATGAGTATCATCCGTACCCAGGATCTTACCAAAAGATTCGATAATTTTGTTGCGAACAACAAAATTAATATCGCGGTAGAAAAGCAGGAAATCAAGTGCATCGTTGGAGAGAATGGCGCCGGTAAGACCACACTGATGAATATGCTCTACGGGGAATTAAAACCCTCCGCCGGCAAAATTCTGATTGACGAGGAAGAGGTAAAATTTACCAGTCCTTTGGAAGCCATTGGGTACGGCATCGGCATGGTACATCAGCACTTTATGCTGGTCCCCAGCATGACCGTCTATGAAAACATCCTCCTTGGAATAGAAATATCAAAAAAATGGTTCGGCCGGAAGATACCGGTTATCGACCGGCAGGAGGAACGGCGGACGGTTGGGGATCTGATTAACCGATACGGATTTCAGCTTGATCCCGGTGATCGGGTGGAAAATATAAGCGTCGGCATGCGTCAGCAGGTTGAAATCCTCAAGATGCTGTACCGGAATGTTCGGATTCTTATCCTTGATGAACCTACTTCGGTACTGACCCCCCAAGAGGTGGACCGGCTTATTGTAACCCTCAAAACCATGCGGGATGCAGGCAAGACCATAATAGTCATAACCCACAAGCTGCGGGAAGTCATGGCCCTGAGTGATAGTGTGGATGTTATCAAGCAAGGCAATGTAGTCGGCAGGCTTAAGACCTCTGAAACGAACGAAAGGGAACTTGCTCAGCTGATGGTCGGCAGGGATGTGGTGTTGACGGTCAAGAATGACTCGGAAACAATGCCCGGCGACGATATTGTTTATAGGGTAAAGGACCTTTGCACCGTTAACGAATACGGTAAACAGATCTTTAAAAACATCAGCTTTGAGGTACACCGGGGGGAGATCCTCGGCATCGCCGGGGTTGAGGGGAACGGGCAGATAGAACTGGTTAAGGTTCTTACCGGGTTGATGGCTGCCACCGGCGGCACGGTAAAAATTACGGGGACTGATATTACCAATGCATGGCCCGATGAACTGCGGAAAAACCGTATCGGTATCATCCCCGAGGATCGGTATGCCCAGGGACTCTGTGCGGATATGAGCATTGCGGAAAACTGTATCGCCGGACATTTCAACAGAGAAATATGCATTGCCGGGATATTCCGGAAAAGGGAGATCGCAAAACGCTGTGCCGCGTATATCAAGAAATATGATATACGCCTTGCCGATGTGGCAGGACCCGTTTCCCAGCTTTCCGGCGGAAACGCCCAGAAGATCATCATTGCCCGGGAATTTGAAAGCCGGCCCATCATGATTATCGCGTGCCAGCCTACCCGGGGCGTTGATGTGGGTTCTATAGAATTTATACACAAGGAACTGCTTAAATTCCGCAATGCCGGTTATTCGGTGCTGCTGGTTTCCAGCGAGTTGAGCGAGATCATGAGCCTTTCTGACCGGATAGCGGTGATGTACAAAGGTGAAATTGTGGGTGAGATGGAAGCCAAGAATGCCTCCGTTTCAGAAATAGGACTGCTCATGGCAGGAACCGGGAACGGCAAAGAGAGGGGTCATGAATAAACTCCGCATAAGCGCACGGATTTTTAATTCCCTGCTGCCGGTATTGCTGGCGTTTTTCATCGGCGGCATGATCATTCTTTTTTTGAAGGAGAATCCCTTCAGGGTTTACGGCATCATGATGGGTAAATCCCTCTTCTCGATCCGGGGCTTTTTGGATACCCTGCATTACGCTTCTCCCCTTGTTTTAACCGGATTCGCAATCGCCGTCACCTTTAAGGCCAACATTTTCAATATGGGGGTTGAGGGCCAAATGCTACTGGGAGGGTTTTTTGCCGGCGTGATCGGCGCCTTTCTGCCGGTTGCCAATCCGGTCTTGCATAAACTGCTTTGCATCCTTACCGGGATGTCCTTTGGGGTTCTGTTCGCCATGATACCGGCGGCGCTCAAGGCTTGTTTCCGGGTGGATGAGATGGTGGTAACCCTTACCTTGAATTATGCAATGGCCAAGCTGTTGGAGTATCTTGCCTCAGGTCCTTTCTGTGATAAATCCATCGGTTTTGTGGGGACCCCTATTATCGCAAACAGCGCTATGTTCCTCAGGTTGGGTCCTTCCCGGTTTACGGTATTTGCCTTTCTTGCCCTGACGGTATTTTTAATTCTCTGGTTTGTCATGAGCCGGACCACGCTGGGGTATGAAATACACGCACTGGGCAGTAATAGCGTATTTGCCGAAGCCGTCGGTATCCGTACCCGCCGAAAAATCCTCATCCTCATGGCCCTGAGCGGCGCCCTGGCGGGCATGGCCGGGGCGGGGAATATGCTCAGTGAGCAGTACCGTTATACCCTCGCATTTTCCGGCAGCCCCGGCCTCGGCTGGGACGGGATGCTCATTGCCCTGCTGGGACGTCATTCGCCGGTAGGCATTTTAATCGCGGCGATCCTCTACGCGGCCCTTAAAACCGGTGCGGACAAAATCAATATGTATACCTCAGTTCCCAAGGAAATTGTGACGGTAATCCAGGGGCTCATTATTCTATTCCTGGCAATCCGTTTTATCAATGAACGCTTCGGGATTTGGGAGCATATAAAGCGCCGCAAAACCGGCAGGATGGAGACGGCGTGATGGGGCTTTTTGACAACATCCTTTACGATTCGATTTATCATTCGACACCGATTTTGCTTTGTGTTTTGGGAGGGGTCTTTGCCTATAAGGCCAATGTGCTGAACATAGCCTTGGAGGGCTTTATGTTGTCCGCGGCCTTTATGGTCATGCTCATAGCCTATCTGACCGGAAATCTGGTTCTCGGGTATATAGCGGCTTTTGTTTCTTCTGCGGTTTTGGGACTGGTATTTTCTTATATGGGTATCACCCGGCGGGGCAATGTAATCGTCATCGGCCTTGCGATAAACATACTGGTACCTGCCGTGGCAGGTTTTATTATGCAGGGAATGTCCATGGCCAACATCAGGCTGACCTGGTTCAACGTGACCGATATCAAGATTTCTATTCCCTTGGTACGGGACATACCCATCCTGGGATCTATGCTGAGCGGACATCCCCTGACAACGTATATTTCGTTTGCCGGCATCTTTTTGATGGTGGTCCTGATGTACCATACCAAGTTGGGGGTATATATCCGGGTGACCGGCGAAAACGAAAAGGCCGCGACGAGTCTCGGCCTGCAGGTAAATCGATACCGCTACATAGGGGTACTGATCGGGGCCTTCTTCTGTACCCTGGCGGGGACCAACCTTTCTTTGGAACGGATGGCTCTGTTTACTAATAATATGACCGCCGGCCGGGGCTTTATCGCCATTGCGGCGATCTACTGCGGCCGGGGTGATCCCTTGGCTAGTTCCGCCTATGCCTTCGTATTCGGCATTACCCGGGCCTTGGCGGTAAATATGGGAATCTTTGTTGGTCCCGCCGCAGTCCTTTTTGACATTATTCCCTATGTGATTATGACGATCGTATTAACCATCGTTTCCCTGGTTAAAAACCGCAATTCAAAAATCCGGGAAATACGGTAAAGAAGGGGAGGACCGGTTATGGGAAAGAGCGCGCTGCTTGTGGTAGATATGCAAAAGGACTTTACCGATCCCGAGGGGCTGGTATTTTACCCGCAAAACAGGGAACTGTTACCCCGCATTGTTGAGGCGGTATGCCGCTGCCGGGAAAGGGGACTGATCATCATTTTTACCCAGCATCGCTACCGCAGGGGAAAAAAGGACCGGAATCTGAATGAGATGCGGCCCTGCTGCATTGAGGGCAGCGGCGGTGAAGAACTGGATCCGATGCTGCCGGTGGATCCGGAACGGGATTATATAGTCCAAAAACGGCGGTACAGCGCTTTCTTTGGAACCGATCTCGATCTGATCCTCCGCGAGAACGGTATAGAGAATCTTATTGTGGTTGGTACAAAAACCAACTGCTGTATCCGGGCCACTGTTACGGATGCCCATTCCTTGGGCTATTCGGTTATCGTACCCAGCGATGCCGTAGGAACCAATTCCGAAGTGGTCAACAGGGTTCACCTGGAGGATATCCGAAAATACCTTGGAAGGGTTATGCCCTTGGAGGAAGTTTATAAGGAAATGATGGAAGGCAAACTGTGACAGAAAGACGGTGGGATATAGTCGTGAGCGGTTATGTCAGCATGGATCATATTCTTAAGATCCGAAGCCCTGCCCGGGTTGGCTTCACTTCTCTTATATCAAACAAAAGCAATACCCGGATATACTATGGCGGGTGCCCGGTAAATATAAGTTATGCCCTTTGCCGGTTGGGAATCCGGGCGCTGCCATTGTTACGGGTCGGGGATGATTATGAAAGTAACGGGTTCCGGAATTTTTTGGAACAGGGCGGCCTTCCCACCGCGGGTATAAGCCGCGTAGCGGGAGAAGCGACCTCGGTGTGTTACCTCATACAGGACAATGACGGACAGCATATTACCCTGTTTTATCCCGGTTCCATGGATGGTAAATATTCGCGGCCCATGGACGATACCTTTTTCATTTTTTCCGGCATGGGACTGCTCACCGTGGGGGCCTATGAGGACAATCGGGAATTTTTTGCCGGCATAAAAAAACACCGCCTGCCCCTGGTCTTCGGAATGAAGTCCGATAAATACGCCTTTCCGCCGGATTTTTTAAAGGAAGTGCTTTATTACAGCAGTATTATTTTTACCAACGAGGATGAGCGGGAGGATATAGAAAAAACATTCAATATTAAACTGACGGATCTTCTGACTGACGGCAATGCGGAGATTCTGATAACTACCATGGGAAAACGGGGGAGCCGGTACTATTGCAAAAACAAGGGGCAGATAGAAAGTGCCGAACTTCCTATCTGTGACCGCGGCCCGCCGATAGATACCGCCGGTTCAGGAGACGCTTACATCGCGGGTTTTTTGTACGGATACCACAAAGGCCGGCCAGTCCGGGAATGTGCCCTGCTGGGAACGGTACTGTCCTCTTTCGTTATTGAACAGGAAGGGTGCTGTACCGGCCTGCCCCGGGAGGATGCTTTGCTGGAACGTCAAAAAGAGTTTGAAAAAGAAATTTATGGAGGAACATAACATGTCAACATTATATATGGGTGCCGATCCCGGCCAAATAGGAGAATACGTCATCTTTTCCGGCGATCCCTGGCGGGTAGAAGTAGTAAAACAGTATCTGGATAATCCGGTCCATATAGCCTTTAAACGGGAATACAATACCTATACGGGTACTTATAAAGGGCTTAAAATTACCGTGACTTCCACCGGTATCGGATCTCCTTCGGCGGCGATAGCCATGGAGGAGATGTACCAGTGCGGTATGAAGACCGCCCTTCGGATGGGGACCGCCATGGCCCTGGAAGATTCCATGCTGGGACATTTTATCATACCCCTGGCGGCAATGCGCAGGGAATCTACCAGTAAAACCTATGTTGAAGAAAGCTATCCCGCGGTAGCGGATATGGATCTGGTTAATACCCTTAATGAAACGGTTGCCGCCGCGGGGAAAAAAGCCTATAACGGCATTGTCTGTACCATGGACGGATTTTACAGCCAGATGCGGGAATCCCGGTTTTCAGGCGAATGGGATAGGGATATCAACGGTGTCTTTGAAGCGTTGAAACGCCTGCGGGTTTCCGGTATTGATATGGAAACCGCCTGCATGTTAACCCTGGGCAGATTGATGGGCGTAAAGACCGCGGTCCTGACCGCCGTTACGGTACTGGAAAATCTCAGGAAAAAAGTGGAAGGGGCGGCGCGGACCAATTTGGAGGATACGCTCTGCCAACTTGCCCTGGAGGGATTATACCGGTTTTCTCAAAAAAACACGGAGCGTGGAGGGCATGAGGAGCCGTACGCTCTTTAGGGATATTTTGGAGGATAATTATGGAAATAAAAGAAGTATTGGGAGTGGGAAAGAAATTTGTAATAGGTATGGTACATTGCCTTCCCCTTCCGGGTACCGCCCGTTATAACGGCGATGCTGACCGGATTTTTAGGCAGGCAGTCGAAGATGCCCAAACCCTGGAAGAATCCGGGGTTGACGCGGTCATCGTTGAAAACATGGGGGATACGCCTTTTGCGGTAAAGCTTTCCACCGCCCAGATAAGCGCCCTTTCGGTAGCGGTAGCAAAAGTGCGGGAGAAGATCACCATCCCGGTCGGAGTGGACGCCGCTTTTAATGACTATGAGGCTTCAATCGCCATAGCCGGCATCAACGGCTGTCAGTTTGTACGCATACCGGTGTTCGTGGATACCGTGCTTTTTACCGACGGCATAATTAATCCCTGTGCCAGGGAATGTCTTTTGTACCGCAAAAACATGAACGCCCAAAATATCATGATCCTGGGGGATGTGCAGGTCAAGCATACCCGTAACCTGATACCCCAGGACATAGAAGAGAGCGCAAAAAACGCCGCCGACTGCGGGGCAGATGCCATCATCATTACCGGTTCCACCATCGGGGCCGAAACTCCCCTTGAGATGATCGCCAGGGTAAAAAAGGCGGTCAAGATCCCGGTCATTGCCGGCAGCGGCGTCAACGCAAAGAATATTAATGAACAGCTTAACATCGCCGACGGCGCGATTATAGGAAGCAGTCTGAAAAAAGACGGAATCATAACCAATCCCATATCCGGAGATTTAGTCCGCGGGGTACTGCAAAATCTACATCGTTAGAAACACAGAGGAAAATCTACTATGATGAGACCCATGAAACTGGCGGGAAGCCAATTGCTATTTGGAGAAGGATGTCTTGAATTTCTCAAGACCTTGTGTTACCGGCGGGCATTTGTAGTTACCGGCGGGAGCAGCATGCGCAGGAGCGGGATTCTCGACAGAACAGAATCTTTTTTACGGGAGGCGGGAGCCGTGACGGCGGTCTTTGAGGGAGTAGAACCGGATCCCAGCTTTGCTACCGCGGTCCGCGGAGCCGAAGAAATGAAATCCTTCGGCCCCGATCTGATCGTGGCTCTGGGGGGAGGTTCTCCCATGGACGCGGCAAAACTCATGTGGGTGCTTTACGAACATCCGGAGCTCAAATCCCTTGAGGAGGTATTGAAGGCCAATCCCTTCCCCGCGCTGCGCCGGCGGGCTCATCTGGCGTGTATACCTTCCACCGCGGGAACCGCCAGCGAGGTAAGCCGTTCCTTTGTGATCACCGATAACGAGGGGCAAAAACAGGGCTTTGGTAACATGGAAATGATGCCGGATATCGCTATCTGCGATCCTCTGGTAACCCGCTCCATGCCGCCCCGCATAACCGCCGAAACCGGAATGGATGCCTTGACCCACGCACTGGAAGCCCTGGTTTCAACGCGGGCAAATTATGTGTCCGACGCCTTGTGCCGGCGGGCGATTCGGGATATATGCCGGGCCCTGCCCCGCTCTTTTGAACGGGGGGATGATATAGCGGCCCGGGAGACCATGCTCAACGCCTCCATGATTGCGGGCATGGCCTTTACCAATGTGTCCCTGGGAATTGTCCATTCCATGGCCCATGCCGTGGGAAGCGTGTTCCACCTGGCCCATGGCCTTGCGGACGCGGTCATCCTTCCCCATGTGGTACGATTCAACAGCAGGCACAGTACGGATGCGGAGAAGATCTATAACTCTGTGGCGGAGGAGATCGGACTCGGTATTGGGGATATGGTTAGTTCCCTGAACGATCGTTTCGGCATTCCCCCGGTTCTGTCCGCCCTGATCCCGGACCGGGATCGATACCTCTCCTCTTGGGAAGTTCTTTCCCGGCAGGCCCTGGCGGACGGCTGTACCAAAACAAACCCCTATATCCCCTCTTTGGAACAGATGAAGGATTTGTTTCTTACTATCTATGATAACCGGGGGAACGTCTGAAAATGGAATTGATCTGCTATCTTTCTAACGGTTATCCAACCATTGCCGAAAGCATCGTCATCGCCGATATTTATGCCCAGGCCGGCTGTGACGCCATAGAGGTTGATTTTCCCGGCCGAAACCCGTATCTGGAAAGCGAGTACATCGCCGGCCGTATGGCCCGAGCCCTTGAAAATTGCGGCGATTATGACGCCTATATGGAGGGAATAGCGAAGATTAAAGCAAAGCAGCCCGCGCTGCATTTTATTCAGCTGCTCTACGAGGATACCCTGCGGGAAATCGGCTATGAACGGTTTCTGGAATTTTGCGAAAAGAATGAACTCCGGGATTTGATTCTGGTAGGCCAGAAAGATGATCATATCAACAAACGTCTGATGAAAGACGCGATACGGGTAAGCTGTTATGTCCGGTTTGAACTCAAACACGAAGAAGTGGAACAGGCAAAGAACAGCAACGGCTTTGTATATATGCAGGCAAAACCGGCTGCCGGAAAAACAAACGAAGGGTCCTTGAAAGACCGTATTGCGTATCTGCGGCGGCAGGGGATCAGCCGGCCGGTATATTGCGGCGTAGGGATCCATAGCCCCGAAGATGTTACCATGGCAAAGGAAGCCGGCGCCGACGGGATCTTTGTGGGGAGCAGTATCCTCAAACTGCACCACGATCACGACGCCCTCATCAGAACCATCAGGGATTTCAAAGCCCGCTGCTGAATGGGTGAAATTTCGCTTGACAAGGGAAAAATGCCGTTTTATGATTTGCTAAAAAATGAAGCCGGGCGCCCCTTTTTTTGAGGAAGCGGAATTGGAAGCGGAACTATTCATCGGTGTGGATATCGGGGGGACCAAAACGGCGGTTTCCCTTTGGGAAGGGGAAGAACGGCTCGTACAAAAGGTACAATTTCCTACCACGGGCGCCCCGGAAGCAGTTATCCTCCAAATCAATGATCTCATCGGCCGTATGCGCGCGGCCAACTCTGCCGCAGCCTCGGGGCTGCGGGCCCTAGGGATAAGCTGCGGCGGCCCCTTGGACAGCACGGGGGGGCTGATTCTCGGTCCCCCGAATCTTCCCGGTTGGGACCGGGTGCCTATTGTGGATGCGCTCCGGGAAAAAAACGAGGTCCCCTGTTTTTTGGAAAATGACGCCAACGCCTGTGCGTTGGCGGAATGGCGCTGGGGCGCGGGCCGGGGCTGCCGGGACATGGCCTTTCTCACCTTCGGTACCGGCCTCGGGTGCGGTTTGATACTGAACGGCTGCTTGTACCGGGGGGCGGGGGACCTTGCCGGGGAAGTAGGGCATATCAGAATCGCCGAAGACGGCCCCGAGGGCTACGGCAAACGGGGGTCCTGGGAGGGCTTTTGCAGCGGCGGCGGGCTCAGCAGGCTCTACGCCGAGGTAACGGGCCGGAACGAAACGGGAAAATACATCTGCGACGCCGCCGAGCGGGGAGAAGCGGATGCCCTGAAAGTCGTCGGGGAATGCGCCTTTTACCTGGGCCGGGGTATAAGCCTCTTAATAGACATCCTCAACCCCCAATGTATTGTTCTGGGCAGTATCTTTGCCCGGAGCGAAGGACTTTTCCGCCGGATCATGGAGTCGGTTGTTGCCGAAGAAGCCCTCGCCCCCTCCCGGGAACAATGCGCCATCCGTCCCGCCCTGCTGGGGGAATTGCTGGGGGACAAAGCGGCCCTGGGGGTGGCCCTTAACGGTATCCGGTCCCAGCCTCCTCTCCGGGAAGCGGAACGGCAGATTCCCGAATAACCAGGACCGGTTCGATAATATGCCGGAAGGGCAGCGGACTGTTTTGATTAGGGGTATCGCGTACTTCTTTTTTAACTCCACAAAAGGGCGGAGTAATTCCCCCCGGACCGATACTTCCGGCCTCCGTAAAAATAGTATATAACTGAAACATTGAGCCTATGAACACCGA